>NC_010581.1:2504166-2806944 GCF_000019845.1 Beijerinckia indica subsp. indica ATCC 9039 | reverse complement strand
TTTCGCGGGAACATCGGACAGCGGCAAGGACATCGTCTTCAACGATGCGAGCGCCGAGCGGCTGCATGCGGCTGCGCTCGAAGCGAAAACAGACCCATCTGCCTTTCTTGCCCTCGATGATATTTTCGGCACTATCGGCCATTCGGAACTGTTTGCCCGACGTTTCGCTCACGCGCTCAAGACATTGTGGGAGAAAGGAACGCGCGAGACGCTGACGCTTTATCTGGAAAATCGCCTGATTCAAGAGGCTGAGGCGCAGACATATCCGCAGGAACATGAAATCCTCGACATGATCCGAGGCCATCGTGGGGAAGACGCGCGGCCCATCGTGGCGGCTTGGCTGGCCGATCAGCGTGATCGCGGAACGATCGTTCTGGATGATGTTCAAAGCGGCGCCCGTATATTGATAGACATGATCTTCGGCGCGATCATTCCCAAACCGGACGACGAATGGCCTGATCGTGATGCCCGGCAGGCGCATATTCACCGGTGCATCGGCATCTTTCTCAATGGTGTGCTTCAGCGCGCGCATTGAGTGCCGAGGTCGTGTATCTCCTTATCGCATGTGGCCGCGTCGACGCCGTCTCGGTTGTAGGGCCCATTTGTTGGGTCCAAGCCTATTGGGTTGTCGCGGCCGCTGCTAAACGGCTGCGTAGCTCGGCGACTTCGTGACGCAGCGCCTCGATCTCGACGCGTTCATAGGCCGCTCCGGCACAATCTGCGAGCGAACCCAGCATTGTGCATTCATCAGCGTCCAAGTCAGTCCCGACTTGATGGGGGCCATAGAGGGCAATGGCGAGAGATGCACCGGAACCGCCTCTGACGGGAACTGCCAGGGATGGCCGTTCCACGTCCAATTCCTTGACGTCAGCGTCCTGCCAGCCAGCCGTGCTGGCACAGCGTCGAAAAGCGCCATCGAACCGACGGAAGACAGCACCGGAAGCGAGGCTTAGTAGCTCGCAAGGACCAGCGATCAGGTAACGATCGATTTCATCCGCGCTTTGTGCGGAGCGGAGCGCATCGCCAGTATATTTGAGACAATATTGGGCACGATGATAACGGCGGCTGAACAGATGATCGGCCGCATGCACAGCGCCCTCATGAAGCTGATGCAACACGAAAATGATCAGGGGGCCGACGATGAGCAACCACGCCCATTCGGGGAGGGGCACAATATCCTTATTGTGTGCGAGCCATTCGTGCAGATAGAAAATCGGTACGGCAATCAGCAAGGTCAGCACGGCCATGACTGTGCCATGACGCAAAGGCACGGTGACGCTGATGACACGCGGTCGGCGGATCGCTTCCGATACGAACCAGGCGAGTACACCATAGAGTAAGTAAAGCAGGCCTATGATGATTTGTGGCGGTTCGGAAATTCCAAAAACATCTTGGAACAGTCCGGCCGATTGTGCAAGCTCGGCGATGATGAAGGCGGGCAGACCAATGGCGCAGCCAGCGATGACCCAAAGCATTCGCTGATCGTCTTGTGGTGACAAGAGACGCCGACGTCGAATTAAAATCAGCAGGACGAGAGCATTGAGAGCGAAGCTGACGTAGTAAGATATCCGGGTCAGCGTTTCTGTTCCAAAACCGAAAACATTGGCAAAGGTCAGCAGGTTGAGTGCGAAGAATCCGGCTGCGATCGCCGGGAGGGCGCGCTCCAGTGGCCGCCAGCCTGGCTCCATGGAATTGTGCGGGAAGCGCAAGGCAAAGACAATCAACCCGATCAGCGCTGCCGTCTGCGCGGTTGCCTCGGCGACTTCCTGGACGAGAACGGCCAGCGGCCAAGCTGTGATCAAGGCGTAAAAGGTGTAGGACTGGCCAGGGTTGAACCAGATTACGAAAAGAAAGAAACCCCAAGTCATCGCTATCGGACGCTGCCAGACCAGGACGGAGGCGGTGAGCACCACGGCGACGCCAACCAGTGTATCGGCGAGCAGCACCAGGCTCTCGAGGCCATTCCAGGGGGGCCTTGCCGCATCGATCGTCAGGGTTCGAGCCGGCATGTCGCCACGCGCCAGAAAGCTGATCTTGAGGCGACTGCCCGGAAGCACGTAATGCAGCCCTCCCAACCCACCGATCAGCGCCAGAATGTCGTAGCATGCTGTCGAAGACATGGGGACGCATCGCATGGCGCGCAGATCGACCCGATCGCCACGAACCACACCGGCTTTAGCTGACGGCGATTCGAGCTCGCTCTGAAAGGGCGTGACATTATCAATAACCAGGCCGTCATTATCAATTGACAGGCCGAACGAGGCGAGGGGCTGCACCACGCGATAGAAGCCGGGCATGATATTGGCCAACGCCCAGGCTGTAAGGACGACGAGCAACATTCGTTGAAAGACCAACGAAGGCTCATCGGAGACTGCCACGACATTCCTATCAGTTGGCACGGCACCCTCCATCATACGATGTCACGGGGTAAGGTCCCCTATGCGGGAACGCAATGATGCGAGTTTACACTATGATCTTGTATCCTTCCCCCCATCTTTGCTCGGCATCGCTATAATAATGTGCGTCCCCGCTGACAGAGCCAAAGCGCCGCTGATGTGTGGAAGACGGAGCCGCTTTAGGCGGGGATCGCGTCTTTCTTCATCGGATTCCCAATGAACGCATCCAGCGTGTGATTGACTTATTTTTTATAAAGTCTATCAATTAAGTTTATAAAACATGGCGGATCATTCCTGACAGGGGCAAACCATGTCCTGCACCGATTGGATAATGTTTGAGGTATTCCGGTGAATGCTCCTGTGATTTTTCAGCGTGAAGGCCGCGCAATCGAAGGAGAAGCTTCTGCCTCCGAGGCGCTGATCCGCTTCGAAAATGTCAGAAAGACTTATACCACTCATCATGGAGGGAGCGTCGCGGCCCTTGAGGATGTCAATCTCGCCATCAAACAGGGATCGATCCTCGGCGTGATCGGCCGCAGCGGTGCCGGCAAATCAACACTCATCCGGCTGGTCAATGGACTCGAAAAACCGGATTCCGGTCAGATCATCGTCGATTCAATCGATATCAGCCGCCTCGCGGAAAAGGATTTGCGCAAAGTCCGCCGCTCGATCGGGATGATCTTTCAGCATTTCAATCTCCTGTCCTCGCGGACCGTCTTCGGCAATATTGCCTTGCCTCTTGAAATCGGTGGCTTACGGAAAAGCGAGATCCAGGACAGGGTCGAACATTTGCTCACCCTCGTGGGCCTCACGGATAAACGGAACCATTATCCCGCCGAGCTTTCGGGTGGTCAGAAGCAAAGAGTGGGCATAGCCCGGGCGCTTGCGACACGACCCAAAGTGCTCTTGTGTGACGAGGCGACCTCTGCGCTCGATCCCGAAACCACGGCCTCGATTCTGCAATTGCTGGCGAGCATCAACCGCGATCTCGGCGTGACCATTCTTCTCATCACTCATGAAATGGCCGTCATCCGTGCCATTGCCCATGAGATCGCCGTGCTCGATGCCGGGCGGATCGTGGAACAGGGTGATGCCTATGACCTTTTCACCCGCCCTCAGCATCCGACCACGCTGCGTTTCCTCCAGTCGGAAACCGGGCATCAATTGCCCGCCTATCTGGCGGAAAGACTGCGTCCACAAGCCTTCGCTGGAGCCTTGGCGGTTTTGCGCGTGGGCTTTCGCGGCGCCTTCGCCCATGATGGCATTCTTTCGCATTTGACCCGCAAATTGAATTGCGACGTGAACATTCTCGGCGGTGCGATCGATGCCGTGGCCGATCGACCTTTCGGGACACTCATCATTGGCCTGCCTGCAGGTGAGGCCCTAGCCAACCAGGCCCGCCATTTCCTGTCCGAGCGAGGCCATGACGCGGAGTTTCTCGGTTATGTCGCCTGAGATCTTCCAACTCATCTATGATGCCCTGCTTGAAACCCTTTTCATGGTCATGTCGGCGGCTTTTCTTGGCTCACTCTTCGGCCTACCGCTCGGTCTCTTTCTCGCCACCAGCCGCCACGGAGAATTGCTTTCGGCCCCTCTCGTCAACAAAGGACTGGGGCTCATCGTCAATGCGACGCGTTCAGTCCCATTCATCATCCTCGTCGTCGCGCTGATCCCTGTTACGCGGGCCATTGCCGGCACTTCGATCGGGACGCGCTCAGCAATCGTTCCCCTCACGATCGCTGCGACGCCCTTCATCGCCCGTCTCGTCGAGACGGCGATCCGCGAGGTCGATCGGGGGCTGATTGAGGCGGCCCGTGCGATGGGCGCGACGCCCGTCCAAATTATCGTGAAAATTCTTTTGCCGGAGGCGATCCCCTCGATTGTCTCAAGCCTCACGCTCGCGGTCGTGAGCCTTATCGGCTACTCGGCCATGGCGGGCACAGTGGGCGGCGGCGGCCTCGGCGATCTTGGCATTCGCTATGGTTATCAGCGCTTCATGCCGGATGTGATGGTGGCGGTGGTTCTCGTTCTCATTCTGCTCGTGCAAGGCGTCCAGACATTTGGCGACACTTGGGCGCGACGAGTCAACAAACGGATCCGGCATTAAACCATCGAGCCGAAAGTGGGCGTCCGATCTTAATCCAAATCGATGTGATGAGAGAGTGATGAATTCGACCACAACTCACGCCAAGGCTGCCCGCTTGCTCCGCTCATGGAGCCTTTCCAGTCTCATGATCTTGGCGGCTTCCCTTGAGGGTGCAATCGCGGGGGCGCCGCTCAAGATCGCTGTGACGCCGGGACCCGCGGCGGAAATCGCGGAGGTCATCGCGAAAGCCGCGAAGCCGCAAGGAATCGACCTCAAGGTGATCGAATTCAGTGACTGGGTACGGCCCAATATCGCGGTCGACAGCGGGGAGGCCGATGTCAATCTCTTTGAACATATTCCTTTCCTGAAGGCTGCCATAAAAGCACATGGCTTGCATCTGACTGCCGCGGCGCCGCTTGTCATCATGCCAGTCGGCCTGTATTCGCATAAAATCAAAAGTTTCGCGGACGTGCAGGACGGTGCGACAATCGCCATTGCTAATGATCCGGTCAATGGTGCGCGCGGTTTACGCCTTCTTCAGAAGGCTGGTCTCATCACGCTGAAGCCGAATGTTGGCGACGACGCGACCGTTCATGACATTATCGAAAACCCGAAACATTTGAAAATCATCGAACTCGATGCCGCGCAATTGGTTCGTTCCCTCGATGACACCACCATTGCCCAAGCAAGCATGAGTTATCTGATCGCTGCGGGTGAGGACCCCAAGACAGCCTTGCTCACCGATGGAGAAGGGGACCCTCATTACGCTATTCAATTGGTTGTCCATTCTGGCCGTGAAAGCGATCCATCTATCCTCAAACTGATCGAAATCGCTCATAGTCCAGAGATAAAATCTTTCATTACCAAGCGTTTCGAAGGCGTTATCGTTCCCGCTTGGTAAGTGCGACGGCTTTGCTGGCCGATCCAGAGGGCTCTGGATCAGCCTCTCATATCAGGCTGGCTTGACGATGCTGCGCGATTAACCCGCATTCTCTTGACGTAATTGGCGTATGCGGACCGGGACTGGAGGGTGGGAGTAATTCACCAGTGCATAGAGTGGATCTGGCGTCAGCGTCGAAGCATTGTCACGGGCGAGCTTGGTCAGGGCGGTAATCATCGGAATGGCGCCCACATTGCGCTTTGCATAATCATCCGCCTCGAATTCATTGCGTCTGGAGATCCAATTACCGAGCGGAGCGAAAAGCGGACCGACGACAGAGCCGAGCAGCATACAGACAAAAAGGGATAGCGCATCATCCTTGTAGGCGATCCCGAAAGAAGGCAGAAGCCAGTCCTGCTTCGTCAGCCAGCCAAAGATCGCGAGCCCGGCAAAGCTGATCACAGCCATTCTGATGAGGCTGTAAATGACGTGCTTGTGCCGGAAATGGCCGAGCTCATGCGCGACAATGGCCTCCACTTCCTCCGTCGAGCTATGGGCCAGGAGCGTATCGAACAGAACGATGCGCTTGGCATTGCCGAAACCGATGAAATAAGCATTGCCATGGGCGCTGCGCCGTGACGCATCCATACTATAGAGCCCGGAAGAGCGAAAACCACAGCGTTGCAGCAGGCTCTCGATCCGTGTTCTCAGAGACTCATCGGCGAGTGGCGCAAAAGTATTGAAGCGCGGAGCGATATAACGAACATAAAGGCTCGGCGCGAGGATCATCAAGGCGAGAAGGCCGAACCAGATCCATAGCCACCAAAAGCCAGAAAAATGGCTCACGGTCCAGAGAGCGGCAAAGAGCAGGGGCACCCCAATGGCAAGGGAAAGGATTCCAGCCTTGATGCGATCGGCGATGAAGGTCGCAGGTGTGGTGCGATTGAAGCCATATTTCCGTTCGATCCCAAAAGTTTTATAAATATCAAAGGGTAGGGAAAGAAACGAGCTGATGGCCGAAGTCGCTAGAAGAAAGACAACGCCGCGTGTCAAGGATGGCGGCACGAAAGCGGCGATGACGGCGTAGAGCAAGCTGATGCCACCCAACACCCAGGCGAGTGTCAGCACGAGTTCGGCGACACTTTCCAAGCGTCTGACTTTTTCTCGCTCCACCGTGTAGTCAGCCGCCTTCTGGTGCTCTTCGAGTGTGATGCTGGTGGCAAAGTCCGCCGGCACAGTGTTACGGTGGGCTTGGACATAGATGGTTTGGCGCCGGGAAAGGAAGATCGACAGCCCGGTGAGCAGGATCGCGGCCGCGATGAAAGCGAGACTGAAAAAGGGCATAGCTTGCATGCTCCGGTTTTGCGTTCGGGTGAATGCCATCGCCTAACGCACGTGCGGCACCTTCGCGCTCTCTCTTTTTTGAAAACGCATCAGATTGGTCCCAAAAGGGGGAGCCACTTTTGGGTCTGATGCTCTAGATTTGGAAATCCGTCAGAAAAAGGCAAGCCTCAACGTTCCGCTTACAGCCTAAACTTGAGCGGAACATTTGGATCGAAAGGCTGTTTAAACGCTGATTTTTTCCATCCGGCTGTGTCTTGCGGCGGCCATGAGAGCGGCCACCGCGCAGGAGGCGAGGCGGGTGCGCACATTATCGGCCCGGCTGGTCAGGATGATCGGGACGCGGGCGCCGAGCACGATGCCGGCCGCGTCGGCGCTTGCCAGAAAAGTCAATTGCTTGGCGAGGATGTTGCCGGAAACGAGATCGGGCACGATAAGAATATCGGCATCCCCGGCAACCGGAGAATTGATGCCCTTGGTCTCGGCCGCCTCCTTGTTGATGGCATTGTCGAATGCCAGCGGACCGTCGAGCAAAGCGCCCTTGATTTGACCGCGATCGGCCATCTTGCAGAGCGCGGCGGCTTCAATGGTCGAGGGGATTTTGGGATTGATCGTCTCGACGGCGGAAAGGATCGCGACCTTCGGCTGCTCCAAGCCGAGAATATGCGCCAGATCGATGGCATTCTGGCAGATGTCACGCTTGGTTTCGAGATCGGGCGCGATATTGATGGCGGCATCGGTGATGAACAAAGGTTTCGGATAGGTTGGCACATCCATGATGAACACATGGCTGATGCGCCTCTCGGTTCTGAGGCCCTTGTCACGGCTCACCACCGCGCTCATCAGTTCGTCTGTATGCAGGCTGCCTTTCATGAGCAATTCGCAGGCGCCTTCTCGGACGAGCTCCACGGCCCGGGCGGCGGCCGCGTGGCTATGAGGTGTATCGACGATTTCATAGGGGCCGAGATCGATCGAGGCCTCGGCCGCGACTTGGCGGATCTTGTCGGCCGGGCCAACAAGGAAGGGATGGATCAGGCCGGCGTTGGCGGCATCGATCGCGCCCTTGAGCGAGGTGGGCTCACAAGGATGCGCGACCGCGGTCGTGACCGGTTCGAGATCTTTGCAGCGGGCAATCAGCGTTTCATATTTCTCATGAGTGCTGCCTTGCACGGAAACACTCTCTTTGTTTCCATTCTGTGTCATGATCGCCCCACGCCGAGAATAGGCAAGCCGCCAGTGCACGAGGCCTTGCGCGGCTTTGTCACGATGTTCTCGTCTGAAGTTCCTTTCGGGCCGACGGCAAAACCGTGAGATTTTGCGGCATGGCCGTTCCTTCATCGACATCAAACAGTTGAGCGACGCGCTGGAGGCGCCTGTTGTCCTCAGGGGAAAGCTCACCGGGTGCACTCAGGACTTGTTTGATGAGTCCAAAGGCCTCACGTCGCGTTTCACTTTCGGCTGGGAGCATGGACGGAATAGCCGCGAGCGCAGTTTCCGGGTCAATCAACAGGAGATAGAATTGCTCGCGCACGAGAGTCTTGAAGGCCGCCAAAGAGACATTACCATAAGCTTTGCGAATGCGGCGCACCATCTCAAAGCTGCGTTCGTCGACTGAGATTCGTGCCATGCCCACATAAAGGAGCCCGCGGATCGTAGCTGCCTGCAACCCGCCCAAAGGAATATGGGACTTAAGCTCAATGATCCGTTCCTGCAGAAGTTCACGATGCAATTGACTCTTTGGTGCTTTTCGCCAAGGACGCGGCTCCTGGTCGATTCCGAGGGCCGCTTGAAGCATCGGTGAGCCATAGATTGTCAAGAACCATTGTTCAGCAAAAGTCTCGCATGTATCGCGCCACGCATCGAGGGCATTAACGATCTGGTTGGATGCCATTTCCTGCAGGGAGATCAAAGGATTGTCTTTGGCCACCGGCTTTCGGTTCTCTCGAACTTGCTTGGCGAGGCCAGGGATCCAGGCCATCATCGGATTAGCATCGGAAAAAATCTCATATTGCAATCGTAATGGATGTTCTTTCTTCATCCATTCAGACATGGATGAATTCACAAAAGTGCGGATGATTGGCTGTGCAAACGTACGGTAGAGGGCAAGATTGACATCGGAAACCCGAGCCGCGGCTTCAAAGCGGCGCTCATCGGCTGCGTTATTGCCGCCAAGAGCGCGAATATCGTCGAGAGTTCGCGTCTCGCACCGCATCAACCATTCGCCGGAAACGAGATCGAGATTTGCGTCCTGCTCGGTTTTGGCTTGAAACACTGCCTCATAGAGCCCGGGGGGCAGAACATCGATCAGATCGATATTGCTTGAGAATTCCCCATGCTCTTTTTTCGCCACGCCCCCTGAAACAAAAATGCCCAAATGACCAATGGTCTCATGAATAGTATAGACGATCGTCTGGCCATATGAGCGTATTTCGTCAACATTTTGATAGAGATCAAGAATCCATCCCAGCGCTTGCTGTGGCGGCGTAATATTGTCGCCCTTCGAACAAAATACGACGATAGGCGTGCGGATATTACGAAGATCGATGGCGGTGCCGTCTGAGGTTTGAATCCGTCCCGCCGCCAGATTATTGCCGATAAACAATTCGTCCACGATAAATTGGATCTCTTGCGCATTCAGATTGACGTGGCCACCCCACCACCGTTCGAAGTCCAGGTATCGCTCGGGCTCGGTATCGATCTTCGAGTAAAGATTATATTGCTTTGTCCAAAGCGTATTCGCGGGATTCTGGTTCTCGAAATTCTGCACGAGCCAGGCACCATCGAATTTTCCGTTGCCGAGATCGCTGGTCAGGGCAGTCAACCAACTGCCACCCAGGAGCCCGCCACTATAGCGCATGGGATTGCGGCCTCGCACACCTGCCCAATAGGAAAGCGGTGAGCCGGCGACGATGATGGGGCCAAACAGCTCAGGGTAGAGCGCGGCCAGCATCATCACCGCCCAGCCGGCTTGGCAATTTCCAATCACGCAAGGCTTGCCATCTGCCTCTGGATGGAGGTCGATGACTTTCTTAAGGAAGATGGCTTCCGCCTGAGTGATGTCTTCTATCGTTTGGCCTGGGACGGGGTCCGGCAAAAAGCCGATAAAATAGCAGGGGTGTCCGGCCTTGAAGGCCACGCCAATTTCACTGTCGGCCTTGAAACCACCAATGCCGGGACCATGCCCGGCACGGGGGTCGATGACGACGAAGGGTCTTCGTGTCGGATCGAGCTCGACATTGGGGGGCGGGATGACCCGAGCAAGAGCATAATTGACGGGTGGAACAAGCTGTCGGCCATCAATGACGAGCTCTGCCTGATAGCTGAGAACATGGGGAGCAGTCTTGGCTATATGCTCATGATATTGATTGCCGCGCTGACGCAGGACGTCCAAAAACAAGATGCCGCGCTGCGCTGCATCGACAAAATATCCCATGGCAGGAGCAAATAGACCGATGAGCGCCAACGGGGAAATTGGTGGTGACTGCTCTTGAGTGGATGACATTGATCCAGCTCCTATTTGTACGTTGGCCAGCCGATCTATCCATGGGTCTATGGGTGCTTACCCTGCACGAGCAATTTTCTCGAACATGCTGATCTCAATTATATTTTGTGTCAGAGAGGGTCAGTTCGACAAATTCATATCCACATCGTTCCACATTAACGTCATGCCGACATCCCCGGGCATGCCGTGAGGATAGTCGATGATCTCGACCCTGAGTTTGTAGCCGCGTTCACGGAAATACTTGTCCCATAATTGAAAGATTTCTTTGGGTATGCCGGTTAAGGTCTTTTCCCAGCCGGGTTCAGCCTGATTAATGGCGCGCCCGCGATCCGTGCAGAGTTCGTTTGGAAAGCGATAAACTTGTACTTCGGTCAAGCGATTGCTGACGGCACCGTTGATGATCGCTATAGCGCGTCGAATGGCTTCATCATCTGAAATGCCAGAAGGTTTCGACAAATGGTCGATCAATGCTTGTTTTTCAGCTGCAGCTTTAGCCTGGGCTAATTCTTGCTTGGCAGCCTCTTCTGCCTCGACCGCCGCGACTTTCTTCATGAAATCCTTCGCGGTAGGCAACAATTCATCGACATGTGTCGTCATATTTTCACTCCCTCGAATAATTCCGTTCTGCGAGCCACCACCATCTTATGTCTTTGTGTTCGAACTTGTGGGGATCTCGTCATGGGGACACTGATCCAGTGCGAATCATTGTCATAAAAACTCATCAACGGCCTTTTAACGCGCATAAATCGAAGGGGCCGCAATCTGAAGCACAAACGTAACCGCATGAATAGAGAATTTGCCTATAGTCATATTTTTTATAACTATTTGTTATTGTTGTGTGTTGTTTTTCATTCGCTATAGGCGGTTGTAACTTTTGAGAATGAAACCTCCGACGCGCCGCATAAGAGCATTGTATAATGTGGTTTCCTGTGTCACCGTGACGTTTAAGCTGAAACTCGTTTGCATGCAGGCCACCCGAACACAACGTATGGATCAAGACACGGTTCCGGCCTTTATAGTCACGCTTGCCGTGCGTTTTTTGTGCGGGTGGAATGTGTGGGAAACTTTAAACTCTGCCAGGGTTTCTCTTTCTGCCTGGCCGCCATCGAATTTGCCGAGGATGTATCGTTCGCTCACGCATAAGATAGCCCAATGATCATGGGCACGGCGAAAACGAGCATAAACGTAGCTTATTGTTGTTTTAAAGTACACAAACCCAAGATCGGTATTATACTTGTCATTATAGGATGTTGTTTGGTGTCCAAAATTGTGGTGCGCCGACCGCCGGAGAAGCGGATTCATGCGGCCCAACGGGGATCAATTCGATGCGTCTTCCTGTTATCCTGGGGTGTTTCCTCTGTCTTCATTGTGCCGTTCAGGCTCACGCGACAGAGCAAATCATTGCACAGTCTTCGGCGCCAACCATCGTCGGCACAACTCTCGTTTCCAAGCAGCCCGTGACCAAGGCTTTGGAGTTTGTCGGCCGTATTGAGGCTGTCAACAAAGTGGAAGTCCGCGCTCGCGTCACCGGTTACCTAAAGGCGGTCTTGTTCAAGGAAGGCGACAAGGTTGTGGAAGGCACACCCTTGTTTCGGATCGAGAAAGAGCCTTTCGACGCCGCGGTCCAGCAGGCTCAGGGTGCTTTGACCAAGACAAAAGGCATTTTGGCGAATGCCTCGCTCCAGCGTGCTCGTGCGGAGGAATTGCTGGCGAGGCAGGCTGGTACCGCCACTGTGCGCGATCAAAGGATCGCGGAAGAGCAAACTGCGCTCGGCGATGTCACGATGACAAAAGCTCAGTTGGAATCCGCCGAGATTAATCTTGGCTATACGAATATTACCTCTCCCATCGCGGGCGTTATCGGCCGTACTAATGTGACGAAAGGCAATGTCGTTGGACCTAACAGCGGGATATTGACAACAATCGTCAGTCTGGATCCAACCTATGTGGTCTTTCCAGTCAGTCAGCGTGAATTTCTTCGCCTCAAGGATGAAGAACGCAGGGCCGCGGGCGGCGTGCTCAAGGTCGGCCTTCGTTTTTCCGATGGCTCGGCCTATGAACAGAGTGGTCGGGTCAATTTCGTCGATGTGACCGTCGACAAATCAACCGATACCGTCACCGTGCGGGCGAGTGTGCCCAATCCCGGCGGGACGCTCATCGATGGCCAGTTGGTGCGGGTCATGGTGGAAGGCGATAAGCCGCAAGAAAGAATCACGGTTCCGCAAACCGCGCTGCTTGCCGACCAACAAGGCGCCTACGTCTTTGTCGTTGAAGATGGCAAGGCCGTGATCCGTCGCCTGAAACTTGGCGGTGAGATTGGATCCGATGTGATCGTCGATAACGGCCTCACGGGCGGCGAGCAAATTATCGTCCAGGGGATTGAACGGGTGCGTCCCGGCGGGGCCGTGACAGCCAGCCCGGTCGCGCCGGTCACCGACAGGAGCTGAACCCATGATCTCAGAGGTTTTCGTTCAGCGTCCTCGTCTCGCGACCGTTATCGCGATCGTTACTGTTATTGCCGGCCTTGTCTCGCTTTTTGTCATCCCCATCGCCCAATATCCGGACATCGTCCCGCCGCAGGTCTCCGTGAAGACGACCTATCCAGGCGGATCGGCCGCCGTGGTCGAATCGACTGTTGCCCAGCCGATCGAGAGTCAGGTCATCGGCGTTGATAAGATGATCTATATGAAGAGCGTGAGCGGCGATGATGGCAGCTATTCATTGATCGTTTCGTTCGAACTCGGCACCGATCCTGATATCAATACTGTCAATGTCAACAATCGTGTCCAAGTCGCTCTGTCGAAGCTCCCTGAAGATGTGAAGCGGCAAGGTGTTAATGTCAAGAAGCAGTCTTCCGCTTTGCTTGGCGTGATCGCGCTTTATTCTCCCAAAGAGACACATGACGAGCTGTTTATTTCGAATTATGCCACGATCAACCTTTTGGATGATATTAAAAGCACGCCTGGTGTTGGCGATGCGTTTTTATTCGCTGCCCAAGATTACTCTGTCCGAGCCTGGGTGAACACCGATCGGCTGACAGGTCTCGGCTTGACGACAGGCGATGTCATCAATGCGATCAACACGCAGAACGTTCAGGCGGCGGTTGGCCGAATCGGAGCGCGGCCGATTTCCAATGACCAGCAATTGCAGCTCAATATTCAGACCAAAGGTCGTCTGACCTCGATTGACGAATTCAAGAAGATCGTCATTCGGACGAACCCAGACGGCTCGATCTTGCGGCTCGAGGACGTCGCGCGATTGGAACTCGGCGCGGCCAATCTTGATCGGTCCACCCGCCTCAATGGCGGACCTGCCACTTTGATCAGCATCTATCAATCACCGGGTGCGAATGCCCTCAAGACGCTCGATGCCGTCAAGAAACGCCTGGAAAATGCCGCGAAGGATTTTCCCGAGGATCTCGCCTGGAAAGTCACTTATGATCCGACCACTTTCGTCTCCGCGACAATCGAGGTGGTGATCCACACCTTGTTCGAGGCGTTTGTGCTTGTCGTGCTGGTCGTGTTCCTGTTCCTCGGCAATTTGCGAGCGACGCTGATCCCGACCATTGCTGTGCCGGTCAGTTTGATCGGCACGTTTATCGTGCTGAATGCGATCGGCTATTCCGCCAATACGGTTTCGCTGCTGGCCATGGTCCTGGCCATCGGCATTGTGGTCGATGATGCGATCGTCGTCGTCGAGGCGGTCGAAGCGGTGATGGAGGAACATCCCGAACTTACACCCGCTCAGGCTACCATTCAGGCCATGGCGGGCATTACCGCGCCGATCATCGCCATCACGCTGGTGTTGCTCTCGGTCTTTGTCCCGGTCGCCTTCATCCCGGGTATTTCCGGCGTTCTGTTCCGGCAATTCGCCGTGACGGTGGCTGTATCCATGGTGCTGTCGGCCATCAATGCGCTGACGCTTTCGCCCGCGCTTTGCGCGCTTCTGCTACGGCCCCATCATGGCCCTCGCCGGGGCCCCATTGGCGTGTTGATGCGCTCCATTGACTGGGTGCGTGACCGTTATGGCAATGTCGTGGCTCGGCTTGTCCGCTTTTCCATCCTCAGCCTCGCGGTGGTCGCGGCGTCATTTTTCGGCATCTATACCCTCAGCAAGATTACCCCGACCGGTTTCGTCCCCGAGGAAGATCAAGGCGCTTTCTTCGTTGTGGTTCAGCTTCCCGACGGGGCTTCGATCACCCGCTCGACGGATGTCGTTCGCCAGGTTGAAACCATCCTCAAGGAAGAGCACACGATTGCCGATTATTCATCGGTCGTCGGTCTGAACTTTATCGATAATTACTCTCAACCCAATGCGGCTTTCGTAATCGTGACATTGAAGCCCTTCGAAGAACGCAAGGGCGAAGAAGACGGAGCCCCAGCGATCATTCGTCGGCTCGGTGAAAAACTGGCGCTGGTTCGTGGTGGCCGAGCGATTCCGCTCAGTCCGCCGCCCATTATCGGCCTCGGCACTGGCGGCGGTTTCAGCTATGTGCTGCGCGATCTTGCGGGCAACAATCCGAAGTCATTGGCGCAAGTGCTGCGCGGGCTTTTGGTCGCGGCTAATCAAGATCCACAATTGTCGAGGGTTTTCAGCACATTTTCAGCCACGAACCCATCCGTCTATCTCGATATAGATCGCGATAAAGCGCAGATTCTCGGCATTGAAATCAGCGACATTTTCCAGGCGCTTCAGGCTTCGCTCGGCGGCTTCTATGTCAATGACATGAACCTTTTCGGACGGACATGGCAGGTCCAGGTTCAGGCGGAAGCGGAAGATCGTGCGTCCGTCGATGATATCAACCGCATCAATGTGCGCAATGCTCAAGGCAAGATGGTCCCCTTGCGCAGTCTCGTCGAGGTGCACGTCGTGGTCGGGCCTCAGGCGCTCATCCGCTATAACAATCGCCTTGCAGTTACGGTCCAAGGCAGCCCGGCGCCGCGTATCTCATCAGGCCAGGCGCTTGCCGCGATGGAGAGGGTCGCCGCCAATGTCCTGCCTACGGGTTATCGCGGCGAATGGACTGATATTTCCTTCCAGGAGAAACGCGCCGAGGGCAAGACACCAATCATTCTCGCTTTTGCTGTCCTCTTTGCTTATCTTTTCCTTGTCGCTCTCTACGAGAGCTGGAGCATTCCTATCTCCGTGCTTCTCTCGGTCACGATCGGGCTTGTCGCGGCCTTCGTCGGCATGGTCTTGGCCGGCGTCACTCTCGATCTCTATGCTCAGATCGGCATGATCGTTCTGATCGGGCTTGCCGCGAAGAATGGCATTCTTATCGTCGAATTCGCCAAGGAGCGGCGTGAGCATGGCGTGCCTTTGCTGGAAGCCGCGACGGAAGGCGCACGGCTGCGTTTCCGGCCTGTGATGATGACGTCCTTCGCTTTCATCCTGGGGCTCGCCCCCTTGGTTTTCGGCGTCGGGGCGGCCATGCTTGCGCGCCGTAATGTTTCGACGGCGGTGTTCAGCGGTATGATCGGCGCGTCCTTCATCGGCATTTTCGTCATCCCGCCTCTCTACGTCCTGTTCCAAGGCTTGCGCGAACGGTTGAAATCACCCTCGCGTTCGAAGGAGAAGCCGGTTGAACATTTCCCGGAAGGCGTGGTTGGCAAGCCTGATACTGTGGCTACGGAGAGGCGCTAAATCGCGACCATAGCGGCAAGCTTGGATGCACTCTATGCAGCAGCGTCCAAGCTTCCGCGTACATTCTCGAAGACGGTGTGAAACATATCCGGTGTCAATTTGCCCGTATTCGTATTGTAGCGGGAACAATGATAACTGTCGAAAAGGCTGAGGTTGCGATCCGGGAGCCGATGCCATGCTCCATGGGCAAAGGGAAAATCCTTCAGCTTCAGTCCTAGAGCGCGGAGAACGGACTCATGCGCAATACGTCCGAGCGCGACGAGGGCCGTGAGGCGCGGCATGGCGCTGAGCGTTTGCGCGAGAAACGGGCGGCATTGATTGATCTCGTCGGGGGTCGGCTTGTTTTGCGGTGGCACACAGCGCACGGCATTGGTGATGGCGCATTCTGCGAGGGCCAAGCCGTCTTGCGCCTGCGCGGCATAGGTTCCTTGTGTGAAACCGAAACGTCCGAGCGTCTCATAAAGGAGATCGCCGGCGTAATCGCCGGTGAAGGGACGCCCGGTCCTGTTCGCGCCGCGCACACCCGGTGCGAGACCGACAATCAGGAGGCGGCCGAGAGGGTCCCCGAATGTTGGAACCGGCGCATTATGCCAGCCCGGTTCACTCTGTCGCAGCATGTGGCGCAGATCAGAGAGACGGGGACATTGGGGGCAGTTTGAAGAGGGTTCGGGAAACAAGAGGTCGCTGGCACGAAACGAACGGAAGAATCCGTAAAACAGAGGCAGGGCGGCGCCGGCGCGCAATGGGTCTTAACGAGCAAGGCGTTAGGAGCCGCTCATCGACGAAATCGGGTGTCGGCCGCTCAAGTGTCCGGCATGTCGTGATCGAAGCCGCCCGCGGGGGCCGTGCGCCGTTCAGCAACTTTGGGTGAGCCACGATCCATACGCTCGTTCTGCTCGCGTCCTATTTTCGAGGCGAGATGAATCAGATCGATGAATTCATCGGCTTGCCGGCGCAATTCATCGGCCACCATCGCCGGTTGGGTTGTATTGGTGGACACGACGGAGACCCGCACGCCCTTGCGTTGCACCGCCTCGACGAGGGAACGGAAATCACCATCGCCGGAGAACAAGACGATATGATCGAGATGCTCGGCCATTTCCATGGCATCGACCGCAAGCTCGATATCCATATTGCCCTTGACCTTGCGGCGTCCGAGCGAATCCACGAATTCCTTGGTCGGTTTCGTAACCACGGAATAACCGTTATAGTCTAGCCAGTCGATCAAGGGGCGTATGGAAGAATACTCTTGATCTTCGACGAGGGCTGTATAATAAAATGCCCTAATCAATTTGCCTTTGCTTTGAAATTCTTTCAATAATCTTTTATAATCAATATCAAAGCCCAGTGACTTGGCTGTTGCGTAAAGATTTGCGCCGTCAATGAAGAGCGCAATTCGTTCTGGATGGGACATAAACTTATCTCGTTGTTTTTTGAAAATACTAATAATTGATAATTTCAACTTTAGCGCGAGGATGTAAGGTGCCTGAACGAACGTTGTTTCCTAAGGTTTGCTCAGTTTGCCTTTCGTGTCCCTTAAGCCATTGGTTCTTACGAACTGTTTAACTATGTGCTGATCTATCTGCTCTGGTCAAGCCATCTAAAAAAATGTTCATTCTCAAAAGATATGTCGGAAAAAATGGCCGGAAAAAACGGGATGTGGAAAGAGGAACGAAGAGTTCCGCCCCATGTTCGCATGGGTCCCGTTGCTCCCTCTTATCGGACCTTCTTATCCGAATATATCCCTGAGAATCGCCGAGAGCCGATAGAAGCGATAGTCTTGGTTCGAGAGGCACCCATTCGTCTCTCGCTAAAGGGGAAACCAACTTTTGCACGTTAAAATGAATAATCTACATTTGCGCTGAATTTAAGGCATTCAGCGCAAAACAGGAAGCGATTTAACAGTCTTGGCCGTTCGTCGAATGGGAAAAGTTCAAAGCTGACTTGTTGCCGTTCGTTTGATGAGGTTTGGGCGAGTTTTGCTTGCCAAGCCGTGATCCGCGCGTGTAAGGGATACTACTTCCCAAGTTCGTCTCAAGCTTTTGTTGAAAAAGCAAGCTTGTCCATCAGGAGAGTGCGCAGCATGGCCCGCGTCACCGTTGAAGATTGCATCGACAAGGTCGAGAACCGCTTCGAACTCGTCCTGCTCGCCAGCCATCGTGCCCGCCTCATTGCTTCCGGCACGCCGATCACGGTCGAACGTGACAATGACAAAAACCCGGTTGTTGCGCTGCGGGAAATCGCCGATGAGACACTGACGCCGGAAGATCTCAAGGAGGATTTCATCCAATCCTTGCAGAAACATGTCGAGGTCGATGAGCCCGAGGCCGAAGCCGTGCCGGCGCTCTCTTCAGCGCCCGATGCAGCGCAATCCGACGCCATGGGCGATGTTCAGTTCGATCGCATGACTGAAGAAGACCTTTTGCGCGGCCTTGAGGGCCTGGTGCCGCCGGCCGCCACGGACGATGATGGGGAATAATCTTCGATCCTTGCGGTTGGCGTATTATTCCTAACGCTTCGGGCCGGGAGCCTGATGCGAGGATGCCAGCCAAGAGGACAGTGCGAAAAGGCGGTCTTGTCCGAACATGATGCGGCAATACGAGCTTGTCGATCGTGTGCGCAGCTATAATCCGCATGCGGACGAGGCGGCGCTCAATCGGGCTTATGTCTATGCCATGCAAGCACATGGCTTGCAGAAACGTGCTTCGGGCGATCCCTATTTTTCGCATCCGCTTGAGGTCGCCGCGATCCTGACCGACATGAAGCTCGATGATGCGACCATCATCGCTGCGGTCTTGCATGATACGATCGAGGATACGGATTCGACGCGCGAGGAAATCGATCGTCTGTTCGGTCCGGCGATCGGCAAGCTAGTCGATGGTCTGACCAAGCTCAAGAAACTCGATCTCGTCTCCAAACGAGCCGCGCAGGCGGAAAATTTCCGCAAGCTCCTTTTGGCGATAGCGGAAGACGTTCGCGTGCTTCTCGTCAAGCTCGCCGACCGTCTGCATAATATGCGCACGCTTCATTTCGTGCCGCTCGAAAAACGCGCCCGCGTCGCGCAGGAAACGCTGGATATCTATGCGCCGCTCGCCGGCCGCATGGGCATGCAGCATATGCGCGACGAATTGGAAAATCTCGCCTTCAAGCATCTGATGCCCGAGGCCTATGCGATGATCGCGGCGCGGCTCGAGGATCTGCGCCAGAAGAACGGTCGGATCATCGCCACGATCGAGGAAGAATTGACGCGTGAACTGACCGCGCGTGGCATTGCCGCCAAGGTGGAAGGACGACAGAAACAGCCCTATTCGGTGTGGCGCAAGATGGAGCGCAAATCCATCTCCTTCGAGCAATTATCGGATATTTTCGGCTTTCGCGTCATCGTCCCGAACATTGAGGATTGCTACCGCGTCATCGGCGTCGTCCATACCAAATGGGCGGTCGTTCCAGGGCGTTTCAAGGATTATATTTCCACGCCGAAGCCGAATGATTACCAGTCGATCCATACAACTGTGGTCGGACCTGGACGACAACGGGCGGAATTGCAGGTTCGCACGGAATTGATGCATGAGATCGCCCGCAATGGCATTGCCGCTCATGCTTTGTACAAGGAAGGGCTGCGTGCCGACCGCGGCGGTCTGTCCAGTGAGAGCCGCGCCTATCAATGGTTGCGCCGCACCATCGCGCTTCTGGCCGAAGGCGATACGCCCGAGGAATTTCTCGAACATACCAAGCTCGAATTGTTCCATGATCAGGTGTTCTGTTTCACGCCGGCGGGCCGGTTGATCGCTCTGCCGCGTGGTGCGACACCCATCGATTTCGCTTATGCCGTGCATACCGATCTCGGTAATACGGCGGTGGGCGCCAAGATCAACGGTCGCCACGCGCCCTTGCTTTCGGAATTGCAAAACGGCGATGAAGTTGAGATCGCTTGCGCCGAGGGGCAGGTGCCGCCCGCCGTATGGGAAAGCCTGGTGATGACCGGCAAGGCGCGCTCGGCCATCCGGCGCGCCACGCGCGGCGCGGTGCGTGCGCAATATGCGGGGCTCGGTCGGCAGATCGTGGCGCGGGCCTTCGAACGCGCAGGCAAGCCGTTCAGTGAGGAGAAACTGAAAAGCGCCTTGCCGCGTCTGGCGCGGGCGAGCGTGGATGACGTGCTAGCCGCCGTCGGACGCGGAGAAATGTTTTCAGGCGATGTTGTGAAGGCGGTCCATCCGGAATTCGTGGATGAGCGCAAGCCGGCGGCGACGTCCACGCGTCAGCGCGGCGAGCCCGGCTGGTTCGGGATCAAGAAAGCATCGGGGCTCGTCTTCAAGGTGCCAGGGCCGGAAGGGGAAAGTGATCGCAAATCAATCCCGATCCGTGGCCTGCAAGGCGATCTGCCGGTGCGTTTCGCCCCGCATGGCGGTGCCGTGCCGGGCGATCGGATCGTCGGTATCTTGACGCCGGGGGAGGGGATCACGATCTACCCGATCCAGGCGCCGGACCTGACTGCCTTCGACGAACAGCCTGAACGCTGGCTCGATGTGCGTTGGGATATCGAGGAAGGCCGGCAGGAATTCTTTCCGGCCGAGATCAAGGTGACAGCCATCAACGAGCCGGGCACGCTGGGGACCATAGCGACCGTGATCGGTGAAGCGGGCGCCAATATCGACAATGTCGTCATGAAGGCGATTTCAACGGATTTCCGGGAAATCATCATTGATGTTGAAGTCAACGACTTGAAGCATCTTAACGCCATCATGCAACAATTGCGTGCGCGGCCCGTGGTGCATCAGGTGGAAAGGGTGAACGGCTGATGTCTGCTGGGAAAGCGTTGCGTCTTGGAGTGAATATTGATCATGTCGCGACCTTGCGCAATGCGCGGGGTGGAGCGCGGCCTGACCCCGTGCGCGCCGCCTTGCTGGCGATCGAAGCGGGCGCGGATGGCATTACCGCCCATTTGCGTGAAGACCGGCGGCATATTCAGGATGGCGACATGATTCGCCTCAAGGCGGCGATCAACAAGCCCTTGAATTTCGAAATGGCGGCGACCGAGCAGATGCTCGACATCGCTTTGAAGATCAAACCGCATGCGGCTTGCCTGGTGCCGGAGCGGCGGACCGAGCGCACGACCGAAGGCGGGCTCGATGTGCTGGGCGGTCTTGCCACGCTCAAGCCTTTTGTTGCGGAACTCGGCAGGGCGGGCATTCGTGTATCCCTGTTCATCGAACCCTCTTTCGAGGCCATCGACGCCGCCGTGGACATTGGCGCGCCGGTGGTCGAATTGCATACGGGTGCCTGGTGCCATGCAGTCGAGGAGGGTGAAAGAGAGAAGGCCGCCCGGGAATTCGAGCGGCTGCGTCTTGCGGCACAACGGGCGGCGAGGGCGGGTCTTGAATGCCATGCCGGCCATGGACTTGATTTCGAGACGGCACGCATTCTCTCCGCCTTGCCGGAAATCGTTGAACTGAACATCGGCCATTTCTTGATTGGGGAAGCTGTGTTCATTGGCTTGCCCGAGGCGATCAGACAGATGCGAAAGGCGATGGACGCGGGCCGCGCGACATATGTCGAAAGCCAATCCCTGCGATTGAACTGACGCCTATGATTATCGGCTTCGGCAATGATCTCTGCGATATCCGCCGGATCGAGGAATCACTCGCCCGGTTCGGCGAACGGTTCATTGCGCGCTGCTTCACGGATATCGAGCGCCGAAAGTCGGAGGGCAGGCCCTCGCGTGCGGCGTCCTATGCCAAGCGTTTCGCGGCCAAGGAAGCTTGCGCCAAGGCGCTCGGCACTGGGCTGACACAAGGGGTTTTTTGGCGTGACATGGGGGTGGTCAATCTGCCCTCCGGCAAGCCGACCTTGGCCTTGACGGGGGGAGCCGCTGAGCGCCTCGCTCTTTTGACGCCGCCGGGTCTGACGGCGATCATCCATCTGACTCTCACCGATGAATTTCCTCTCGCGCAAGCACAGGTCATCATCGAGGCGGTGGCGAGCGAGGCGTCCTTCCGGCCCATGACATAAAACATTTTTCATCTTTCATCATAGGCCGTGTGGCGGCCCAAGAAAGCGACCCAAGACGTTCCTGATTTTGATTCCCATTGCATTTATACAGACGAGGAAACAGGCGGGTTCTGTACCCTGGCGCTTTCACATGGTAAGAGCGGCTGTAAGACCAGGGCGGAAGAGCCGGGAAGGATGATGATGACGGAGCCGACGCGGTTGGAAGGAAAAAGCTTGGACAAGAGCATCGAGACGAAGGCCACAAAGCAAACCAGTGGGATTGCCGAGACGGTCAAGGTCGTCGTCCAGGCTTTGCTGATCGCCTTGGTGGTTCGCACCCTGTTGTTTCAGCCCTTCAATATTCCGTCAGGGTCAATGATTCCGACCTTGCTGATCGGCGATTATCTGTTCGTCTCGAAATATGCCTACGGCTATTCGAATCATTCACTCCCTTTCAGCCCTCCTTTGTTGCAGGGCCGTGTGTTTGGGACGCCGCCCAAGCGCGGCGATGTCGTCGTCTTCAAACTGCCGTCCGACGGTCAGACGGATTATATCAAGCGTGTCATTGGTTTGCCGGGTGATCGCATCCAGATGCGGGACGGACGTCTCTATATCAATGACGAACTGGTGCCGCGCGAGCCAATAGCGCCCACTCATACCGAGGATTTCTACGGTCATATGACGGATGTGCCGACCTACAAGGAGACCTTGCCTGGCGGCGTCACCCATACGATCATCGAAATCCAGGGCGATAAGGGTTTCAACGACAATACACAGGTCTTTAACGTGCCGCCGGATCATTATTTCATGATGGGCGATAACCGCGACAATTCGACCGATAGCCGTGTGTCGCCAGAAGACAAGGGCGTTGGTTATGTGCCCTTCGATAATCTTGTCGGCCGCGCTGAAATCATCTTCTTCTCCCTCGATAAAGACACGCCCGGCTGGGCGTTCTGGAAATGGCCCTGGACGGTGCGGTGGAGCCGGATGTTCCAGTCCGTGAAATAAATGTCGAGATTCAAGCAAGATCTGGAGCCGCTCGAGACGCGCATCGGTCACCGGTTCGTGGAGGCGGATTTGCTCACCACGGCCCTGACCCATGTCAGCGTCACCGTTGGCGCGCGGCGCGAAACCTATCAAAGGCTCGAATTTCTGGGTGACCGCGTGCTCGGCCTGGTCATCGCGGAAATGCTTTATGCGACTTTCCCTGAGGCGGAAGAGGGGGAGTTGTCGCGCCGTCTCGCCGACCTTGTCCGCAAGGAAAGCTGTGCCGAGGTTGCGCTTGAATGGGGAGTTGGGCCTTTCGTGCGCCTCGGTGAAAGCGAACGCCAGATCGGGACGACCAAAAAGGCCATTCTTGGCGATGTCTGTGAATCGATCATAGGCGCGGTGTTTCTCGATGCCGGCTATACGGTCGCGCAACAGGTCATCGTCAAAGCCTTCGACGCCAGGATGCGTTCGCCGCGCCGGCCTCTACGCGATGCGAAAACGGTGTTGCAGGAATGGGCGCAATCGCGTGGCCATCCGACACCGCTCTACCGTGAAATTTGCCGTTGTGGTCCTGATCACGCGCCGGAATTCACCATTTCCGTCTGTATTCCAGGCTATGCGGATGCACAGGCCAAAGGGCCGTCCAAACGGCTTGCCGAACAGGCGGCGGCGGCGCATTTTATCGAGCGCGAGGGCATTCAGGAAAAACAGAAGGGCGCCGCGTGACAACGCCCGAACCAATCACCCGCTGCGGCTTCGTTGCCTTGATCGGTGCACCCAATGCCGGGAAATCGACTCTCATCAACCGGCTTGTCGGCGCCAAAATCTCGATCGTCTCACGCAAGGTACAGACGACGCGCTGCCTTGTGCGTGGCATTGCGACCGAGGGCGCTTCCCAAATCATCTTCGTTGATACACCAGGGATTTTCGCGCCGAAACGTCGGCTCGACCAGGCCATGGTGACTTCAGCCTGGGGCGGGGCGGGTGATGCCGATGTCGTGGCTTTGCTGGTCGATGCCCGCAAGGGGATCGATGAGGAAGTCGAGGCGATTTTGGCGAAGTTGCCGCAAGTCCGCGCCAAGAAATTATTGGTTCTGAATAAGATTGATACAATCGAGCCACCGCGTCTTCTCGCTTTGGCGGCCGACCTCAATGCTCGCATTGATTTCTCCGAAACTTTTATGATCTCGGCTTTGCGCGGCCACGGAGTCGACAAGCTCAAAAACCTGCTCGGCGAGATGATGAAGGAAGGGCCTTGGCTCTATCCCGAGGATCAGATTTCCGATGCTCCTTTGCGGATGCTTGCGGCCGAGATTACGCGCGAGAAGATTTTCGAACGCCTGCATGATGAATTGCCCTATCAATCGACCGTCGAAACCGTGCTTTGGAAGGATCTGCCGGACGGATCAGCGCGGATCGAACAGACGATTTATGTCATGCGCGAGGGGCATAAGAAAATCGTCATCGGAGAAGGCGGGCGCACAATCAAGGCGATCGGCCAGGCGGCGCGCAAGGACATTGCCGAGGCGGCTGAACAGAACGTGCATCTGTTTCTCTTCGTAAAGGTGCGCGAGAACTGGACCGATGATCCCGAACGCTATCGCGAAATGGGCCTCGAATTCCCTCACGGCTCCAAATCGAGCACGGCGAAATCCGGGACGCGCTCGAAATAATCGTCAACGGTATGCAAGACACATCAGGCGCAGCCAAGGTTGCGCCTGATTTCATGCTCAATTCGTTTTTAAGCGTTCAGCACAATTCAAAAGCCGTCCATCAGTGATCGGCAGTGATCCGTATTAATGCTGGACGTGCTGTCCTCCATGCACGGATATATCGCTGAGCGCTGCCCCGCAGCAGCTCTTGCCTTCCGTGCCGGCACGCGCGATATCGCCGAGAGAAATGATGCCGACCAGATGTTTGTCCCGATTGAGAACAGGCATACGCCGGATTTGCATTTCGCTCATCTTATGCGCCGCGGCGCCGATTTCCTCATCCTCGAAACAATAGAGAACTTCCTTGCTCATGATATCGCGTACAGGCGTATCTGGGCTTCTTCCGGCGGCGACGGCCCGCACGGCGATATCGCGGTCCGTGATCATGCCAACAAGACGGTCATTCTCACCGACGGGCAAGAATCCAGCGTCGATCTCCTTCATCATTTTGGCGGCTTCGCAGATGGATTGAGCCGGAGAGGCGATACGCACCTCTTTGCTCATGAAGTTCCCCAATTTCATGGCACTTCCTCCTGGATTATTGTCACGGTATGGATGGCGAACCCATGAAAAGCGTGGCCAAGGGGAAATGCGGTTTCTCTTCGGCCTCGTGGGTCTTTCATGTCATCACGATCGCCAAACATGATCGAGAAAGGGGGACCTCCCCTCTAACACTCTCGAGTAACGCAAAGTGCAACGGCGCCACCCGAGGAAGGTTTCAGCGCCTATTTCGAAAAATTTCAGACCGTTTCTTTCGTCGTGGACCTTGTGGCTCGTCGCTTGGCTACAGGCTTAATATTGACAAAATTTATGGACTAAAGATAATAATCACCCATATGTCTTGGATGGGACGAAGACTTTCTCGAAACAGTCACGCGGCTTTGCGTGATGAAGAACCGATGCGGAGGAAAGAATAATGCGACGCAGGGATTTTCTTGGCCTTGCTCTCGCTGGCGGGGCGCTGGCGTCTCTTCCTGCGCGCGGGGCCAAAGCTGCAGCCAATGGTTCAAGTGCGATCAAGGAAATTCGCATCGGCTATCAGAAGGCGGGTCTCCTGGTCGCGGTCAAGCAACGGGGAACGTTGGAAGCCTATTTCAATCCCCATGGCATCGAGATCAAATGGGCGGAATTCGCCTTCGGTCCCCCCATTCTCGAGGGGATTGGCACCGGTAATCTCGATTTTGGCTATACGGGCGATGCGCCGCCCATCTTTGCCCAAGCGGCCGGTGCCAATCTCGTTTACACCTCGGCCCTCCCCAAACATTATTTCGAGGCTGTCCTCGTGCCGGAGGATTCGCCGATTAGGACACTCGCCGATCTCAAAGGTAAGAGGATCGGCCTCGCCAAGGCTTCGAGCGCCCATACCACGATCCTAGCGGCTCTCGAAAAGGCTGGCATTTCCTATCAGGATATCAAACCTGTTTATCTTCCTCCCGCCGATGCGGCGGCGGCTTTTTCGCGTGGCAATATCGATGTCTGGGCGATTTGGGACCCTTATGCCGCCTTGGCGCAACAGCAGGGGAAGGTCAGGCTGCTGACCAGCGGCGCCGAGGTCCATGAACCCAGCCAATTCTTCCTCGCCAATGGTCGTTTCGCGCAAGAACATCCTGATGTTCTCAATCAATTGAACGATCGTCTCGCCGAGGAAATCAAATGGGCCTCGACTCATCAGGATGCCTTGTCCGACTTGATCCATGCTGCCAACGGCATTGATCTTGCGGCGATCCGTCTCGCCAACCAGCGAGCCCATTATGATATTTTTCCGATTTCCGAGGAAACCATCGTGAATCAGCAGAAAGCGGCCGATCGTTTCTATAAAGTGGGGCTCCTGCCTAAACCTGTCTCCGTGCGCGACATCGTCTGGAAATGGACGCCGGGGGCTTGACCCCAAACGCCTGACGCCACACCTTCCCCTCCTCCTATTTGGGACCTTCGATGCCATGAGCGATGCGCCCTTGACCCTCACCGCCGGCAAAACTCTGCCGAGTCTTACGGTGAAATCCTGGATCTTGAAGCTCTTCGTTAAGGCGGATGCGGTTGCCTGGGTCGTCCCGGTTGGGCTTTTATTCGTCTGGCAGATCGCTTCCTCGCTCGGATTGATCCCGGTCAATATTCTGCCTTCGCCCAAGGAAGTTGCCCAGGCCGGCTGGCGCCTGACGCTGTCCGGTGATCTCTTCACCAACATCTGGGTGAGCTTCCTGCGCGCCATGGCCGGGCTTGTGGTCGGTGGGGGCATTGGTTTTGTCTTTGGCTTCGCCAATGGCCTGTCGAAATTGTCCGAGCGGCTGACGGATACAACCTTCCAGATGCTGCGCAATATTCCGCATCTGGCTTTGATCCCCTTGGTGATCCTGTGGTTCGGCATTGAGGAGGAAGCCAAGCTGTTCCTGGTCGCGCTCGGTGTCTTCTTTCCGATCTATTTGAACACCTTGCATGGCATCCGCAATGTCGATCCGCAGCTTGTGGAAATGGGTCGCAGCTATGGGCTTTCGAGTTTTGCCTTGCTGCGCCGGGTGATCCTGCCGGGAGCCTTGCCCTCGATCCTCGTTGGTCTGCGCTACGGTCTCGGTATCATGTGGCTGACCTTGATCGTCGCCGAAACCATCGCCGCTCAATCGGGCATTGGCTATATGGCCATGCAGGCGCGCGAATTCATGCAGGTCGATGTCGTGGTCTTTTCGGTGCTGGTCTATGCGGCGCTCGGCAAGCTCGCGGATTCGACGGCGCGCTTTCTCGAAACACTCTGCCTGCAATGGCATCCGGCTTTCCAGGACTGAGACATGAGCGACGTACAAGAAAGAACGCCCAAAAACCTGCCGGATTTCGATGGCTTGTTCCGCGAGCCCTCGCTGGCAACCGGCATCGATCTCTCGATCCGTGGTCTCGGCAAGTCTTTTGGCGAAAAGCAGATTCTACACGGGCTCGATCTCAAAATTCCGGCCGGCCAGTTCGTCGCCGTTGTTGGCCGCAGCGGTTGCGGCAAGAGCACCTTGTTGCGTCTCGTCGCGGGACTCGATGAACCCTCCGAAGGCGAGATTCGGTTCGGTGAAGGCGCGGGACCGCGCAAGAATGATCACCCCGTCCGCGTCATGTTTCAGGAACCGCGCCTGCTGCCCTGGGCGCGGCTGCTCGCCAATGTCGAGATCGGCCTTGGCATGCAATCGTCGACGCGTGAAAACACGCAAAGCGCGCAGGAAGCCCTGCGGGCTGTGGGCCTTGGAGAACGGGCGCAGGAATGGCCTTCCGTTCTGTCGGGCGGGCAGAAACAACGCGTGGCGCTGGCGAGGGCTTTGGTTAGCAAACCGCGCCTGCTCGCCTTCGACGAACCGCTCGGCGCGCTCGATGCTTTGACCCGCATCGAAATGCAGGGTCTTTTGGAGCGTATCTGGTTGCGCGACAAATTCACCGCTCTTCTCGTGACCCACGATGTCTCGGAAGCCCTGACACTCGCCGATCGTGTCATCATGATTGAAGGCGGCAGGATTACGCTCGATCTCGATGTCGATCTGCCGCGCCCACGCCGGCGCGGTTCCGTCGATCTCGCTCTGCTGGAAGAAAAGATCCTCGATCTTCTGCTCCGCAAGGAGCTTGATCGGCCGGAATATGAAATCTAGTCGGACGATGTTTCGCTGAGCATCGCATAGGCGTTTTTTCTCACCAAGGCATAGCTGCCTGCGGAAAAGATCGTGGCTCCGGCCGCGAGCGCGAAAGCCGGTGTGAATGTATGTGCATATTCAACGACAAATCCGGTGACGAGAGGAGCAAGAGCGCCGCCAACGGAGCCGCCGATATTTTGGATGGATTCGAGTGTTGCCACAAAATGCGAGGGCGTGAGCGAGGCTCCGAGCGCCCAACTGCATGAGCTTGACAGATAAACAAAAAAGAGTGCCGCCGATATCGCTGCCAATGTCAAAGCCGTATCGGCGATGAACGGGACGAGAGCGGTGAAGAGACCGGCGATCAGAATGCCGCCAATCGCCAAAAGCTTGCGTGAGGGAATGGGGTCCACCCCCAGACGGATGAGCCAATCCGAGAGAAAGCCACCAAGGCTACCGCCGAAAAATCCAGCGAATTGGGGGATAGCGACAAGCAAACCCGCGTGCGCGATGCCGATATGGCGTTCGGATTCAAGATAATAGGGCAGCCAGGCGCCATAAAGCCATGAAACATAGACAATTCCGAAAAGACCGCCCATGAGCGCCCAGGTCGAAGGAATAAGAAAAAGTTTGGTCCAAAGCCTGGGGGCGGCCGTTTTGGTCGGCTCTGTGACACCGGCATTGATGATCGCGCGTTCTTCCTTCGATACGCCGGCTGGCTCCGGGTCGCGGTAATAAAGTCCCCATAGTGCGGCAACGACGAATCCGGCGACACCCATGAGCATGAACATGAAGCGCCAGCCATAGGCCAACATCAAGCCGGTGAGCAGGGGAGGGGCAATCGCTGGCCCGAGCGAGGATGCTGCATTGAACAGCCCGAGAGGCACGCCGCGTGTTTTGATCGGAAACCAGTTCACGCAGGCTCGTGTGCCAGCCGTAAACATCGGCGATTCTCCGAAACCAAGACCGGCACGGGCGATGAGGAGTTGACCAAAGTTCTGGATCATCCCGCTGAGTAATTGCGCCAATGACCACACAATCATCCCGATTGTCAGCATGCGATGAGGGCCGGCATGGTCCGTCAGCACGCCGGCAGGCAATTGAAAAATGGCATAGGTCCAGGCAAAGGCCGAAAGCAACATCCCCATCTCTCCGACTGATAGATGAAGCTCCTGGGCAATGTCGTGGTTTGCAATGGCGAGTGTCGAGCGATCAATGTAATTGACACATCCGGCGACAATCAGCAGCGTAACGAGCACCCATTGGCGCCGTCGCGTGGACGTGGTGAGTTGTGGCCCGGCGTTTGTCATCACAGGCATCTCGGTCGAAAGTGCACCAGCCGCGGGAATACAGACGCAGCTGCTGACCGGCGCGGTCACTCCTAGCGAGCGTAATTCAGAAATTTGGGATCAGTAAACCCCTTGCTTCCTGCCAAAGCTCGAAGCTGTGCGCGGCGATCAATCCCTTGCCGTCCTGCCCAGCGCGATAGGGAGTACCATCAAAGCGTGCGACATGCCCGCCGGCTTCTCGCAGAAACAAAGTGCCGGGCAGATGATCCCAGGGCAGGCTCCGCCAGAATGTGGCGAAGTCGCGCTCGCCTTTTGCCAGGGCCGGATATTCCGCTCCGGCGCAGAGGAATGGCTCCAGCCGATCAGGGAGCAGGGCGGTGAGGCGCGGTTCAAGGGCCTCACGCATGTCGGGCGGCATGAAGCGCGTGGAAATGGAACCGCGCAGAGGTCCAGCTTCTCTGGGAGTGGCTTTCAACCTTCGGCCGTCAATGAAGGCACCGGAGCCTTGTTCAGCCGTGCAGAGTTGATTGGAGAGAGGATCGAGTATCCAGGCGGCGATGATCTCGCCTTCGCGCAAAAGCGCGGCCATGATCGCGAAAGGCATCCGCCCGGCGGCGAAATTACCGGTTCCGTCGAGCGGGTCGAGGACGAAAATCGTCCCTTGATCGAGCCCTGTCGCGAGCGAAGGAGCCGCCGCGCAAGCTTCTTCTCCGACGATCCGGGCTTGGGGATCGAGCTTGCGCAAACGCTCCGTAATATACGTTTCGGCATGCCGGTCGGCGGCTGTGACGAGATCACCCGGCGCTTTCTCTTCGATGTCCTTTTCCGACAATCGACGAAAACGCGGCAGGATTGCCTCGGCGGCCGCCTCCCGCAAAATGTCAGTGACATCCTCGATGATCCTGATGGCCATAAAGGATGACCTGCTTTCCTTAGCCGACCAATTCGTTGCCGGCGAACCATTGCGCGATTTCAACCGCGGCGGTTTCCGGGGCATCCGAGCCATGCGCGGAATTTTCGCCGACCGAAAGGGCGAATTCCTTGCGGATCGTGCCGGCGTCGGCCTTGGCCGGATCCGTTGCGCCGAGCACTTCGCGATATTTCTTGATCGCGTCTTCGCCTTCGAGAACCTGCACGACGACCGGGCCGGAAATCATCGACTCGACGAGTTCGCCGAAGAAGGGCCGTGCGCTATGAACGGCATAGAAGGTCTCAGCCTGGGCTTTGGTGATGAGCACCCGCTTCTGAGCGATGATGCGGAGCCCCGCCTTTTCGATCAAGGCATTGACCGCGCCGGTCAGATTACGCCGCGTGACATCGGGCTTCAGAATAGAAAAAGTACGTTCGATCGCCATGGAGCCGTTCATCCTCCTGTCCACAAAGGGCGGACATCTGTCCGCTTATAGACAGAGAGATTTTTGTGGGCAAGGCGGAGACAGCGCTTAAATTTATGGACATCCTGGAAAATATATAAATTGGCTTTACCGATTGTTTATCGAGAAATCATAGACTATCTCTATTTCATGAACCTTCGCGATCTCCAATATATTATTGCCGTCGCCAATTTCGGTCATTTCGGCCGCGCCGCCCAGGCCTGCCATATTAGCCAGCCGACGTTGAGCGGGCAGATCCTGAAACTGGAAGACGAACTCGGCGTCCGCATTTTCGAACGCGTCGGCAAAAGCGTTTGCACGACAGCGGCGGGCGAGGAAATCCTGGTCCATGCCCGGCGCGCGGTCGCGGCCTCCGAGGATCTTCTGCGTTGTGCGCGGGCAAGCCGCGATCCGATGGCGGGCGCCTTGCGGCTAGGTGTCATTCCGACTCTTGGTCCCTATCTTATGCCGTTCGTTTTGCCGCGTGCGCGCCGGCAATTGCCAGCCACGCCCTTGATGCTTGTCGAGGATTTTACGGATCGGCTGATCGAGCCGGTCCTATCCGGCAAGCTCGACGCGGCTATTATCGCCTCCGATCCGGAAAAGCCGGTGTTGACCTCCGAACTTTTGTTCGAGGAACCCTTCTTTCTGATCGTCCCGCGTGATCATGCTTTGGCGGAGCGTGAATCTGTGGCAGCAGGTGAGATTGATCCGCAATCCCTCTTGCTCCTCGCTGATGGCCATTGTCTGCGTGATCAGGCGATCGAATTGTGCCGTCAGGCGCAGCCTGATGATTCCCTCGCCGATATGCGGGCGACGAGCCTGCCGACCCTCCTGCATATGGCGGCGGCTGGCTATGGGATTACCTTGATGCCGGCCTTGGCTTTGCTTGATAAACACAGCCTGCCGCATTCACTCATCGCCAAGCCTTTGACCGGACCGCATACAGCGCGTAGTGTACGGCTCGTCTCGCGTTCAAGCAATCCCCGCCGCAAGGCGATCGATGCTCTGGCCAAGCTGATCAAGACGAGCTTGCCGCCCGAAATCCCGCAATTATCAGCGTGAACCGAACCAAAAGAAAAGCGCGGCGAATGAAATCGCCGCGCTTTTTCTCTCTACAGACAATATGCTTCAGGAATTAGCTGGCGGCAGACACCGGCAGGCTCGCTGCTTCAAGCGCGACGGCCGTGGATTGGATGATCGCGGCAAAGCGCACCGCAGTCTGAATCGTGTCCTGGGTCGTGTCTGCGTTGAGCAGAACTTTCTCGTGCGAGTCGATGCACATGCCACAGCCGTTGATGGCTGAGACGGCAAGCGACCAGAGCTCGAAATCGGTCTTGGGCACACCGGGGTTGCCGATGATATTCATCCGCAGCTTGGCGGGCAACGTGCCATAAGCTTTGTTCGAGGCGAGATGGACAAAGCGGTAATAGACATTGTTCATCGCCATGATCGTGGCGGCGGCGAGCGCCGCGTCCCGCGCAGCGGGTGCCAGATGCGGCGTGCATTCCTGGTCGAAAGCCTTCAGGACCTCCGCATTGCGGGTGGCGACGGCACAGGCCAGCATTAAGCCATATTTGGTCTGCTCCCCCAACGTATCGTCATTGGCGATGTTGGAGAGATTGAGCCGAACATCCTTGGCGAAATCCGGCAATTTGTCTTTCAGGCTATCGATCGACATTTAAGGACCTCACGCGATCTGGAGCGCTTTTCGAGCGAACGAGAAATCGCTCCAGCTTCAAAATGTTTGTGTATGCGGTTTGTCGATCAGATTGATTTCGTCTGATCGACAAATACTCAGGTGAAATTAGGCGACCTTGAGGGTATCGCCACCGACTTCGCGGTTGCAGGGGCAGAGTTCGTCCGTCTGCAGCGCATCGAGAACGCGGAGCGTATCCTTGGGAGCGCGGCCGACATTGAGGTTGTTGGCATAGATATGCTGGATGACATTGTCGGGATCGACAATGAACGTATAGCGATAGGCGACACCCGCCGGGGAACGCACGCCGAGGCCATCGGTCAGCGAGCCATTGGTATCGGCGAAGGACCAGATCGGCAGCTTGGCGAGATCCTTGTGGTCACGGCGCCAAGCGAGCTTGACGAACTCATTATCGGTCGAACCACCGAGCACGACAGCGCCGCGATCCTCGAATTCCTTGTGGAGACGAGCGAATTCAGCGATCTCGGTCGGGCAGACGAAGGTGAAATCCTTCGGATAGAAGAAAATGACCTTCCACTTGCCGGGGAAGCTAGCCTCGGTCAGTTCCTCGAAGGCGCTGACGCCGTTTTCTTCGTGCTTTTCGAAGCCGGGCTTGACGCCGACGACGCTGAACGCGGGAACCTTTTCACCAATGGCGGCCATGGTTTGTTTCCTCATGAGGCAGCGATCATCGCTGCTGGGTTGCACAGGCAGGGAACATAGGTAAGGAATCGAGATAGGTCTAATCGATGATTCAAATGATGATCATCGGCCAAACCTAAGGATCATGCGGCCTTCAAGTCTCAAGAAATTCTCGCGGCGCATGGGTTTCGGCTGGCGTGTCCAGGCCCGTTGAGGGGAGAGCAATGGGCGAAGAGAGGAGCAACGATAGCCAAGGGAAATTTTAGGGACCGATTGTGAAGAAATTACATCGGTCCAAAGGCATTGCCGGAATGGCAGGAATCACAAGACCGATCTTATCCCATTATTTGTAATGCGATAGCCCATTCCCGACAAGCCTATTCCTGTCAAGGCCAAGTCGTCTCATTCGCCACACCATCATCTCGTTCATCACAACTTTGTGGTGATAAAACCATAGGATCCTACCGAATTTGTCCCCATCATGGTCATAGTCTTCAGGCAAAGTCCTAATGCACTCAACATGATGACGCAATTGTGATGGGGTTTGATGATTGCTGGTATGAAAAGCAGGTTTCGCGCGCACGGCGCGCTGACCGGCCTATCCCGGAATTCGTCTCGGCGCCGGTGTCAATGGGCCGCCGTGCTTCTTTTGCTGGCCGGCATGGTGCCGGGACAATCCAGCGTAACCAAGGCCAATCCCTATGCCGTTAGCGCAGTGCAGCAGGAACGGCCGTTTGTCGAGGATTTGGAACATCGGACATTCAACTGGTTCTGGGACGCGGCGAACCCGGACAATGGCCTGATCCCGGATCATTACCCGTCAAACGATACGTTTACGAGTATCGCTGCCGTGGGCTTTGGCCTGACCGCCTATGGGATCGGTGTTGAACGCGGCTATATTTCGCGGGATCAGGCGGTGGAGCGCACGCTCGCAACGCTGCGGTTTCTCGAGAATGCGCCGCAAAGCGATGCCCCGGACGGGGCAACCGGCGTGCACGGCTTCTATTACCATTTTCTCGATCGCCAGAGCGGCGAGCGCTTCGACCATGGCTCCGAGGCGTCTAGCGTGGACACCACGTTGCTTCTGGGTGGCGTGCTCTTTGCGCAGTCCTATTATGACCACGATACGCCCCCCGAGCGGGAGATCAGGTCCCTCGCTGATACATTATACCGCCGGGTCGATTGGACATGGATGCAGGCGCATAGGCCATTCCTCAGCATGGGATGGACACCCGATGGCCATTTTCTGCCCTACGACTGGGATGGGTATAATGAGGGAATGCTGATCTATCTCCTGGCGATCGCTTCTCCCACACATCCGATTGCGGCGAGCACATGGCAATCCTTGACGGGGACTTACGACCGGCAATGGGGGACGTTCCAAGGCGAGACGCTGGTCAATTTCGCTCCCTTGTTCGGGCACCAATATAGCCATTCCTGGGTCGATTTCCGTGGTATCCGCGACCAGTGGAATCAGAGCCGGGGCTTCGATTATTTTGAGAACAGCCGTCGTGCCACCTATGCCCAGCGCGCCTATGCCAAAGTCAATCCTGGCGGCTGGCGTGATTATGGCGAGAACATATGGGGTTTGACCGCCTGCAATGGACCCGGTGCCGTGACGAAGACTGTCGATGGCCAAGTCCGCAGCTTCGAAGGCTATAAGGCGCGGGGCGCGGGCCAGGACTATATCACTGATGATGGGACGATTGCTCCGACAGCGGCGGGAGGGTCGATTGCCTTTGCTCCGGAGATCGCGCTTCCGGCGCTCGAGGAAATGAAAAACCGCTATGGCGCGCGGATCTATAATCGCTACGGTTTTGTCGATGCTTTCAACCCGAGTTTCCCCACCAACGAAGACTCCTCTGATACGGCGTCGCCTCAACAAATATCCTACTGGGCGGATACGGCGCAGTTCGGCATTGATCAGGGACCGATCCTCTTAATGATCGAAAACTGGCGCAGCGGGTTCGTTTGGAACACGATGAAGAAGAATCCCTATATCCGCGTCGGCCTGACGCGCGCGGGGTTCAGCGGCGGATGGCTCGACGGACAACGGTAAGAAAAATCCCCGGCTTTGAACTGACCCCCGAAGGTTGGTGTCCAACTTTGTGGGGTCAGTTCATTTTTGCCGGGGATTTTTCTTTCAGCCCTTGCTTCTTGCCCCGTCTTGACAATCGGCCTTGCCAATTTTCGCCAGGAAAGCGACAAGTGCCGCATGCTGCACATTAATGACCTGACCTTCCGGCTCGGCCCGCGTATTTTATTCGATAAGGCGACGGCCGCCTTACCCGATCGGGCACGGATCGGCTTTGTCGGCCGCAATGGGGCCGGCAAGACCACTTTGTTCCGTATGATCGCCGGTGAGACAGCACCGGAATCCGGCACGATCACAATCCCCAAAAACATGCGGCTCGGGCGTGTGGAGCAGGAGGCCCCAGGCGGGCCGGGCTCGCTCATCGATTTCGTGCTCGAGGCCGATAAGGAACGCGCCGCTTTGATGGCGGAGGCGGAGCATGCCACGGACCCTCACCGGATTGCCGAGATCCAGACCCGTCTTGTCGATATCGATGCGCATGCGGCTCCCGCCCGCGCCGCCGGCATTTTGGAAGGCCTTGGCTTCGATGAGGCCGCGCAGCATCGTTCGCTTTCGGAATTTTCCGGCGGCTGGCGCATGCGCGTCGCGCTCGCCGCCGTTCTCTTCTCGCAGCCGGATTTTCTGCTGCTCGACGAGCCGACCAATTATCTCGACCTCGAAGGCACGCTCTGGCTGATTGATTATCTGCAAAGCTATCCTGGAACGATCTTCGTCATCAGCCATGATCGCGACATGCTTGATGCCGTGGCCGATCATATCCTGCATCTGGATCAAGCCAAGCTGACGCTATGGCGCGGCAATTATTCGAGTTTCGAGCAGCAGCGGCGCGAGCAGCAGGCGATCCAGCTCAAACATATGAAGAAGCAGCAGGAGCAGCGCAAACATCTGCAAGCCTTTGTCGATCGTTTCCGTGCCAAGGCGACGAAAGCGGCGCAGGCGCAATCAAGGCTAAAAATGCTGGCGAGGATGGAGCCCATCACCGCCATCGTCGAAGGTCATGTCCTGCCGTTCCATTTGCCTTCGCCACAAAAGCCGCTCAATCCGCCGATCATTACGATGGATGATGCGAGTGTTGGCTATGATGAAAAGCCCATCTTGAAACGATTGAATCTGTCGATCGCCGATGATGACCGGATAGGGCTCCTCGGTTCTAACGGCAATGGTAAATCGACCTTCGCCAAGCTGGTCGGCGGCAGGCTTGACGCCATGGGAGGCAGTGTCAGGCGCTCGTCGAAGCTCGATGTCGGCTTTTTTGCCCAGCATCAGGTCGATGATCTCGATGAAAAAGCCACGCCCTATCAATGTGTCGCACCGCTCATGCCGGACGGAACCGAGGCCAAGATCAGAGCGAAATGCGCGCAGATCGGTTTTCCTAATGTCAAAGCCGATACGAAAATCGCGCAATTGTCGGGAGGCGAGAAAGCGCGCCTCTTGATGGGCCTTGCGAGTTTTCATGGGCCGCATTTGCTCATCCTCGATGAGCCGACCAACCATCTCGACATCGACAGCCGCGCTGCGCTGATTGAAGCGATCAATGATTATCAGGGCGCGATCATCCTCGTCTCGCATGACCGCCATTTGTTGGAGGCTTGCGCCGATCGGCTCTGGCTTGTGGCGGATGGAACCGTCAAGGCCTTTGATGGCGATATGGAGGATTACAAGAAATATGTCCTGGACCGCGCCAATGGCGGGACGCCTAGACAGGGAAAGAAAGATCGGGGCGAAGCCGTAAAACCGGAACGGAAGGAGACGTCGCTGGGCCGCAAGGAGGCCGCTCCGTTGAAAAAACAGATCGCGGCTTTGGAAGAAAAAATGCGCAAGTTCGAAGATCTCCTCGCGCGGATCGATGAAGTTCTGGCGGATGCCACGATCTTTCAAACCAACCCTTCGAAAGCGGGACAGCTTTCCGGTCAGCGTGCCGAACTGGAACGGGCTCTAACGGCGGCGGAGGAAGAATGGTTGGAGCTTTCCAGTGCCTATGAAGCCGCTTCAGGCTGAATAGCTAAGGGTCTTTGAAAAAGCGATCAGCTCCCTGCAAGCTCACCCCCATATTGTGTCATATTGTGTCATACAGAAGCTTGAAATTGAGGCTCAGAATGAGGCCGGCCACGACCCATGAAAGACCGGTCAGCCAGGGGGAAATCACAAAGGCGCCCATCTTGCGCTTGTCCGAGACGAATTGAACAAGCGGGATGACCGCGAAAGGCAATTGCATCGAGAGAATGACCTGGCTGAGAACCAGGAGTCGCGCTGTACCATGCTCCCCATAAAGCAGCGTGACGAACACGACTGGAACAATGGCGAGGCCACGGGTGATCAGGCGCCGCACCCAATGCGGCAGGCGCATCCGCAAAAAGCCTTCCATGACGATCTGGCCGGCGAGCGTCGCCGTGACCGTGGAATTGAGGCCTGAAGCCAGAAGCGCGATGGCGAAGAGCGTCGAGGCTATGCTGAGACCAAGGACGGGTGAGAGCAGTTCGAAGGCCTGACCGATTTCGGCGACATCCCGATGGCCGGTTCCGTGAAAGGCCGCCGCCGCGACGATGAGGATCGAGGCATTGACGAAAAGCGCCAGCATGAGCGCAATCGTGCTGTCGAGAATGGCCCATTTCAGGGCATCGCGCCGGCCTGGCTCGGTGCGTGGATAGGCGCGCGTCTGCACGATCGAGGAATGAAGATAGAGATTATGCGGCATGACCGTCGCGCCGATAATGCCTATTGCCACATAGAGCATTTCCGGGTGGGTAACGATCTCGGCCGAGGGGAGGAAGCCGCGCAGGATCGCGGCCACGGGCGGCGCGGCGGCGATGATTTGAATGGTGAAACAAGCGGTGATCGTGGCGATCATGGCGATGATAAAGGCTTCGAGAAATCGAAAACCCTTGTTCATCAAGAGCAGAAGCAGGAAGGCGTCCAGCGCGCCGAGAAGAGCGCCGCCCACCAATGGAATGCCGAACAAAAGCTGTAATGCGATAGCCGTGCCGATGACCTCGGCGAGATCACAGGCGATAATCGCCGCTTCACAGGCGAGCCAGAGCGCGATGTTGACGCTGCGAGGATAATGATCGCGGCAGGCCTGAGCGAGATCACGGCCCGAGACGATGCCGAGCCGGGCGGCATGCGCCTGCAGCAGGATGGCCATGAAATTCGATAAAAGGATGACAGTCAGCAGCGTATAGCCAAATTGGGAACCGCCGGCGAGATCGGTCGCCCAATTGCCGGGATCCATATAACCGACTGAAACCATATAGCCGGGCCCGATAAAGGCCATGAGCCGGCGGAGCCAGGCACCGTCCTGCGGGACTTTGATGGAAGCGTGAGCCTCCGGCAGGCTCGGCCGCAATTCCGCGTCGGGGCCAGCGAATTTCCAGGCCGGCTGCAAAGGATCGATACCCGGAACTTGCGACATGCGTGGACACCTTGAGACCTGGGGATGCAATGAAAGTCTACCGCATCCATCGTAAATCTGTGCCACGCGGGAAGATTATGCAATAGGCTATATTTCATGGTCGCGGCTTTTCGGCATGACGATGGACGCCTGCCGCGTTATCAATGGAGCACTTGCCTAGTATCGAGAATCGCAGATTCTCGATACGTCGCTTTTGAAACGGTATCCACTTGTCCTCATTGAACCGCGACGAGCCGCGCTTCAATGAGGGTGGGTACCGGGAATCGCTGGCGGTTGGCTTGTGGCGAGGACGATCGACAAAGATCGTCCTGCACGGATCCTTAAGGAGAAAAATCGTGTCAGCCTTGCACCGGTCCGTGGACGAGCGAGGATCTCTCCCAGATGCCGAGAGCCATTCGGAAGGGTTTCGGCTGACACGGGAAGCGCGGCGTGGCGCTGTTGTCGAGGATTATGTCGAACTCATCGCCGATCTGATCGAGGAAGGCCATGAAGCGCGCCAAGTCGATATAGCGGCGCGGCTCGGCGTCTCGCAGCCGACTGTCGCCAAAATGCTGGCGCGGCTCACCAATGAGGGGTTCGTCTCGCGCCGGCCCTATCGAGGCGTTTTTCTGACGGATCAGGGGCAAAAAATGGCATCGGAAATCCGCAAGCGGCACAAAACCGTTGAGGCTTTTCTGGTCTGGCTCGGGGTCCGGCCGGAAACGGCCCGGATCGATGCCGAAGGCATGGAACACCACGTCAGCGAGGAAACGCTCGAGGCTTTCCGAGCGATCATGACGAAGATGCGGATGTAGGCTCAACGCTCAAGCGATCAGCGAGGCGGCTTTGGCCTTCAGCGCTGCCAGAGCATCGGCTGGTTTGAGCCGCACTTGCAGGCCGCGCTGACCGCCGTTCATATAAACATGCTCTTCTTGCAGCGCGCTTTCCTCGATCGCGGTCGGCACCAGGCGCCTCTGGCCAAAGGGGCTAATACCGCCGACACGATAGCCGGTTGCGCGTTCCGCATCGGCTGGACGCATCATTTGCGCACTTTTGCCGCCGAAAGTCGCGGCGAGTTTCTTCATGCTGACTTCCCGATCGGACGGGATGACGGCACAAACCGGTTTGCCATCGACCTCGGCCATCAGGGTTTTCAAAACCCTGCTTGGCAATTCCCCAATCGCCTCGGCGGCTTGAAGCCCGATCCGCTCCGCTGAAGGATCGTACTCATAGGAATGCAGGCTGAAGGCGACACCAGCCTTTTGCAAGGCGAGCGTGGCTGGAGTGGTTTTTGACATCCTTTTCTATCGGTCCTGATATTGGAGCAGGGCGCGCCAATGGCGTCGTCCGACCTCCGCGGTTGCCATAATATCCTCGACCATCAAGGGAAACAGACCTTGTCTTTTGGCCTCCTCGAAAATCGAGGGAGGCAAAGGCCAGGGCGGACCCTCGATCTCTTCATCCTCGCCGCGCGCGCGGGCGATGAGCAGAACTTTGCCGCCTGGGGCCAGAAGCGAGGCCAATTGCGCTAAGGCCTTTGGGAGCAGACTGACCGAAAGCGCCTGCAAAGTATAGCATTCGTGGACAAGATCGAAGGCGTGAAGCCAGGATGCAGGCAAGGCGAAGAGATCGCCCGCCTGATAATCGACCGGACTGTCGGGAAATCTTTGGCGGGCCCAGGCGATGGCTTTAGGCACGAGATCAAAGGCAGTGACCTTGGCGCGGGCCGCGGCCAGGCATTCCGCATTATCACCCAAGCCACAGCCAATATCGAGAACGCGCAGTCCGTCGATACCGCGCGCCTGGCCCTCGATCCAGGTTCGCGTCAGGGGATGGGGCAGGAGATTGGCCCAGGGCACTTTGGCTGGATCGCCTCCCGCCGCATCATAGACTGTCTCGAACCAGGCCCGCCGAAGTGGATCAGGAACGGAACTTTCCTCGTTTCCCTTGTGCATGGCTGGGTCCAAGGCATCGAGCTTTTTGCGTGCTTCTGCCCGGCGTGCGGCGAATGCGGCCGATTGAGGATCAAGATCTTGGTTCATGAACGGGGACATAAGCATAAGCCGCGGCGCCGTCCAGACACTTTACCCGGAGACGCCAAGCGCCTCCGGTAGGGCCAAATGGGGAAGCTGATCGTCAGAAAAGAGGATAGGCCTTCGCATTCAGATAGTTTGCAAGATAGGCGAGGCCGCTGGTGCGTTTCCGGTAAAAGGTCGGGAGGGCCCAACCCTGACGCTGACACAGGATCTTGACGGAGCGTCTTCGCGCCACGTTCAGCGCCCAATGACTGATCATTTGCGCCGTGACCTGATCTTCACCATGCAGGAGACGCAACCATTCGAAGGCCGCTTCCATGTGGGTTAATTCCCTGGCGGAGGGTTGGGGCTTCTTATTGCGCAGCTTGTCGGCGGGTTTGTCGGATGTTTCATCAGCGCCCGGTGTCATGCTTGGCCAGGCGTTTCGATGACCCTGTGGACCATGGGATTTGGGGCATCGGTCGAGGGTCGCGAAAGCGGCGATGAGGCATTCGCCGACGCGATCGGGTTTCCAGACCGTCGGTGGACAGACTTCCCGACCTCTGATCGAAGGAGGGGAAAGTGGTGTTGTCGCGGGGAGGGGTTCATTCATAGGTCAGCACCGATCGTCGATGACATTTTCAAGCAAGGCGCGGTCGGAATCGAGTATGCTCAAGACCTCGACGATCAGATCGTCGCGCATTTTGCCGCGTATAGCCGCGGCCATTTGAAAGCCCGGAAGCGCGACGACGGCCGGCACGTTTGTAAAACGCAGCCTGAGGCGGCGGGCGCAAGCACGGACGGCGTCTTGCGTGGAGCCCATTTCCTCGGCGATGCGGGCGCAGGACCAGCCGGCTCCGATCAGCATGCCGAGCCGGGCAATTTTCCCATCATTCCACTGTTTTGGCCTGCCACGTTGAGCCATGGACTTCTCCTAAGTGTTCGATTGTTTCAATGGAAGTTACTTTTAAATACTTATTATATATTTTATTTACATAATAAGCCGGACGGAAAGCGGCGCCGGCCGGCATTCTCTGAGGTTATTTTCTCCCCTCGAGAGCTGGAAATTCAAGAAAGCCGCCGCAATTTGCTGGCCTATTATTCTTAGGTGACTGAGTTGAGGAGTTAAGACGCCCTTGACGTGGGGTGCGGGTGTTGGTGCTTAACCGGCAAAGGCGAATTTTTCGAATTATCCCGCATTTACAGAGGGACTCGCGATCGATAGCCGGATCTCATTCTGGGCTCTTTTTACAGTCCATTAAACCCGATATAAATGCCCATAATGAAGTTGATTTGGGCGTTCCCGATCTCCGCTCTGGATTTTGGGCTGAGGTGACGTGATGTGCTCGTCTAAGCCCCTTCATCTCCGGAGCGTTCCGGTACGCTTTGCATGGTTCAGTGCCCATGGTCCGAGTGCGGGACCGTAGGGTGCCGCCTTGAGCGGCGAATGGGTTTGCATTCCTGTCATGAATAAGTGTAATACCCAAAATGGGTATTTTTGTCAAGTCATAAAACGCCCATTTTGGGGACTAGCCAAACCGCCCCAAAATGGGCACAAATGTAGAATGGTGAACAATCTCAAAAAAATCCGAAATCGTTTGGGTCTTACGCAAATCCAGGCCGCTGAGGCCATGGGTACGACGAAGAACCAATTAATCAAGCTGGAAAAAGGCGAGCGCCGCCTTTCCGATGTCTGGATTGATCGCGCGGCCAAGGCCTATGGCGTCGATCCTGGGGAACTCGTGAGTGAAAGAATGGAGGGGGCGATCACCAGGTTGGACAATCAAATGGCGAGGAGCCTCAATGAATCGCTTGGTCGGGATGAAACGATAGCGATGCTCCAAGGGATTCTTTCGGCTTTTTTGCAGAGCGAGAGCAAAGTGTGCGCCGCTGCCGAGACAATTCTAACAGTTGCAGAAAACCAGCCATCGGGCAGTCGAGATATTGACAGGATAAACAATATTCGCACTTCAGCTTTGATCTCAATCCGGCTATTTTTGCCTGCAGAACAGAAATGATCTCTTCAACGCTCGTACTATCGAGGTCGTGAAAAGAATCGTTGACGCAGAACTTATTACGCATCATAAGTCTCTTTAAAAGTGTATCGGGTCTATTTATTTTTCGCCGGTTTGATCGCTCAATTAATCTTCGATTTGTCTACGCAGTTTGTTTTATTGTATCGATGATCTAGCGATCTAGGTAAAACTAGATCTGTTTCTCAGGATCGCCGGTCGATGATTTCGAAAAGACTCCTGCTGGATTATTAAGAACGCCATCGTGTCGATCCTTCTTCTGTTCTGTTTGAATAAAAGAGCCTCGAAGAGCATATCAAAATTTTGCCGTGAAAAGACCCCTCGGTGGCTGGATATCGATTAGTCTTCTTTCATGGTTAGCTCCTATCGTCTGTAAGCTAACGTGTTGCCTCGTTCGGGAGCGATGCAGAACTGCGGAGTCATCCACTGGCTTGGATGTGAGGGGATCGCGATGGACGATCAACGCAATGCATCTTCAAACAAAAGAGATCTCTAGATGAGAGTGAACATCTAGCGTTATGATGTCCAGATATATATTGCTAGTTTTTTACATTTTATAGTAGTATAATTTATTTATACAATATTTAGTTGTTCAAGATTTCTGGTGGCTCTGCGCCATGTTTCGAGATTGCCCTTGAGTGGACTTGAGACCGGATGTGATTTTTATGGGAAAGTAATGCTATTATAATAATATATAGCTTTTCCCGAGCGTTTGATCCGCGAGCAATTCTATATTGGGTGGAATCGCATGCTGGCGATAGCTGGCGTGTGCGCTGTTTACGTCCTTGAAGGCTGACTATTCAGGGAGCCGATCCTGAATGGTGATCGACTTTAATGCCATTTTACCGCCACCTTGCCCTTGCGGAGCAGCATTCGCATGGCTATAAGGCGGATACGGAACGCGTGGGACTTTCCAGGGCCCGCCGGTTTACAGTGTCGGAGTGTAGCGCAGCCTGGTAGCGCACCTCGTTCGGGACGAGGGGGTCGGAGGTTCGAATCCTCTCACTCCGACCAGTTATTTCAATATCCTATTGAAGCTTGGTCGCCTTAATAAATAAGAGGCGGACCTGTTAGCGGACTTTTTCAACTTTACGATCCGCAGCCCCACAGGCAATTTCCAACTGTCGAGCCTATCTACCCACGCTGATCTCATTCCAGCATTGACCGATCTTCGAAATGCCCTATTGACGCCTCGTGGGCTTTGAGCTACGCGATTCAGATGCAAACAAATCGGTTCATGAACATCCTGATCGTAAGCATCGCGCCGGTATAGGAACGGAGAGGGCTCCGCTTCCGACCCTGGCGCATTCTCGAGGCCCTCCGGGGCCTTTTTTATTGCTTTCCATCCCATTCTCTAAAAATTCATGACCCATGAAGGCATTCGGCTCAAAAATGCCGCGGAGAATAAAATGTCCGAGAAAATGACCGGCGCACAAATGGTTGTCACGGCTCTGAAAGATCAGGGCGTGGACACGATTTTCGGTTATCCGGGCGGCGCCGTCCTACCGATCTATGATGCTTTGTTCCATCAGAACAGCGTCAAACATGTCCTCGTTCGTCACGAGCAGGGCGCTGTCCATGCGGCGGAAGGTTATGCGCGCTCCAGCGGCAAAATCGGCGTGGTTCTGGTGACGTCGGGACCCGGCGCGACGAATGCCGTCACCGGCCTGACTGACGCTCTTCTCGATTCCATTCCGCTTGTTTGCATTACGGGGCAGGTGCCGACGCATCTCATCGGCTCCGACGCCTTTCAGGAATGCGATACGGTGGGTATTACCCGCCATTGCACGAAACATAATTATCTCGTTCGCCAGGTCGAGGATCTGCCTCGCATCCTGCATGAGGCTTTTTATGTCGCGCAGCATGGCCGGCCGGGGCCGGTGGTGATTGATATCCCCAAGGATGTGCAATTCGCGCTGGGACTCTATGCGGGTCCTGAAAATATTGAGCACAAGACCTATAAGCCGGCGTTCAAGGGTGATCTCGGCCGCATCGACGAGGCGCTGAGCTGGATCGCGGCGGCCAAGCGCCCGATCTTCTATACCGGTGGTGGCATCATCAATTCAGGACCCGAGGCCTCCGCCTTGCTGCGGGAACTTGTTGATTTGACCGGCGCGCCGATCACCTCCACCTTGATGGGGCTCGGCGCCTATCCCGCTTCCTCTCCGCGTTGGCTCGGCATGCTGGGCATGCATGGAACCTACGAAGCGAATAATGCCATGCATGATTGCGATCTGATGATCGCCATCGGTGCGCGTTTCGACGATCGTATTACCGGCCGGATCGATGCTTTTTCTCCCGGCTCGCGCAAAATCCATATCGATATTGATCCATCCTCTATCAACAAGACCGTGAAGGTCGATCTTGGTATTGTCGGCGATTGTACCGCCGTCTTGCGGGATATGGTCGCGCGCTGGAAGGAACGGCATCTGGCCTGCGACGCGGCGGTGCTCCAAAAATGGTGGCAGGAGATCGATCATTGGCGGGCCCGCAAATCGCTTGCCTATCGCGCGTCGAACAAGGTGATCAAACCGCAATATGCCATTCAACGTCTGTTCGAACTGACGCGCGGCCGCGACACCTATATTTCGACCGAGGTCGGTCAGCATCAGATGTGGGCGGCACAGCATTATCATTTCGACGAACCCAATCGCTGGATGACGTCCGGCGGTCTCGGCACCATGGGTTACGGCTTGCCGGCGGCCATTGGCGCGCAGATGGCGCATCCGGGCTCGCTCGTCGTCGATATTGCTGGCGAGGCGTCGATCCTGATGAACATTCAGGAACTTTCGACCGCTGTTCAGTTCCGGTTGCCGGTCAAGATTTTCATCCTCAACAATCAATATATGGGCATGGTGCGCCAATGGCAGGAACTGCTGCATGGCGGCCGTTATTCCGAGAGTTATTCGGAAGCTCTGCCCGATTTCGTGAAACTGGCCGAGGCCTATGGCTGTCATGGTATCCGTTGCGCCGATCCGAACACACTCGACGCCGCGATTCTCGAAATGATAGAAACCCCGAAGCCGGTTTTGTTCGATTGCATTGTCGATCGGGAGGAAAATTGCCTGCCGATGATTCCCTCGGGCAAGGCGCATAATGAAATGATCCTGCCCGATATGGAAACGGAACTCGGGACGGCGATCGATGCCGCCGGCAAAATATTGGTGTGATGATGAATGCTCCTGCCGCTCCCCTCTCGCCTTATTCCTCGGCACCCGCTGCCTCGAAGATCGAGGTGCATACGCTCTCCGTCCTGGTCGATAACGAGCCGGGCGTGCTCGCGCGTGTTGTTGGCCTGTTTTCAGGCCGCGGCTACAATATCGAAAGCCTGACGGTTGCCGAAGTGGCGCATGCGGAACATTTGTCACGCATCACCATCGTGACCTCGGGCACACCGGAAATGATCGAACAGATCGTTCACCAGCTCGAACGTCTCATTCCCATTCATCGCGTCACGGATCTGACCTTGCGCGGCGGTTCGATCGAACGCGAGCTCGCCATGATCAAGGTGGCGGGCAGGGGCGAGAACCGCGTCGAGGCCATGCGTCTTGCCGATGCGTTCCGGGCTCGTGTTGTCGATGCGACGATTGACAGTTTCGTTTTCGAACTGACTGGTAATGCCGGCAAGATCGATCAATTCGTCGAATTGATGCGGCCTATCGGCCTGGTCGAAGTATCACGGACAGGCATTGCCGCGATGACACGCGGACCGGATGCGATCTGAGTCATCCTATTACGATCATTTGCCATTGGTCAGTGTCCGCTGATCGGTGATTTCCCACCAAGGCCCGATGTTGTAGAAGGCCCTCATTCAAACAACCGCAAGGCTTGACCGCCTCAGCACAAGGAAAGCTTCGTCTATGCGTGTCTATTATGATCGGGATGCCGATATCAATCTCGTCAAGGGCAAGAAAGTGGCGATCATTGGCTATGGCAGTCAAGGTCATGCGCATGCGTTGAACCTGCGCGATTCCGGCGTCAAGGAGATCGCCATCGCTTTGCGCGAGGGTTCATCCACGGCCAAGAAGGCGGAGGCCGAAGGGCTTACTGTCAAGACTGTTGTCGATGCCGCGCAATGGGCCGACGTTGTCATGGTTTTGACGCCAGATGAATTGCAGGCCGATATTTATCACCAGCTTCTGGCCAAGAATCTCAAGCAGGGCGCGGCTCTCCTCTTCGCGCATGGCTTGAGCGTGCATTTCAATCTGATCGAGCCGCGCGCCGATCTCGATGTCCTGATGGTCGCGCCCAAGGGACCTGGTCATACCGTGCGCTCTGAATATAAGCGCGGTGGCGGTGTGCCGTGCCTGATCGCGGTGGCGCAGAACGCCTCCGGCAATGCGCATGATATCGCGCTCTCCTACGCTTCGGCGATTGGCGGCGGCCGCGCCGGTATCATCGAGACGACCTTCAAGGAAGAATGCGAGACCGATCTTTTCGGCGAGCAGGCGGTTCTCTGCGGCGGCCTCGTCGAATTGATCCGCGCCGGTTTCGAAACCCTGGTCGAGGCCGGCTATGCGCCGGAAATGGCCTATTTCGAATGCTTGCACGAAGTGAAGCTGATCGTCGATCTCATTTATGAGGGCGGCATCGCCAATATGAATTATTCGATTTCGAATACGGCGGAATATGGCGAATATGTCACCGGCCCGCGCATCATCACGCCCGAAACCAAGGCTGAGATGAAGCGTGTGCTTGAAGACATTCAGGGTGGCAAGTTCACGCGTGACTGGATGCTGGAAAACAAGGTCCACCAGACCTCGTTCAAGGCGACCCGTGCCAAGGTGGCCGCGCATCCGATCGAAAAGGTCGGCGCGGAATTGCGCGCGATGATGCCGTGGATCGGCGCCAGCAAGCTGGTCGATAAGTCGAAGAACTAAGGTTGGGCGGTGTAGGACCGCTTTCCCGCCTCTTGATGGAGACTCGGCTGCAACGTGATGCGTTTACGTTGCATCTCCTTGAGTCCATCCCGAACTGATATATTGCCCATTCTCCAAGCCGCCATCATTGAACGCGCTGATTTAACGTTCCACTGATGGCGGATAGGGGAGCTTTTTTTACAATTCTTTAAATCCTGCAAAAGCTCCAGTCCTTTGGATGAAGGCATTTTCCTGGAGCAGATCAAAACCTTCTTCTCGCGAAGCGATTCGAACCCAACACATCCTCCTTGAGCACCTTGCTATTCGATTGCGGCCAAGGCATCGTTAGTGTTATATATGTATTTATATTGGCGATCGGAAAACTCCTGCCGATCGGTGGGGCTGATCATGTGTCCACGGACGAAGCCCTACGCCGTGCTCAAGTGATGAGCGCCCTCACGCCGATTAGATTGTTCCCCGCGCAGGAATCGTACATCAATGTTGCCATGGAGGTCATGGCTCTCCCGAATGCGGATCGTGATGTCTTGGCGGCTGATCTCGCCGCAAAACGTACCCGCTCGTTTGGATCAGTTTCTACGATTCGGATGCAGAGGATGGTGATGTCATCACCATCCAGAGTCGAGTTCGGGCGGGCGGCTACTTTCCGCTCGAACCTGGCGTGGCGGTAACGGCCGAAATCAAGACCGGCCAGCGAGCCATCTCCAGTTATCTGCTCTCGCCGCTGCTTAGATACAAACACGAGGGGTTGAGGGAGAAATGAAGAAGATTACGGCGCTATTATCAGGCCTCACCCTGGTTCTTTCGGAACCTTGTCTTGCTCAGATCGAAAACGAAAATCTGTTGCAGCCTTTGCCGCGTGGATACAAAATCGGTTTTCAACAAACTCAAGGAAAATTGACAATACAAGAGGCCGTTCCACAGAATGAAACTGTAGAGAATTGGACAGAGATGGTGACGACCCAGATTTTTCTGGGATGGAAGGATGTGGATCCGAACAAGTTTTACCTTGCGATGAAGCAGCGTTGGATAACGAGCTGCAAAGGAGGACAAGTCGAAACGGCGGTTGAAACGATATCAAATGGATATCCCGTGAAAACATGGGTGTCGCGCTGTCCCTTGAATACAGGGACCGGCAAGCCGGAAATCACATGGTTCCGAGCGATTAAAGGCAACGACAGCTTTTATGTCATCCAGAAGGCTTTCAAATTTGAGCCTTCGGCGGAGCAAATCTCGACTTGGACGCAATATTTGGACAGCATCTTGGTTTGCGACACACGGCTCCCTGAGAGGGCCTGCCCACCAATCCATAAACCGCCGGGCATCCCCTTATGATCTGGAAGCGATCATGCGCAATGCCTGGACTTGAACTCGCCTGTCGAGATCGCTGATCAAGACCGGGCTATGCCTGATTGAGATTTGGCCTTGCGGTGCAAGGAACGTGCATCATTGAAGACAGGACGAAACAACGCGTCTGCGAAATCCATGAAGCAGGAAAAGTAAAAGTCTCCGTGTGCTTTGGCGCATGTTTCAAGGAAAGTATACAACAAGATAATAATTTACTTCTCTTGGGAGACAGGTGATTGAGTCTCCTCGGTGTCGACCCATAAATCTCCAAACCAGCCGAGAAACTTTCATGGTGGAAATCGCCGATCCCATGGGCCTGATCTGCGGCTATCAAGTCACCGCGTTAGGCGACATGACAGCGGTTGAATGGGCCGACATGGATGCGGCTCTCGCAGACGAAACCTCTGTCGTCTGGCTGCATTTCAATCTGATCGATGTGCGCGCCCGCAATTGGATCAGCGCTTCCACCCATATTCCTTCCGCTGCGAAAGCTATTTTGCTCGGCTCGGATCTGCATATGCGGATCGAGCCCGCCGGGCTGGGCCTCGCCGGTGTCGTCTGCGATCTCCATCATGAATTCGTCAAGAAGTCTGATCAGCTCGACATTTTGAGACTCTATCTTGATAGTCATTGTCTCATTAGTGCCCGCCGTCAGCCGCTCACCTCAATCGATCGATTACGTCAATCCCTCGGCGAAGGGCTCAAGCTCGGCAAGCCGATCAGCCTGGTGACGAATTTCCTGCATCATGTCACCGATACTTTGGGAGACCTAATTCTCGAACTCACCAGCAATGTGGAAGATGTCGAGGATCTTATTCTGGCGGAACGGTGTGAGCGCACGGGTGAGGAACTTGGCCGTATTCGGCGGACAGCCGTCCAATTGCGCCGCCATATGGTGCCGCAGCAGCATGCGCTGCTGGGCCTTCTGTCGCGGCTTCCGCATTGGGTGGAGGAAGGTGACGCCGCCAGTCTGCGCACCGCCATCGAGCGGCTCGGCGCCTTGGGACATGATCTTGATCTCGTACAGGAACGTGCCCGCCTCTTGCAGGAGCAGGCCTCGGCGCGCCTGATCGAGGCGACGAACCGCAATCTTTACATTCTCTCGATCGTTACAACGATGTTTCTGCCCATGACGCTCATCACCGGCATATTTGGCATGAATCTCGGAGGGATGCCCGGTCTATCGCATGATCAGGGCTTTTGGTACGGCATCGGTATCATGCTGCTGACGGGGATGGTGACCTTGCTCCTTTTGCGCAAGTGGAAGCTTCTTTGAAATGCGTAAAAGCGGCCAAAATGTTTGAAATATGCAGCTAGCGATAATATCGCTTGATCTATCCTGCCAATTTGCGATAAAATCGCTGTGAAGACGATCATTTTTACCCACAGAGCTGCCAAGGAGCTTGACGCGATTGAGGGCGACGCCCGCGAAGCGATCGTGGCTGCTTTGCATGATTATGCCGTTGATGGGCGCGGCGATGTGAAAGCGCTTTCTGGACGTAGTGGTTATCGTCTTCGTATTGGCCGCTATCGGGTGATTTTTGACGAAGATAAAGTCACCATTCTCGCGCTTTATATTGGTAAGCGTGAAACAACAACCTATCGGAATAACTGAAATGCGCGCGCCACAAATCATTAGGACGGCAGCCGGAGAGGAATTGGTCGTCATTCCCAAGAGTGATTATGACGAACTCATCGCGGCCTATTCAGAGGCTGAAGAGGATGCTGCTGATCTCGCTATATATGATGCCCGCAAGAAGGAACTCGAGGAAGGATCTAATGCGGCTCTCCCGGCGGAGGTCAGCGCCAGCCTTTTGCGCGGCGACAGCCTATTGAAGGCGTTTCGCAAGTGGCGCGGTATGACGCAAATCGATCTGGCGAAAGCCGCGGGTCTCGGACAAGGATACCTCTCTGATTTAGAGAGCCGACGCAGAGGTGGCACGCCAGAAACGCTTGCTTCGCTTGCCACAGCTTTGGATATTGATCCGGCATGGCTGGTTGAATAATGCCATCGAGTTATTTACCAAAATCTCTCGCATCACCTGCCGCGATCCAAAGGGTTGAGCGGAAACTCGCCAAAAGCATCGCCAAAGATTCCGATTTATCAAGCGATACTTTAGAGCAATTTGTTTGAACGTTGAATCGTTGGGCTTTGCTTGGGGTGTTTTTTGTGATTCCTCCCGTCGAGGAGGATTTTGCCATGCCAGCTCCCCTTTCGCTTGACCTGCGGCGTCATTTCCAGCGTCTCATTGAAGAGGGCCTGAGTGCGCGCGAAGCGGCCAGGCGCCTGATGATCTCCGCGGCGACGGGCGCGCGGCTTGCCCTCAAGGTCCGACGTGGGGAAAGCCTCGCTGCCGTCAAATGCGGATGTCCCACAGGGCGGGGTAAGCTGGAGCCCTACAAGTCCTTCCTCATCGAACTGGTCACACAAGACCCCGATATCACGCTATTCGAACTGCGCGACGCCCTGGCCCATGCCGAGGGCGTTCAGGTCCATTATTCGGCGATTTCCCGGGCTTTGAAAAGGCTTGGCTTCACATACAAAAAAAGGCGCTGGTCGCCGACGAACAGCGCCGCGCCGATATCGTCGAAGCGCGCGCCGACTGGACAGAGCGTCGCCAGCCGTTCATGCAGCAGCGGCCCGAGCGGCTGGTGTTCATCGACGAAACCTGCGTCAAGACCAACCTGACAAGGATCAGAGGCCGCGCACGCCGGGGCCAGCGTCTGCATGGGACTGCACCCTTCGGCAAGTGGCACACCCAGACCTTCATTGCCGGGCTGACCGGGAACGCCCTGATCGCCCCCTGGGTCATCGATGGCGCCATGAACGGCGCTGCCTTCGACATCTACATCGAAACCCAGCTCGCGCCGCTGCTCGCTCCCGGCACCGTGGTCATCCTCGACAATCTCAGCACGCACCGCAGTCCGCCGAGGCGCTGAAGGCCAAGGGATGCTGGTTTCTGTTCCTGCCCGCCTACAGCCCCGATCTGAACCCCATCGAAATGGCCTTCGCCAAGCTGAAAGCTCACCTCCGCCGCATCGGCGCCAGGACATTCGACCAACTCTGCAAAGCGCTCGCAGACATCTGCGACCTTTTCACCCCCCAGGAATGCTGGAACTTTTTCAAACACGCCGGATACGTATCAACGTAAATGCAAAGTACTCTAGACTGCCTCTTATTTTGAATCCTTGCTTTTCTGAATGAAAAAAGTGACCCAGCGCGCGATGGCTTTCTTTTTAACAGATTGTGTAAATTAAGTTTTTTCTTCCTTCGGCGAGGTGAACAGAAACGGCGCGACATCGCCGACGCTCGGCGCGCGTTTCTCGGCAAAAGGCATGGGGCGGCAAACTGCCATGGCGGAGAGCCCGACACGGGCGGTGAGCAGGCCATTCAACACACCTTCGCCGAGCCGTGCTGACACCTTGGCGGCAATCCCATGGCCGACGAATTGTTGGAGAATCGTATCGCCCGCCGCCATGCTGCCGGTGATGGCGAGATGCGCGCCGACCGAACGCAGCAATTTGAGAAATCCCACAAGACCCGGCCTGCCGCCATAAAGGGCCGCGATCGTACGGATGAGGCTCAGGCTTTGTCCGGCCACGAATAAAACATCCAGAATGGCGCGCGGCGCGAAGGTCGTGACGACGGAAACACGCTTGGCGGCGTTGGCTATTTCCTGTCTCACTTTGGCATCAATCGGCTCGATGAGGGTGCGCTCGGCAATGTCGATCAGATCGCGGCCGTCGACGATTTCCTTTGTGAGATCCTCGAGATGGACCCGCGCCTGCGCCGTCTCTGTGCGATTTTTGTAAAGAACGTTGAGTTCCAGGACGAGCCTGCGCGCTGCATCGGCATCGTCCGCTTCCCGCGCTCGGGCCAGATCCAGGTGTAGCACGGCGATCTGGCGTTGCCTGATGACGCTGACCAATTCACGCGTGGCGAGAGCGACAAGCGCCGATACCATCAAACCAACCAAGACCAGCCCGACGATCCCGAGCGAGGGAGCGCGGGCGTAAAGATCCTCGACGAGACGGTCGAGCCATAGGCCGAAGGTCAGCGAAGCGAGTGCCGCGAGTGCCGTCCAGAACACACCGCCCCAGGAAAGCAAAGCTCGCCGTACGAGGCTCGGCAACATGCCTTCCGCCTGCGCCTTCTCGACAGCAGCTTCGCCGCCATCTTGCGAGCCGAGAGAAGCCATCATGGCTTCCGCCTCGCGTTCATAGGCGTCCTGCTCAGGCTCGATCACGCGGGGTAATGGTTCCGCTGCCATTGTGGTCTTGGCCTGTGGCCGCGGCTGGGGATCGAGGCGAAAGGCGCGGGGTGGCCGCTTGGCGTCATTTTCCATCAGATCAATCTATCGCCGAGGAGAAATTCGAAAGCGCGGTCGAGCCGGATATGGGGCAGGGGAAGCACTACGCCCTCGGGATTGCGATGGGCGATCGGTGGCCGGAACCGTACGAAGCGATAATCGGAATAAGTCTGTGCTCCGGCTTGGAAGATCAGTTTCGGATCGCTCGGAAGGTCGCCGGGAAAGATCGCGGCTTCGGCGTGGCCATCGAAAATTTCGCCGTCGATATTTTCTCCCGTCAAGGGAACACCAATCACCGCTTCGAGATCCGAACCACCCTCGCCAGAGACCATGGCTTCACGCGTGGCGCGCACAGCCGCCATAGCGATAACATCGATGCTGGTGCCGACAGCCTCGGCGCGGGAAATGGCGCGCGCGGTCAGAAAACGCAAAATGGCCTCCAGGCGATCATGGCTCGTGTGGTGGAGATGATCAGCCTTGGTGGCGGCGAAGAGAATTTTGTCGATCTTGGGCCGGAACAGATTGGTCAGAAGATTGCCCTGGCCGACGCGAAAGGCGACGAGAATATCGCTCAACGCATTTTCGAGATCACGCACTGCGGCGGGGCCGGCGTTCAGCGCTGACAATGCATCGACGAGCACGATCTGCCGATCGAGCCGGACAAAATGATCACGGAAAAACGGCTTTACGATATGGGTTTTATAGGCTTCGAAACGACGCTCCATCATGCCGGCGAGGCTGTGGGAAGGGTAGGAGACGCCTTCTTCCAAAACGAGGGGTGAAAAAGTGAGGGCGGGCGAGCCAGCGAGATCGCCCGGCATTAGAAAACGACCTGGCGGCAGAACCGAGAAGGCATAGATTTCCGCGCGGCAGGCCCGCAGATAGGCGGTGAAGAGGGCGGCTGCCCTGCGCGCTGTTTCCTCGCCCATATCCATCTTCGGATCGATGGCATCGACGAAACGGCGCCATTCCTCGGCCAGGGGGGCGCGGGCCTTGGCTGATGACGCCTCCAGGGTTTCACGCGACCATTGCGCGAAGCCTTTGTCAAGCAAGGGCAGGTCGAGCAACCATTCACCCGGATAGTCGACGATATCGATGGTCAGCGCTTTCGTTTGGCCGTTGGGTCGCTCGAATTCGAGTTTCAGGCGCAATTCGGAAATTTGTGTCGTCGATTCGGGCCAATGGCGGGCGTCCGTGTCGCCGCCAGGCCCGTGCAAGGCCGCCAGGTGATTTTCATAGGAAAAGCGCGGCACGGCATCATCTGGCTGCGGCTCGAGCTGACCGCGCGTCAGGCGCCCCTCGGCCTGGACACGAAAAACCGGCAAGGGATTTTTGCCGCGCCGCAGGCTCGGGCGTGCCGCCTTGGTCAAATGGTCGATGAGGGCGGTGATGAAAACGGTCTTGCCGGCCCGCGAGAGGCCTGTGACACCAAGTCTGAGATGAGGGCCGGAGACGTAATCGCCGAGGCTTTGGGCGATGATCCGCGCCTCGAAGAACAAATCGGAAAAAAGCGACACGATGAAGGGATCCGGCTGGCTCGACAGGAGAGGATTGGGTGGAAGAAAAGTGCGTAGGTACCGACTGGACCATGAAATGCCGAGAGCATCAAACCAAAAGTGGGCACCTATTTTCAGTGCTTTTCAACGAATGGTCTCCCTTGGGGACGGCGCGGCTGCCGCACTCATGTCCGGGACGGGTGTCGCGCTCCCCCATTGGCGCCGAGCCCGTTCGATAGCGGCTTCGATGAGTTCGGAGCGGACATCGAGGGGACCAATTTCGACTTGAGCCATATTGGCGAGGACGCGAGCAAGATTCGGGGTGGGTGTTCCATTCGCCTCGAAGAGATGCAGGTCGGTGTCGGGATTGGCCGCGACGCCTTGACTGGCACGCTGGGCGTAGCGTTCGAGCCTTTGCGGATCGTCGAAACAACTCGTCATCGGCAGGGAAGGGGAGAGCAAAGAGTCGAGACTGGCGGACGATGGGAAGGGGGTCGTCGTCGGCGACGTCATGGTGGTTGTCGACGCCGTTGTCACGGAGGTCGTCATGACTGACGTCTTGATCGATGTCTTGATTGTGGTTCTGTACGAATTCGAGAGAGAATCCTCACCCATGCCCACGGCGATTTCCGGGGCATGCATCATTTCGAGATTATAATGATGTTTGGGCCGACCTTTTGAATGTGCAAACCGGCCGGCGACATGGAGATTGCGGCTTCGAACCTGAGTTCCGATTCGGGTTGTGGGATGTGCCGTCAGGCTGCCGCGTGGCGGAAATGTCGAAACAGTCTGAGGCAGATTGGCGGTCGTGGTCGGAGGGACTTGGTAAGATCTCGGCACGGGATAGGCGGTGGAGGCACAGGGAGAAGGGGCCCAGCGACTGACGATGGCGCGTCCCGTGCGCCGGTGATAATCGACATAATAGCGTTTCAGGAGAAGAGCGGCGACGGTTGCGCCTTCGAGCACCGAGGCGAAAGCGACATGGTTTTCCCGGTCCATGCCGAGTGTGCCGTTCCAACCCGCATGTTTGATGCACCAATAATTGTTCAGTTTGACGCAACGGGGAGGAGACAGTTTCTCGGCGGTGAACATTTTGGCGGCGGAATCGGTCGGGGCAAGATGCCAGGCCGCTTCGAGACGCCAGTTGGCGACGCTTCTTTCCTTGGGGATAAAATAGGCCAGCGAAGCCGTCAGTTCCGGTTCAACGGATAAGGTGGCTGGGCCAGGCTCGGTGGCGAGGCTGGCAAGGGCCAAACGGATCGATAGGCCATAAGCGAAGGCAAGAAGATCAATCACGTCCCGCAATCCTCTTGGTGTGTCCAAGGGTCATAGAGGAAGCCTGTTGGACTATCTCGCGTTTCCGTGGCCCAGAGTACCAGCCAAATTTCAACAGGAGGTTTAGAAACCTGCTTCGTGACAGGAATATAGGAAGCGTTTCATGCCTTAGGAAGCAAGTCCGGCATAATGAAACGGACGAGATGGCCTTTTTCCATGGCGCCGGATGAACCGAAAGGCGAATCGAATTCGATGACCGCCAAAGCGGCCGGAGGAAAACCCCGGCGCAGATGGGCAAGATCCACCCCGGGCCCATCCGTGGCCAAGGCCCTGGCGAGTTCCGCGATACTCGGATTATGACCGATCAGCAGGACGCAATCGAGATCGGCCGGAATCGTCCGTAGTAGCGCCTCCAGCTTATTGAGGGAGGCATTGTAGAGGGTGGGTTCGTAAGAAACCTTGGGAGGGGCGTGGAGTTGGGTGCAAAGCTCGGAAAAAGTTTCCCGTGCCCGCATAGCCGTCGAAACATAGGCCTTCCGCGGAATCCAATGATGTGTGCGAAGAAAAACACCAATGCGGTTCGCATCATGCCGGCCATGCCGGGTCAGGGGGCGGTCGAGATCAGATGTCGATGTCGAAGCCGCCTCAGCATGACGGAGAATCAATAAACGCGTCACGCTCAGCCTTAATTATCGTGATCGAAAAATTCATGGTTATATATTCGAGAGGAAATTCCCGCTCGTGCAAGTGATCGTGCCAAGTGGAAACTTTCTCTGCTTCTATATCAATGCATGATCTTGCGGGCGAGCCACCTCGCCGAAAAGGTGTGAATTTTTCGGGCAAGGGGCCCAGCCCAATCAATGGGTGCGCGAGAGCCCGCAGAAGAATTATTTATTCACGATATCCGCCAGGCGTTCCACATTGGAGGCGGTTGTTTTTACAACCGTATCCGTGGCCTGCGCCGCAGTGTTGAGAGACTGCTGCAAGGCGTCCTGATAGGATTTCGTGAGCTCGTTGGGGAAGGTCGAAACGAGTTCGCCGAGCCGCTTCGTCCGCGCCGCAGCTTCCTCGAAAACTTCCTTCACATAACCGGTCTGAATCGCGACGACTTCATCCAGGCTGTGCGCATTGCGCAACTTTTCAAAGGTCTGCGTAGCATGCTCGAAGGACTGCTTCGACATTTGGGTGATTTCAGTGGCCAGGGTCTGAAAGTTTTTGGTCGTGCTGCTCAAGCTGTTGAGCGCCACATCGATACCAGAAGTCAGGGGGGTCGATTTGGGATCTTGGGGCATCAATTCCTCCATGGGCCAAATGGGCAGAAGCACTAAAAAGATAACAAGACCAAGCGAGAACTCAACGAAAACTATTCATTCAATAGGCATAGATTAGGGTCAATCTGAAATACAAATAGTGAGATCACAGCAATCTCTCTTGCCTAAAGCGAGAATAGGATTCGTCCTACATTTCAGTGTGTTCATCCCAATTTGAAACAAATCTTTCATGTTTGACTTATGGGATGCACTATTTTGGATAAACCCATCCGAATTCTATCCAAACACAGTTTTACCTTCGATCGGAACCCGGTCGAAGGCTGACGATTAGGACCGTCGAATCAAGCCCAGGATGAGGGAGATCAGCAGAAGAATCAGAGCACCCCAAAAAAGGAGACGTGCACCTTCCATGGCTGTCCCTGCCACACCACCAAAGCCTAGAAACCCTGCGATGATCGCGATCAGCAAAAAGGCCAAGGCCCAATAGAGAAGGTTTCCAAAATTCATAGTCACCCTCAGCTATTTTTTACTAAGCCTTAACCTTCTTTCCGCTGCTCTGGTTCCAAGGGACGGCAAAGTTTTTATCACCGATCCGGCGCCATTTATAAAATCTATCGCAAGATCAAAAGTTTCACTTTGATTCGCTTTTTTGGATGCGGCCGTCGATGCAGGTGGGCTCTATGCAGGCGTGGCTCAAGGCGTGGGCAGAGAGGAGCCCAGACTTTCCTCGATCGCGGTGAGAGCTGCCTCCGCGGCTTCACCATCCGGACCGCCGGCTTGCGCCAGATCCTTGCGGCCGCCGCCACCCTTGCCGCCGAGTTTGCCAGCGGCGAGACGCACGAGCGCAACGGCGTCGAAACGATCAATCAGATCATCGGTGACGCCCACAACGACGCTCGCCTTGTTATCCGACCCGACGCCAACAATAGCGACGATTCCGGAACCGATCGTCTGTTTCGCTTCATCGGCGAGGGATTTCAGATCCTTCATCTCCACGCCAGTGACCGCGCGGCGGAAAAATTTGATGCCGCCGATTTCCCGCAGAGGGGAATCCGCTCCGTTGCTACTCCCGCCACCCATGGCGAGCTTTTTCCGCGCCTCGCTTAATTCCCGATCGAGTTTGCGGCGCTCCTCGATGAGTGCGGATAGGCGTTTGCTCGCTTCGTCTTCAGGGCTCTTGAGCTGTGCCGCGAGGGAATGCAGAAGGCTAGCCTGGGTATTGAGATGATGCCGCGCGGAACTGCCCGTCTTGGCCTCGATCCGGCGCACGCCGGCGGCGACGGCGCTTTCCGAAATGATCGTGAGAAGGCCGATATCGCCGGTTCGTGCCACATGGGTGCCGCCACAAAGCTCGACCGAGAAGGGGGGAGCGATGCGCCCGTCCGTCGAATCATCTGCCTTATCTTCGTCATAACCCATGGAGACGACGCGGACTTCGTCGCCATATTTCTCGCCGAACAAGGCCCGCGCCCCAGAACCCATGGCATCCTCGATGCTCATCAGTTTGGTGGTGACGGGTGCGTTTTCGAGAATGACACTATTGGCGATGTCTTCGATCTGTGTCCATTCTTCCGGTGTGACCGGCTTTGGATGCGAAAAGTCAAAACGCAGCCGGTCGGGCGCGACGAGCGAGCCTTTTTGCGCGATATGATCACCAAGCACCTGCCGCAAAGCTTCGTGCAGCAGATGGGTGGCCGAATGATTGGCGCGCACGGCTGTCCGGCGCGAATGATCGACGAGCGTGCGCACCTCGAGACCGGGCACGACCGCGCCTTCCTCGACAATGCCTTCATGGATGAACAGATCGCCAAGCTTCTTGTGGGTATTTTCGACCTTGAACCGCATGCCAGGCGCGATGATGAGACCTGTATCGCCCACCTGGCCGCCGGATTCCCCATAAAAAGGCGTCTGATTCAAGACGATCGCGCCGCTCTGGCCGGCTTCAAGGCGAAGGACCTCCTTGCCATCCTGCAGGATCGCCTGGATGAGGGCCTCGGCCTTTTCCGTATCATAGCCGAGAAAATCCGTTGCTCCCAGTTGTTCCCTAAGCGCAAACCAATGGGTATCGGTGGCCGCCTCGCCAGAACCGCTCCAGGCTTTGCGGGCCTCGGCACGCTGGCGCGCCATTGCCTTTTCGAAACCTTCCATATCGACCCCAAGGCTTTTGGCGCGCAAGGCATCCTGCGTCAGATCGAGCGGGAAGCCATAGGTATCATAAAGCTTGAACGCGACCTCGCCGGATAGAACGCCGCCCTCGCTGAGATGACGGGTCTCGTCTTCGAGTATGGTGAGGCCGCGCGCGAGTGTCGCCCGGAAACGGGTTTCCTCCAGCCGCAAGGTTTCGACGATCAGGGCCTCGGCGCGCAGAAGTTCGGGATAGGCCTGGCCCATTTCACGGGTGAGTGCTGGCACCAGACGCCAAAGCAGGGGTTCTTGTGCCCCGAGCAATTGGGCGTGTCGCATGGCGCGGCGCATGATGCGGCGCAGGACATAGCCGCGGCCCTCGTTCGAGGGCAAGACGCCATCAGCGATCAAAAAGGATGAAGCGCGCAAATGATCGGCGATGACCCTGTGGCTTGCCCGCATCGGACCATCGGGATCGACCCCGGTGGCCTGAGCGACGGCCAGGATCAAGGCCCGCATGAGATCGATATCGTAATTCGAGGTCACGCCTTGCAGGAGAGCGGCGATCCGTTCGAGCCCCATGCCTGTATCGATCGAGGGCTTGGGCAAGGCGATCCGATCGCCCGGACCGCGCTGTTCGAATTGCATGAAGACGAGATTCCAGAATTCCAGAAAGCGGTCACCATCTTCATCGGCGCTGCCGGGCGGCCCGCCGAAAAGCTTTTCGCCCTGGTCGTAGAAAATTTCCGAACAGGGGCCGCAAGGGCCGGTATCGCCCATGGCCCAGAAATTATCCGAGGTTGCGATGCGGATGATCTTCGAATCGGGAAAGCCCGCGATCTTTTTCCAAAGATCATAGGCTTCATCATCGTCATGATAGACTGTGACGAGGAGACGATCTTTCGGCAGATCGAACACCTCAGTGATCAATTTCCAGGCGAGCTCAATGGCGAGCGGCTTGAAATAATCGCCGAAGGAAAAATTGCCGAGCATCTCGAAAAACGTATGGTGGCGCGCAGTATAGCCAACATTGTCGAGATCATTATGTTTGCCGCCGGCGCGCACGCATTTCTGTGCGGTCGAGGCGCGCGTATAGGGCCGCTTTTCAACGCCGGTGAACAGATTCTTGAACTGCACCATGCCGGCATTGGTGAACATCAAGGTTGGATCATTACGCGGCACCAGGGGCGAGGAAGGAACGATTTCGTGGCCGTTCTTGCGGAAAAAATCCAGAAAAGCCGCGCGAATTTCATTGACGCCGTTCATCTCGTTCAAACCATGCTCCGGACCGAGGGGCCCTTTGAAAGAATCATTTCCTACGGGCAACTCATATAGGTCAACAGCATTCGCAAGGACAGAGCAAGGGGTTACGACGAAGAGGCATTCTTCCGTCTTAAGTCTTCAATGCTAAGGGCCGCAAAGAGCGGCCTCGCTCCGCCACGCCTTGTCGAAGAAATCGTCGATTGCCGCCGCTCCAGTCTTGAACCGAAAAGCCGACATTCCTTTTCGGTCCGAGTATTGCCGGCCGGCTTAATATTTGGCCTTCACGGGGGCGGCTTCGGCTGTCTGTGGCATCCAGAGTGGCAAGGAGAAGGTTATAAAAGCCGCTGTGCCTTGAAATCGATTGGTCGTATCCAATTCGCGATAGATTTTCGTGCGTGCGGAAATGGGTGTTGTGCCCAGAACGAAATTGTAACCAACAGTTCCACCCAAGGCGGTGACACGTCCCTGGAAAGGCCCAATTCGATTGCCGGATCCGCTATCTGGGGTAAGCTGCTGATAATGGTAGCCGACGAGGCCGATCGAAAGGTCTTTCGTTATGAATTTCGTCGCTGACCATTCGAGATGAAATTCATTGCCGCTGCGATAGTTTGTGACTGGATTGATCCAGTTGTAGGTGAAGCCGGGGATGATCGAAAGCTCATAGCCCAGCTTTTCGTCGAGATAGGTCACGGCAAGCGTCGTATCAATGCCGGGGCGATTCAAGGACACGTTGGAGATTGCGCCGGGTATGTAGCCGGTGGGCGTAAAGCCTCCGACATAGAAGCTCCAATGAAAATTGTCCTTCTCCCAGCCAATGAAGATCTGCGGGAAGATTTCACCAAGACTGGTGTTGGCTTCTTCGACACCGCCGCCAACGGCTATACCAAGGTTCGGTGCTGAGAGTAGCGCGCCTGCGGTGACGTTGGGCCGACCAAAGGGGACTGTTACGGAGACGCCGATCTTTCCGCCCGCAAATTCCCATGGCGTAATCCAGATGGGAGTCAGGAGATCAAGGGTCGTCTGTTGTGTGACATTGGCTATGATTCTTCCGCCCGTCTCGACCGCGCGGCCACCGCTGATATTGGCGGAATAAGAATAAGTGTCGTTTTCAAGATAAAGGCCTTGCGGCGGCACGACGCCAGCAAGAGGACCGCGAAAGCCAAGGAGATAATTACCTGTCGCGAATTCAGCGGAATAAGCGTGAGGAGCAACCAAACCAAGCCCCAGGCAAACGATAATAGTTCGCATTATGCCCATGGAAACGTCTCCACAAACCCCTGAAAGTTGCGAGAGAAATACGTTCTGAACGGCTGCTGAAGCTATGTTGCGAGGATGAGCTCTCGCTGAGCCTGCGTCAAGGGGTCGCTTTCTGCGCAAGAGTGACAGAAGAGGCGTTGCCACCTCTCTCATTGGACAGGCAGCATGGTCGGGTGGGGGAAAGTGGAGTCGTACGCCCTCGATCGAACGGCGAAGTCCTGATCGAGGGAGAGATCCTCGACAACGCCGGTTTTTACGAAAGAGAGCAGGCCATAGGCCGGGCGTGCGAGGCGCTATTAGCGGGCCCGGGCAAACAGGACAATGGGAGGATCGCGGTGAGGCTCTCGATCGCTCATCAGGCCGCGAGCCTCTCCGTCGCCCATCAATTTTGCCTAGCCGGAAGCCAGGGCGTGGCAGAAAGAGAGCATTTTGCTGATTTAGCGTATTACGCAAATGCTCTAGTCATCTGATTTTGCAAGAATATTTCTTGCTTTCGTGTGCGGCGCGGTTTCACGAAGTCCAAGCGAGAGAAATCCAAGAACGCCTCTCAGGCGTCATCTTCCTCGGGCTCGGCCTGATCGAGAATGCGGTCCGCGATCAATCCCGAATTTTCCCTGATGGTCATCTCGATTTTATCAGCGACTTCCGGATTGTTTTTCAGGAAGGTTTTGGCGTTCTCGCGGCCCTGGCCGAGCCGCTGGCTGTCATAGGAAAACCAAGCGCCGGATTTCTCGACGACACCAGCCTTGACGCCAAGATCGACCAATTCGCCAACCTTGGACACACCCTCGCCATACATGATGTCGAATTCGACCTGTTTGAACGGTGGCGCGACCTTGTTCTTGACGACCTTCACGCGCGTCTGGTTACCGGTAATATCCTCGCGGTCCTTGATCGAGCCGATGCGGCGGATGTCGAGCCGGACGGAGGCATAGAATTTCAAGGCATTGCCGCCGGTCGTTGTTTCCGGGCTGCCATACATGACGCCAATTTTCATCCGGATCTGGTTGATGAAAATGACCATGGTCTGCGACCGCGAGATCGAGGCGGTCAGCTTGCGGAGCGCCTGGCTCATCAGCCGTGCCTGCAGGCCTGGCTGGTTGTCGCCCATTTCCCCCTCGATTTCGGCGCGCGGTGTGAGCGCGGCGACGGAATCGATGACGAGGACATCGACAGCCCCCGAGCGCACCAGCGTATCGGTGATTTCGAGCGCCTGCTCGCCGGTATCGGGTTGCGAGATCAACAGATCATCGAGATTGACGCCGAGCTTGCGGGCATAGACCGGATCGAGCGCATGTTCGGCGTCGATGAAGGCGCAGACGCCTCCCTTTTTCTGAGCTTCGGCGATGACATGCAGGGTCAGCGTGGTCTTGCCGGAAGATTCAGGCCCATAGATTTCAATGACGCGGCCACGCGGCAGGCCGCCGACGCCAAGCGCGATGTCAAGGCCAAGAGAACCGGTGGAGATGGTCTCGATCTCGATCGCTTTCTGGCTCTTGCCGAGGCGCATGATCGAGCCCTTGCCAAAAGCCCGTTCGATTTGCGACAGGGCGGCATCGAGCGCCTTGGTCTTGTCCACGGAAGTCCCTTCTACGAGGCGAAGATTCGATTGTGTCACGGCACGGTGTTCCTTCTTGCACGAGCTCGGCGCTGGCGCAATCTTTCTAACAATTTGATCTAATGTACCACTTTTGTTCTCATCCGCAAGAGTCCTTCTCTAAAGGGGAGGCCATTGAGAAAGCTTGGTTTATGCTGCTGCTCGCGGTAATGGTGCAGGTTTTGCTTGTGCGTGCATCAAATAGCTGAATGTCGTGATGGTTACAGCCGCCCATGTCCGATCCAAAAGAAGCCATAAAACTCCGCGTTACGGATGATCTGATCAATTTCGGCGAGGTTCCGCCGGAAGTGAATGAGATCCTGCAGCGTGGTGTCGCGCTCTATCGTCATGACTCCGAAGGAGCGGACAAGGCCTTTCGCGAGGCCTTGATGCTCGATCCTGAGGCGCTGCCGACCTATCTCTGCCTTTATAAAATTCACACCTATCAGGGCAATCTCGATGAGGCTCTGGCCATCGCGACCGCCGGCCTGATGGAAGCTGCGCGTCAGGCTGGGCTTGATCCAGATTGGCGTGTCTGGAAGACCGATCAGATTTCCTCCGACGTCAATAGCGCCGGCCATTTCGCGCTTTATACTTTGAAAGCTTTGGCCTTCATTCATCTGCGGCGCGACGAAAACGCGATTTCCCGGACTTATCTCGCCAAGATCGATGAACTTGGCGCCATGGAGAAAGTCGGCGGCAGCGTCATCGCGGCCCTGGCGGCTGGCGTCGATTGAGCGTGGCGTGCGGTCTGGACTGGAATTTGCTTTTCCTTGCTAGCACAAGCATGGGCTCCTAAATATCGCCTGTGCTTAATGTGAAGACTCCTTGATAGGGATCGGCCAAGCGAGGTTGAGGTAAGATGGAAACCGTTTTCATTAGGGAAACTTCCGACGGGCGGAAGATTGAAGTCATCGGGACGAATGTCTGCGTCGACGGAAAGCCGGTCGCCAATTCGCTCGTGTCCTTGAAGGACCATCCTAATCGCGAGGCGATCCTCTTTACGCTTCCCAATGCTGCTTTCATGGCGGGCCCCGTCGTGCTCACTGCGGAGGAGGCTTCCGTGGTGCGTGGCGCTTTGGCTGCCGCAAAGCCGGCGATCACCGATCCAATTGAAATTACCGAACGGTTCCGCTCAGCCTGGAATGCCCGTAATCACGAGGCGGGTATCGAATAGAGGTCAGGGACCTCTTCCCCGACTTTTGGGGGAAATCATACTGAAAAGATCAGATCGTTGTTTCGTCTTTCTCTTTCTGACGAAGCCGATCCATCGGGCTTTAGAAGAGCGTTTTCATGATGATGAAAACGCTCTTTCCCGTTGGTGGTCCGTGTCCATCCAGGATGAGGCCTGCGTCAGGCAGCCCCATTTCCGTCTCCAAAAGGAATCTTGAAAAGCTTTCCTTTTTCATAATACAGTTTCTTTTCTAATAATCGATTGAGCCTCCAAGGTTCTACGCCACGGAGAAAGCTCATTATAATCAATAGGAGAGGAAATGTTGGGAAATGCAAACAAGGAAGGTCCACAGGCCCGCCATGCGCCGGGCCGACTTTCTTCTCTCTTCTCTTTCGTTCGTCGTTCCGTTGCTTTGATTTCCGCGCCCTGGCGGGTGTTGCGCTCCCCATTCCTTGGCGGCACACAAAGCATTTCCCCGATGCATTCTGGCGTTTTGGTTCCCTGCCGGCAGAAGCCCGCTTCCGCTCGTCGGCATATGATGAACCGCGGGGGAGGGGGGCTGCTGGTCTTGGCTTTGGCTTATGGATTGGCGGGCTTGCAACCGGCGCGTGCCGATTCCATGGCCTTCCGCCTCATCCCGGCGGGCCCAAAGAGCGCTTGCGGTGTGGATTGCCAGGCCGTCGCGATGGAAGGTGAAATCACTGATGCGACGCCGGAGGCTTTCCTGCGTTTCATGCAGCGCAATTTGCCCCAGCATCCCATTCAATCCGTCGTCTATATGCATTCCTATGGCGGGAAAGTCATGGCGGCCATGGAGCTCGGCAAGATTTTCAGACGATTGGGGCTGGTGGCTGTCGTGGCGCGCGTCGAGCAGGGCGATGATCAAGCGGCGCAGCTCATTGGAGCGCGATGCTATTCGGCGTGCGTCTATGCGCTGATGGGGGCCCGTAAACGGGTGATTCCGCCTCAGAGCGAGCTTGGTCTCCACAAGATGTATCTCTTGTCCATTGAAGGGCGTCAGGAGGACGATGGCGAGATGAGCCAGGTTCTGGAACGCTATACGCGGTCGATGGGGGTCAGCCCCAATGTGATCGTCTTGGCTGAACATATGCGGCCCGAGGATGTGCATATTGTGAGTCGCGCCGAAATCAGCAAATGGCATCTGGGCTCCGCGACCCTGTAACAGATCAATCTCCAAAAAAAAGCCGAACCCGGGATTGATCCCGGGTTCGGCTTTTTTCATTGAAAGAAAAGGGATTAGTCCGTCCATACAAGGCAAACACTCTTCGAGCAAATCGGTGCTGCGTGATGAAGAAAGCTTTTGCCACGGTTTCATGCTTGACTTCGTTCATTAGCTAGCCTATTCGGCTGTCCTCCGACGCGGAACGCTTCGGACGAATGGGGGAGTAGCTCAGCTGGTTAGAGCGCCGGCCTGTCACGCCGGAGGTCGCGGGTTCGAGCCCCGTCTCTCTCGCCATTCATTGGAGCTGTGGTCCGCCTATCCTGACACTCTAAGATATTAGAGTGTGTGCGGCGTGAGTGTCCTTTCCGACGCGATCGGAGAGGAAGGCTCCCTTTTTTCTTCTCAAAAACCCCGAAGCTTTTCTGCTCAAGCAGCCCATGCAGGGCATGGCCGCTTGAGGCTATGGGTTCGCCGTAAGCAATGTTCCCGAATTTTGTCGTTGTCTTGCGAAAGCCTATCCCTGGCAAGCTTGACCTCGTCCGATCGATAGAGCGTAGGCCGCGCCCTTGGACGAAATCCCGCCGTCTTTCTCCTTCTCTTCCCTCTGTTTTTCGAGATTGCCTCTATCGAAAGCAAAGTGGCCGAAGAGGAATGCTCGCTTGCTCGTGACTAGAGATTCTCTTGCGCCGGGGTTTGCACTGCGATACGGATCGCAAAACACGGGAGCGATGTGGATCGAATCTCATTGCTCCGGTCTTGAATTTTCAGCCGATCCCGCTGTCCCGCTCCACGCGAAGGCCGTTGGTCGGCACGGTTTCTCCCACCGCGAAACGAAATGGGGGGAGGAGCCTGGCGATCGAATAGCCAGTCCGTAGAGAAGAGTTTCAAGCCCAGTCTGGGCTTGCGTGAGGAGAGGTTGAGGAGAGTCAGCGCCTCCTGATCAAGCATCAGGTTTCGGTGGTGATTTTGCGGCGACGACTTGGGGTCTTTATCGCGAATAAAGATCGATATTCACGATAAATTCTTTGAATCGGTTCGTGCGTCAACCAATGAAGGGGTTGACGGTTCGGACCATGGCCTTATCCAGGCCCAAGGAGGCATGTTCATGCTGAACCTTTTCGATCAATATTTGCCGCTGGTGGTTTTCGCGGGTGTCGCGGCCTTTATTGCTGCGGCTTTGCTCATCGCGCCCTTCCTGGTGGCTTTCAAATCGCCGGATCCCGAAAAGCTTTCCGCTTATGAATGCGGTTTCAATGCTTTCGACGATGCCCGCATGAAGTTCGATGTGCGCTTCTATCTCGTCGCTTTGTTGTTCATCGTCTTCGATCTTGAAGTCGCCTTTCTGTTTCCCTGGGCCATCGCCTTCCGCACGATTGGGGATCTCGGCTTCTGGTCGATGATCATCTTCCTCGGAATCCTGACGGTCGGATTCATCTACGAATGGAAGAAAGGGGCGCTCGAATGGGATTGATCGCCACACCTCAGCCGGTCGTCGGCACTCCCCCGGCGCAGGATAATTATTTCCTGTCGATCAACGACCAGCTTGCCGACAAAGGGTTTCTCGTCACGTCGACGGATGAGCTCATCAATTGGGCGCGTACCGGCTCCTTGATGTGGATGACCTTTGGTCTTGCCTGCTGCGCCGTGGAAATGATGCAGATGTCGATGCCGCGTTATGATTGCGAGCGGTTCGGCTTTGCGCCGCGCGGTTCGCCACGCCAATCCGATGTCATGATCGTCGCCGGCACGTTGACCAACAAGATGGCGCCCGCCTTGCGCAAGGTCTACGACCAGATGCCCGAGCCGCGCTATGTCATTTCCATGGGCTCCTGCGCCAATGGTGGTGGCTATTACCATTATTCCTATTCCGTCGTGCGCGGCTGCGATCGGATCGTGCCCGTCGATATTTACGTGCCGGGCTGTCCGCCTTCGGCGGAAGCGCTGCTCTATGGTGTGCTTCTGCTGCAGAAAAAGATCCGCCGTACAGGCACGATCGAACGATAAGAGCCCATCTTGCGCCATGATCTTTCACCATGGCGCAAGATATCCTCGAGGAAGATGCGATGGATAATGATCGTCGGGAATTGCTGCATCAGGAATTGACGCGGCAGGGCGAGGCGATTGGCGCGGCCCTGCCTGGAGCGATAAAAGCTGCCACGGTCGCCTTCGGTGAATTGACCTTGACGGTCGAAGCCGGTCGCCTGATCGAAACAATCACTTATTTGCGTGATGATCCGAGCGCTTTGTATGTGTCCTTCATCGATCTGACGGCGGTGGATTATCCCTTGCGGGAACGGCGTTTCGATGTCGTGACGCATCTCTTATCGCCGAAACATAATCGCCGGATCCGCATCAAGGTGGAAACCGACGAGAATACGCCCGTTCCTTCGTTGTCCTCGTTCTATCCCGCAGCCAATTGGTTCGAACGCGAGGCTTACGACTTTTTCGGTGTCTTGTTTTCCGGCCATCCCGACTTGCGGCGCCTGCTGACCGATTATGGTTTCGACGGTCATCCCCTGCGCAAGGATTTTCCGATGACCGGCTATGCCGAGGTCCGTTACGACGACGAACAGAAGCGTGTCGTCTACGAACCCGTGCAACTGGTTCAGGAGTTCCGCAGTTTCGATTTTCTGTCTCCCTGGGAAGGCGCGATCGACTACATCCTGCCGGGTGATGAGAAGGTCAAACATAATCCTCAATGAATCGATGCCTCATCGAGGCATGGCTCGCCTGAGAATCATGAGCGAATATCATGAACGATAATCCGGTCCGCAATTTCGCGATCAATTTCGGCCCCCAGCATCCGGCGGCGCATGGCGTGTTGCGGCTCGTGCTCGAACTCGACGGCGAAGTGGTCGAGCGTGTCGATCCGCATATCGGCCTCCTGCACCGGGGTACTGAGAAGCTGATGGAGGCGCGTACCTATCTGCAGAACGTGCCTTATTTCGATCGGCTCGATTATGTCGCGCCGATGAATCAGGAACATGCCTTCTGCCTCGCCATTGAGAAGCTGCTTGGCATCGAAGTCCCGCGCCGTGGGCAATTGCTGCGGGTTCTGTGGTGTGAAATCGGCCGCATTCTCTCGCATCTTCTCAATGTCACGACGCAGGCCATGGACGTTGGCGCTCTGACGCCACCGCTCTGGGGCTTTGAGGAACGCGAAAAGCTGATGGTCTTCTATGAGCGGGCCTCCGGCGCGCGCATGCATGCCAATTATTTCCGGCCGGGCGGCGTGCATATCGATTGTCCGCAGCAGCTCATTGATGATATTGGCGCCTGGTGCGATCCCTTCCTGAAGGTCTGCGATGATCTCAATGATCTCTTCATTGAGAATCGCATTTTCAAGCAGCGCAATGTCGATATTGGCGTCATCAGCCTCGAGGATTGCTGGCGCTGGGGTTTTTCGGGCGTCATGGTGCGCGGCTCGGGCGCCGCTTGGGATTTGCGCAAGGCGCAGCCCTATGAATGCTACGAGGAAATGGATTTCGACATTCCCGTTGGCCGGCATGGCGATAATTATGATCGCCAGGTGATCCGCATGGAAGAAATGCGGCAATCGACGAAAATCATGAAGCAATGCGTCGAGAAGCTCTCGCAGGCGAGTGGCAAGGGGCCCGTCGCCACGCCGCAGCACAAGGTCGTGCCGCCCTCGCGCGCCGAAATGAAGCGCTCGATGGAAGCTCTGATCCATCATTTCAAGCTTTATACCGAAGGTTTCCACGTTCCAGCCGGCGAAGTCTATTGTGGTGTCGAAGCGCCCAAGGGTGAATTCGGCGTCTATCTCGTCTCGGACGGCACCGACAAACCCTATCGGTGCAAGATCAGGGCCCCCGGTTTCGCGCATCTATCGGCCATGGATTTTCTCTGCCGTAAATCCATGCTCGCCGATGTCAGCGCCATTTTGGGTTCGCTCGACATCGTGTTCGGCGAGGTCGATCGATGAGCTTTGCGGCCCGTAAGACAATTTTCCAAGAGGTGCACGCATGAGTAACCGCCGCTTGGCCGAAATCCAGCCAGACTCTTTTGCCTTCACGCCGGAAAGCGAGGCGATTTGCAAGGTGATCCTTGCCAAATATCCGGAAGACCGTCAGGCTTCCGCCGTGATCTCGCTTTTGTGGCAGGCTCAGAAACAGCATGATTATTGGCTGCCGCGGCCGGCGATAGAAAAAGTCGCCGACATGCTGCACATGCCTTATATTCGTGTGCTCGAAGTCGCGACCTTCTATACGATGTTCAACCTCGAACCGGTTGGACGCTATTACATCCAATTCTGTGGTACGACGCCTTGCCTGATCGCCGGTTCTGATGACATCAAGGCCGTGCTTGAGAAACGCGTCGGCCCGGAGGGGCAGGTGACGAGCGACGGTCTCTTCTCCTGGAAGGAAGTCGAATGTCTCGGGGCTTGCTGCAATGCCCCCATGGTGCAGATCAATGATGATTATTACGAAGATCTGACGCCCGAGAATTTCGCGACCTTGCTCGATGATCTGGCGGCGGGCCGGCCCGTGCGGATCGGTTCGCAGATCGGGCGGACGTCGTCGGAAATGCATGGTGGCCTGACCGCCTTGACGACATTCTATGGCACCGATGGTCTCTCCGGGCCGCAATCTTTAAAAACGACTGCACCCGGCGACAAGCCGGCGCAGAAATAAGAGAGGGATTGTCCATGCTTGAGGACAAGGACCGCATCTTCACCAATCTTTACGGCTACGGCGATTGGGGTCTCAAGGGCGCCATGGCACGCGGCGCCTGGGACAATACCAAAGGCTTGATTGATAAGGGCAAGGACTGGATTCTCAATGAGATGAAAGCTTCCGGCCTGCGTGGGCGTGGGGGGGCCGGTTTCCCGACTGGCCTTAAATGGTCCTTCATGCCCAAGGCCGATCCGGCGCGTCCTTCCTATCTCGTCGTCAATGCCGATGAATCCGAGCCGGGCACCTGCAAGGACAGGGAGATCATGCGCAATGATCCCCATCTTCTGATCGAAGGATGTCTCATCGCTTCTTTCGCGATGGAGGCGCATGCCTGCTACATTTACATTCGCGGTGAATATATTTTCGAACGCGAGAGGCTCGAGGCCGCCGTCGCCCAGGCCTATGAGGCCAAGCTGGTCGGCAAGAATAATATCCACGGCTGGCCTTTCGATATTTACGTCCACCATGGTGCGGGCGCCTATATCTGCGGCGAAGAAACGGCTCTTCTCGAATCGCTCGAGGGCAAGAAGGGCATGCCGCGCATGAAGCCGCCATTCCCCGCCAATATGGGCCTTTATGGCTGCCCGACGACAGTCAATAATGTGGAATCGATTGCTGTCGCGCCGACCATTCTGCGGCGTGGCGCGGCTTGGTTTTCGAGCTTTGGCGCCAAGAATAATGCCGGCACCAAGCTCTTCTGTATTTCCGGCCATGTGAACAAGCGGTGCAATGTTGAGGAAGCCATGTCGATCCCGTTCCGGGAGTTGATCGACCGGCATTGCGGCGGTATTCGCGGCGGTTGGGATAATCTTCTGGCTGTCATTCCCGGTGGCTCTTCCGTGCCCTGTGTGCCGGCGCATGAGATCATCGACGCGCCGATGGATTTCGATACATTGCGCGGGTTGAAATCCGGTCTTGGCACGGCGGCCGTCATCGTGATGGATAAATCCACGGATATTGTGCGTGCCATCGCGCGGCTCAGCCATTTCTATAAACACGAGAGCTGTGGCCAATGCACGCCCTGCCGCGAGGGGACGGGTTGGCTGTGGCGCGTGATGACCCGCATGGCGGAAGGCCGCGCACAAAAGCGTGAGATTGACATGTTGCTGGATGTCACGACCCGGATTGAAGGTCATACGATCTGCGCCTTGGGAGATGCGGCCGCTTGGCCGGTGCAAGGCCTGATCCGTCATTTCCGCTCGGAAATCGAAAAGAAGATCGATCAATATGCGGCTAATCCGCATAGCGAACCGATCCGCGATTTCGGTGTCGCGGCTGAATAGGTGCGATGATCGTGGCGACGACGATGGCTTCTCCCACTGATAAAGGCGTTCCTATGGATAAAGACATGGGTGCCTTGGTGAAAGAATCGCTGTATCGCCTCGAAACCCTCTTTGCGCGGACACGTGATGATTTCAAGGATGTGCAAGAGCGTTTGACGATGATCGAAGCCGGGCAGACACAGGCCCAAAGCGCTCAGGTCGAAGTCCTGCTCGCAGGGCTTGGTGGCCGTCTCGATCAGCTCGATGAGCGCTTGCACAGGATCGAACACCGTCTAGGGCTCGTCCACGAGCAATTGGATTCCGCTAATCCGCATCCCAACACCTCAGGGCGTCTGTGATGATCTTGTCAAAACAGATCGAGACCTGGGCAAGGCTTGAAGACCCGCAAAACGGCGTCTGCAATTTGGAGCCTGAAAGATGAGCATACTCATCGTCGATGGCGTAGAAATCGACGTACCGCCGGAATATACGCTGCTGCAGGCCTGTGAGGCGGCGGGCGCGGAAATTCCACGTTTCTGTTTCCACGAGCGCCTCTCGATCGCCGGCAATTGCCGGATGTGCCTCATTGAGGTCAAGGGCGGGCCGCCCAAGCCTACGGCCTCCTGCGCCATGGCTGTGCGCGATCTGCGTCCCGGCCCCAATGGCGAGCCGCCTGTCGTCCTCACCAAATCCCCCATGGTGAAAAAGGCGCGCGAAGGCGTGATGGAATTCCTGCTCGTCAATCACCCTCTCGATTGCCCGATCTGCGATCAGGGTGGTGAATGCGATCTGCAGGACCAGGCCATGGCCTTTGGCGTCGATTCCTCGCGCTATATCGAGAACAAGCGCGCGGTCGAGGATAAATATATCGGTGCCCTCGTGCGCACCTCGATGAACCGCTGCATTCATTGCACGCGTTGCGTCCGGTTTACGGCGGAAGTCGCCGGGACCAGCGACATGGGCGCGATCGGTCGCGGCGAGGATATGGAGATTACGACCTATCTCGAAACGGCGATGACATCGGAGTTGCAAGGCAATGTCGCCGACCTTTGCCCGGTTGGCGCGTTGCTCCCCAAGCCATCGGCCTTCAGGGCGCGGGCCTGGGAAATGGTCAAAACCGAATCCATCGATGTTATGGATGCTTTGGGTTCCGCGATCCGCATCGACACACGCGGGCGGGAAGTGATGCGTATCCTGCCGCGCGTCAATGATGTCGTGAACGAGGAATGGATTTCCGACAAAGCGCGGCAGATCGTCGATGGTTTGAAGACACGCCGTCTCGATAAGCCCTATGTCCGTAAGGGCGGCAAACTTGTGCCGGCCTCCTGGCAGGAAGCTTTCGCGACCATTGCCGAAAAGGTGAAGGCGACGAATCCTGCCCGTATCGGCGCGATTGCCGGCGATCTCGCCAGCGTCGAGGATCTCTTCGCCTTGCAAAGCCTCCTCGGCAAATTAGGCTCGGTCAATCTCGATGCTCGGCAAGATGGCGTCAAGCTTGATCCGAAACTCGGCCGCGCATCCTATCTTTTCAACCCGACCATCGCTGGAATCGATGACGCGGATTCCTTGCTGATCGTCGGCGCCAATCCGCGCAAGGAAGCGCCGGTTTTCAATGCCCGTATCCGCAAGCGTTGGCTCAAGGGTCGCTTCCCCATTCATCTCATCGGCGAACAGGCCGATCTGACTTATCCTTACGATTATCTCGGCGCGGGTCCCGAAACGCTGATGGCGCTTCTCAAAAACCCGCCTGCGAAGACGGAAAAGCCTGTCCTGCTGATTGGCCAGGGTGCTTTGGCGCGATCCGATGGCGCGGCAATCCTGGCTTTGGCGATCAAGGCCGCCGTGGCGCTTGGCGTCATCAAGGATGGTTGGAACGGTTTCGGCGTGTTGCATACGGCGGCCGCCCGGGTTGGAGCCCTCGATCTCGGCTTTGTACCCGGGGTGAACGGCCTGGATGCGCAGGCGCAAGCGAAGGCTGGTGCGCTCGATGTGCTCTTCAATCTGGGAGCGGATGAAATCGCCATTGAGCCTGGTGCTTTCGTGATCTATCAAGGGACTCACGGTGACCGGGGTGCGGCGCGTGCCGATGTCATTCTGCCGGGCGCGACCTATACGGAAAAATCGGGCACATACGTCAATACGGAAGGACGTGTGCAATGGTCCGATCGGGCGAGTTTCCCACCCGGAGAAGCCCGCGAGGATTGGGCGATCCTGCGTGCTTTATCTGAGATCCTGGGTGTGCGGCTGCCCTTTGATTCTCTGGCCCGGTTACGGGCCGAGCTCTATGCGGCGCACCCGCATTTTGCTGAAATCGATGATATTGCCGCGCCCGAGGCGATCGATCCGGCGCGCTTTGTGGCAACAGGAGAGTTCGACAAAGCTCCCTTTGTGTCACCGGTCGTCGATTTCTATGCCACCAATCCGATCGCCCGCGCTTCCGGCGTGATGGCTGAATGCGCGGCCCTGGCGCAGGGCCTCGCGCGCCAGGCGGCCGAATAAAGTAAACTCAAGGTGTGTTGGCGATGAGCGATACTAGCTGGGTGCTTCCTTTCCTCCTGATGATCGTCAAGAGCCTCGTGCTCTTGGTGGTCCTCCTCGTCTTTATCGCTTACGTGCTTTACGCCGACCGGAAGATTTGGGCGGCGGTGCAATTGCGGCGCGGACCCAATGTCGTCGGCCCCTTCGGGCTCTTCCAGAGCTTCGCCGACATGCTGAAATTCGTGTTCAAGGAACCGGTAATCCCGGATGGCGCGAATAAGGGCATTTTCCTTCTTGCCCCCTTCGTCATGGGCATGTTGTCACTGGCTGCCTGGGCGGTCATTCCGTTAAGCGATGGCTGGGCGATCGCCAATCTGAATGTCGGCGTTCTTTATATTTTCGCGATTTCCTCGCTCAGCGTTTATGGCGTCATCATGGGCGGCTGGGCATCGAATTCGAAATATCCTTTCCTCTCGGCCCTGCGCTCAGCGGCGCAGATGGTTTCCTATGAGGTTTCGATCGGCTTCGTCATTGTGACGGTGCTGCTCTGTGCCGGCTCGCTCAATCTCAATGACATCGTGGTGGCGCAAGATACCAAGTTCGGCATTCTGGGCTGGTATTGGATTCCTTTGTTCCCGATGTTCGTCATCTTCTTCATCTCGGCGCTTGCCGAGACCAACCGCCCGCCTTTCGATCTCGTCGAGGCCGAATCGGAGCTCGTCGCCGGCTTCATGGTCGAGTATTCCTCGACCCCCTACATGCTGTTCATGCTTGCCGAATATGTGGCGATCATGACCATGTGCGCCTTGATGACGATCATGTTCTTCGGCGGCTGGCTGTCACCCATTCCCTTCCCACCCTTTACCTGGGTGCCGGGCGTCATCTGGTTCACGCTCAAGGCCTCGCTGTTCTTCTTCATGTTCGCGATGGTGAAAGCCTTCGTGCCGCGCTACCGCTACGATCAATTGATGCGGCTCGGCTGGAAAGTGTTTTTGCCGATCTCACTGTTCATGGTCGTTCTGGTCGCCGGCGTCTTGCACGCTACCGGCTGGGGCGCGGGCATGGGGCAATAGAGCCACGGAAAAGAACATGCGCCGCCACTTTCGGGTGTAGGGCACATGCTTCGGCAAGGAAACGATATGAGACTCGATTCTGCCGCTAAGGCGCTTTTTCTCAAGGAATTCGTGGGCGCTTTCGCGTTGTCCATGCGCTATTTCTTCAAGCCGCGGCCGACGCTGAATTATCCGCACGAGAAGAATCCACAATCGCCACGGTATCGGGGCGAACATGCGCTACGCCGTTATCCCAATGGCGAGGAACGCTGCATCGCCTGCAAGCTTTGCGAGGCGATCTGTCCGGCCAAGGCGATCACCATTGAGGCGGGTCCCCGCCGCAATGACGGAACCCGCCGCACGACCCGCTACGATATCGACATGGTGAAATGCATCTATTGCGGTTTCTGCCAGGAAGCCTGTCCGGTCGATGCGATCGTCGAGGGTCCGAACGCCGAATTCGCGGTCGAGACACGCGAGGAATTATATTACGACAAGGATCGGCTCCTGCAGAACGGCGCCCGCTGGGAGCGCGAGATCGCACGGAATATCGCTCTCGACGCGCCCTATCGCTGAGGAACCGATCATGGATGTTCAGGCGTTTTTCTTCACGCTCTTCTCGACCGTCATGATCGTGTCGGCCATTATGGTCATCGCGGCGCGCAATCCGGTCCATTCCGTCCTGTTTCTGATTCTCGCCTTCTGCAATGCGGCGGGACTCTTCGTCATGCTCGGCGCTGAATTTCTGGCGATGATCCTGGTCGTCGTCTATGTCGGCGCGATCGCGGTTTTGTTCCTCTTCGTCGTGATGATGCTCGACGTCGACTTCACCGAATTCAAACAGGGCTTTCTCCAATATCTGCCGGTTGGGGCCTTGATCGGGGCGGTCGTTCTCGTCGAACTGTTCCTTGTCCTTGGCTCCTGGGTCGCGGGCTCTGGCTCTGTCACCGCCATTGCGACGCCCGTGCCGCCCGGCATGTCGAATACGATGGCGCTCGGCCGCGTGCTCTACACTCAATATCTCTATCTATTCCAGGCGGCGGCTATGGTTCTGTTGACCGCCATGATCGGCGCCATCGTTCTGACACTGCGCCATAAGGTTGGCGTCAAGCGCCAGGACATCGCGGCTCAAAACGCCAGAACCCCTGTGGATGCTATCGAAATCCGCAAAGTGGCTTCTGGCCAGGGCCTGTGACGCCAAACGAACGAGGTCGAAAACCATGACGGTCCCGCTCACCCAATATCTTCTGGTTGCCGCGATCTTGTTCACGATCGGTGTCGCCGGCATCATCCTCAACCGGAAGAATATTATCATCATCCTGATGTCGGTGGAATTGATCCTCCTCTCGGTCAATCTCAACCTCGTCGCCTTCTCGGCCTCTCTCGGCGATCTTACGGGACAGATCTTCGCTCTGTTCATCCTGACGGTCGCAGCGGCGGAGGCGGCTATCGGCCTCGCCATTCTCGTTACTTTCTATCGCAATCGCGGTTCCATCGCGGTCGAAGACATTCATATGATGAAGGGTTGAGCCGGTTATGCATGCCGCAATCGTCTTCCTCCCCCTGGCCGGCTTTCTGATTGCCGGGATTTTCGGACGCGTCATTGGCGCGCGAGCCTCGGAAATCGTCACGACGAGCCTGTTGTTCGTCGCGGCTCTGTTGTCCTGGATCACGTTCGTGCAGGTCGGCCTTGGTGTTGCTCCCGCGCGCACCGAGCTTCTTGCTCCCTGGTTCGACTCTGGCGCGCTTCAGGTCGATTGGGCCTTGCGCATCGACACGCTGACGGCGGTCATGCTCGTCGTCGTCACGACGGTTTCGGCGCTCGTGCATCTCTATTCGATCGGCTATATGCACGAGGATCCCTCACGGTCGCGCTTCTTTGCCTATCTCTCCTTCTTCACCTTCACCATGTTGACCTTGGTGACGGCGGATAATCTGGTGCAGATGTTCTTCGGCTGGGAAGGTGTCGGTCTTGCGTCCTATCTTCTGATCGGCTTCTGGTACGAAAAGCCTTCCGCTTGCGCCGCCGCCATCAAGGCTTTCGTCGCCAACCGCGTCGGCGACTTTGGCTTTCTGCTTGGAATTTTCCTGGTCTTCCTCCTCACCCATTCGGTGAGCTTCGATCAGGTCTTCGCCGCGGCTCCCAGCCTTGCCGGCAAGAGCTTGCATGTCTTCGGACATGATTTCGATGCCATGACCATCACATGCCTGTTGTTATTCATGGGCGCGATGGGTAAATCCGCGCAATTCCTGCTGCATACGTGGTTGCCCGACGCGATGGAGGGACCGACCCCGGTTTCCGCTCTGATCCATGCGGCGACAATGGTGACCGCCGGCGTCTTCATGGTTGCTCGCCTCTCACCCTTGTTCGAGCAGGCTCCTGTCGCTCTTTCCTTCGTCACGATCATCGGTGCGACGACGGCTTTCTTCGCCGCCACTGTCGGCCTTGTGCAAAACGATATCAAACGCGTCATCGCTTATTCGACCTGCTCGCAGCTCGGCTATATGTTCGTGGCGCTCGGCGTTGGTGGTTATTCACTGGGTATCTTCCACCTATTCACCCACGCCTTCTTCAAGGCCCTTCTGTTCCTTGGCGCCGGCTCGGTGATCCATGCCATGCATCATGAGCAGGACATGCGGAAGATGGGCGCGCTGCGGGACCGCATTCCCTTCACCTTCTGGATGATGACGCTCGGCACGCTGGCGCTGACCGGATTTCCGCTGACAGCCGGTTATTTTTCCAAGGATGCGATTATCGAGGCGGCCTTCGCTTCTGAGCGCACGGGCGCCCTCTATGGTTATGTCGCGACGGTCGTCGCCGCTGGCCTTACATCCTTCTATTCCTGGCGCCTGGTGTTCATGACCTTCTTTGGTCCGGCTCACTGGGGCGCGGATGCCCATGCGGCCCATGATGATCACGGGCATGCCCATGCCTCCGGACACGACGATCATGGCCATGCCCATGCGCTCGAACCGCATGAGCCGCCCTTCGTCATGCGTCTGCCTTTGCTGATCCTTGGCGCCGGCGCCGTGTTCGCGGGTCTCTTGTTCGATCATTCCTTCATCGGGGAAGGCCAGGAAGGCTTCTGGAAAGAGGCTCTGTTCTATGGACCAAACAACCATATTTTCCATCAAATGGAGGAAATTCCGCGTCTTGCCGGTCTTGCACCGACCTTCATGATGGCTCTTGGTTTTCTGGTCTCGCTTTATGTTTATATCCTGAGACCGGGCACAGCCCAGCGCTGGGCGCAGACCAATCCGCTCGTCTACAATTTCCTGCTGAACAAATGGTATTTCGATGAACTTTATGACCTCATTCTGATCCGTCCCGCCTTTTGGCTCGGCCGGCTGTTCTGGAAGAGGGGCGATCAAGGGTTCATCGATCGTTTCGGACCGGACGGGGTTTCTGCTGTCGTGATCGATGTCACCCGGCGCGTCGTGAAATTGCAGACCGGTTACATCTACCATTACGCATTCGCCATGCTCATCGGTGTCGCCGCGATCGTCACCTTCTATGTCGTCGGAGGTGTGCACTAATGTTCGGCTTCGGTATTCTTTCAGCCCTCATTTTCCTGCCCCTCGTCGGCGCGCTCTTCATCGCGTTGCTGCCGGGAGACAGTGAAGCCAGCCGTTCCAGCGCGCGCTGGGCCGCCTTGATCACGACCCTGATCACCTTTGCGTTATCGGTCTATGCCTATACGCAATTCGATCCGGCCTCCTCGGCCTTCCAGCTCATTGAGGAAAAGAGCTGGTTCGGGCTCGGGCTCGTTTACAAGCTCGGTGTCGATGGCATGTCGATCCCGTTCCTGGTGCTGACAGCCTTCCTCATGCCTTTCTGTATCCTTGCGTCGTGGGAATCGATCCAGACCCGCGTCAAGGAATATATGGTGGCCTTCCTGATCCTGGAGAGCCTGCTGCTCGGCGTCTTCACCGCGCTCGACACCATTCTCTTCTATCTCTTCTTCGAAGGCAGCCTCATTCCGATGTTCCTCATCATCGGCATATGGGGTGGACCGCGCCGCATCTATGCGAGCTTTAAATTCTTCCTCTATACGCTCGTCGGCTCGCTTCTGATGCTGCTCGCCGTCATGGCCATGTATGGGATCGCCGGGACGACCGATATTACGGTCCTTCTGAAGACAGCGTTTCCGGCCTCCATGCAGAAATGGCTGTGGCTTGCCTTTTTTGCCTCCTTTGCCGTCAAAATGCCGATGTGGCCGGTCCATACCTGGTTGCCGGACGCTCACGTCGAGGCGCCGACGGCGGGGTCGGTCATTCTGGCCGGCATTCTCCTGAAGATGGGTGGTTACGGTTTCATCCGCTTCTCCCTGCCCATGTTCCCTGAGGCCTCGGCTTATTTCGCGCCGCTCGTGTTCGCCTTGTCGGTGATCGCCATCATCTATACGTCGCTGGTCGCGCTCGTTCAGAATGATATCAAGAAGCTGATCGCTTATTCGTCCGTGGCTCATATGGGCTTCGTGACCATGGGGCTGTTCTCCATGACGGAGCAGGGCGTGCAGGGCGCCATCTTCCAGATGGTGTCGCATGGCATTGTCGCCAGCGCTTTGTTCTTGTGCGTCGGCGTTGTCTATGACCGGCTGCATACACGTGACATCGCGGCCTATGGCGGTATTGTCGAGCGCATGCCGCGCTATGGCACGGCCTTCATGATCTTCACCATGGCCAATGTCGGTCTGCCGGGCACGTCCGGGTTCATCGGTGAGTTCCTCACCATGATCGGCACTTTCCAGATCAACAGCACCGTTGTTCTCTTTGCGGCGACAGGCGTCATTTTCTCGGCGGCCTATGCGCTTTATCTCTACCGCAGGGTCCTTTTCGGGGCCTTGGAAAAAGCGAACTTGAAGACGCTGCTCGATCTTTCGGGACGCGAAATCGCTCTTCTCGCGCCCCTGATCGTTTTGACACTTTATTATGGGGTGCATCCCGCTCCCATTCTCGATGGTTGTGCGGCGTCGGTTGAAGCTCTTATCCGGGGTTATGACGCGGCACTTTCCCTTGCGCATACGGCATCGCTTGTTTCTCCCGTTGCCATCCCCTGATCCATCGGTCACCCCCTCCATGAAAAGGGGAGGGGTGGCGTCAATGAATTGGAATCGCGTTGGAATCGTCACGTCGCGATCCCGTGCCCAAATCGTGTAAAAGGCTTGATCGATGACCCCGCTTCCCGTCGTTCTCGCGCATGCCCTTCCAGAACTCATCCTGGCGGGTGGTGTGTTGTTGCTCATTCTCATCGGCGCGATCCGGGGTAAGGACTCCGACGGGCCGATGACAGAACTGGCGGTCGGATTGCTCGGCATCGCCATCTTGACCCTCGTCCTCGGCACCAAAACCCAGGCGGTTCTGTTCGATGGGTCCTTCATCGACGATGCGTTTGGGCGCTTCATGAAAGTGCTGGTTCTGATCGGCTCGCTCGTCAGCCTGATCATGGGGCAGACCTATCTCGCGCGCGAGAAAATCGACAAATTCGAATTTCCGATCCTCATTCTTCTGTCGACACTCGGCATGCTGATGTTGATTTCGGCCACCGGGCTCATCGCGCTCTATCTCGGCCTCGAATTGATGTCGCTCGCGCTTTACGTCATCGCGGCTTTCCATCGCGATGACGTCAAGGCCTCCGAGGCTGGCCTCAAATATTTCGTGCTCGGCGCCTTGTCCTCGGGCATGCTCCTTTATGGTGCATCGCTGATCTATGGCTTCGCCGGCACTGTGAATTTCACGGGCATTGCGACGGCTCTGCATGGTGAGACCTCGCTCGGCGTCGTGTTTGGCCTCGTCTTCCTGACCGCGGGCCTCGCCTTTAAAATGTCCACCGTGCCGTTCCATATGTGGACGCCGGATGTCTATGAAGGCGCTCCGACGCCGGTTACCGCCTTTTTTGCCTCGGCTCCAAAATTGGCCGCCATCGCCATCACAATGCGGATCATGATCACCGCCTTTGCCGGTATCAAACCGCAATGGCAGCAGATCATTGTCTTCATCTCGATCCTGTCGATGGCGCTCGGTTCCTTCGCCGCGATCGGCCAGACCAATATCAAGCGGCTGATGGCCTATTCGTCGATCGGCCATATGGGCTTCGCCTTGGTCGGTCTTGCAGCCGGCACCGAAACCGGAATTCAAGGCGTGCTGGCCTATATGGCGATCTATCTCGTCATGACGCTTGGGACTTTCGCCGCGATCCTTTCCATGCGGGTCAATGGCGTTAATGTGGAACAGATCAGCGATCTCGCTGGCCTTGCGCGCACACGTGGGTCTATGGCCTTCTTCCTGGCGATCATGATGTTCTCGCTGGCCGGCATACCCCCGCTCGCGGGTTTCTTCGCCAAATGGTATGTCTTCAATGCGGCGATCCAGGCGCATCTCTATCCGCTCGCTGTGATCGGCGTTTTGTGCAGCACGGTGGGCGCCTATTATTATCTGCGGATCGTCAAGGTGATGTATTTCGACGATCCCGCCCCGGCTTTCGACAGGCCTACGCCGACTCTTGCGGCGGTTTTGATCGTGACCGGTCTCGCCGTTCTGCTCTTGTGTGTCTATCCCGGCTCCTTCGTGGAAGCGACCACCGTGGCGGCAAGGTCGCTGTTTTGATCGTGACGCTCATGGCAGCAGAGTCCCTGTCTCCTATCCGAAGGACTGACTCTGCTGTTTGACTTGGATGAACAGGCCGTCGCGCGTGCCTTTCGACTGGCCCATTTCGAAAAGCTTGGCTCCACCAATGATGAAGCCCTGGCACGGGCCAGGGCCGGCGATCCGGGTCGTCTCTGGATCGTCGCCGATGAACAGTCTGGAGGCCGAGGTCGCCTGGGCCGCACTTGGTCCTCGCCTGCCGGCAATCTCTATGCAAGCCTGCTCTTGCTCGATCCGGCACCTCCATTGCATCTTTCGGAACTAGGATTTGTGGCGGGTGTCGCACTCGCGGAAAGCGTGCGCGCCCTGGTGGATGCTGATCCGCGCCTAGGGATCAAATGGCCCAATGATCTCTTGTTCGCGGAGGCTAAACTCGGAGGCATCCTTCTGGAATCGACGCCGCTTCCGGGTGGAGGCCGCGCCTGCGTCATCGGTATTGGTGTCAATTGTCGGTCCCATCCTGACAATACGCCTTATCCGGCGACAGCCTTGGTCAAGATTGGTGATGCAGCATTGGCTGAAAAACCAATCGGGCCTGAGCATGTGTTTCGGGCGCTATCAGCCAGTTTGGCGCGATGGCTTGAAGTTTGGGCAGGCGGAAAGGAATTTGGCCAAATCCGCGTCGAATGGCTGAAATATGCAGCGCATATCGGCCGTACGATCCAAATCGTGCGGCCGAACGGGCGGATCGAGGGAATTTTCAAGTCTATTGACGCACAAGGGCGTTTGATTCTCACTGGACCGCAGGGCGAAAAAGTGATCGAAGCCGGGGATGTTTTCTTGAATGCGCCGCCTTCTGATGATTCAAAGGCAATGTAGAACGGGATTTTTGGGAATGATTTGGGGTGACAGTCCAGAAGTTCGGTTCGAGCCCCCTTGGTTGAATTCCATTCCTCAACTTCTCCCCGAAACGTCTCGTTCTCCCCGTCACGTTTTGATCTTTCTAGGCGTGGAGAGGGAAGGTCTCCGCGATGAGTGAGGTTGCGAACGAACTGGTCTTCGTGCCCCTGGGTGGTCTCGGCGAAATCGGGATGAATTTCGCCCTCTATGGCTTCGGACCCAAAACCAAGCGCAAATGGATAGCGGTCGATTGCGGTCTTGCTTTCGCGGGGCCGGAACATTTCGGCATCGACCTCATCCTGCCCAATCCAGCCTTCATCGAGAAATTGCGTCAGGATCTGGTCGCGATCATCGTCACTCACGCCCATGAGGATCATATCGGGGCGCTTCCCGATCTTTGGCCGCGCCTCGGTTGCCCTATCTATGCGACGCGTTTTGCGGCGAGCTTGCTCGAGGCCAAGCGTTTGGCGGAGCCCGGCGCTCCAGATGTTCCCCTGCTGACTGTCGATCAGGGAGAGGTTTTGCGTCTCGATCCCTTCACGATCGAATTCATTCCCATGGCGCATTCCATCCCCGAAAGCTGCGCCCTGGCGATCCGCACGGAAGCCGGTACTCTGATTCATTCCGGCGATTGGAAGATCGATGCCGAGCCGGGTCTTGGCAAGGAGACCGATGCCAAGCGCCTGACCGAGATCGGCGATGAAGGCGTTCTGGCTTTGATCTCCGATTCGACCAATATTCTGCGTGAAGGTATCAGCCCTTCGGAAGGCGATGTCGCGCGGGCATTGCGGGATATTATTTTGAATGCGACGGGCCGTGTTATCGTCACGACCTTTGCGTCCAATGTCGCGCGTATCCGCGCGGTCGCCGAGGCCGCCATGGCCGCGCGGCGCAATGTCGTTCTGGTCGGGCGCGCCATGGAGCGGGTCGTCGGCATTGCCCGCGATCTCGGCTATCTGGATGGCATTCCCCTGTTTCTCTCCATGGATGCCTATCCGCATCTGCCGCGTGACAAAGTCGTGGTTCTAGCCACCGGCAGCCAGGGTGAGAGCCGTGCGGCGATCGCGCGGATCGCCGAAGGCGAGCATCAGATCGTCAATCTGAGCCCTGGCGATCAAGTGATTTTCTCCTCCCGCACCATTCCCGGCAATGAGCGGGATGTCGGGCGGATCATCAATCAATTCATCCGTGCCGGTGTCGAGGTCATCACCGATCGTAATGCCCTCGTGCATGCCTCTGGACATCCAAGGCGTGGCGAGGTGGAACAGCTCTATCGCTGGGTGCGGCCGAAAATCGCCGTCCCGGCTCATGGTGAGGAGATTCACCTTGCCGAACATGCGCGTTTCGCACTGGAGCATGGGGCCGAGCAAGTGGTGCGCGCCCGTAATGGAGATCTCGTTGTTCTCGCGCCGGGCCAGGCCGCGATTATCGGTGAGGTGCCTTCTGGTCGTCTCTACAAAGACGGCAACAGCCTGATCAAGGCCGATGACGATGCTTTGCGCGCGCGACAGAAGCTTGCTTTTTCAGGGATCGTGACCATCGGTATGGCGATTACCGCGAAGGGCGATCTGGCCGGCGTGCCGGATGTGGTGATTGCTGGCATGCCGGGCCGGACCCAGGATGGCGCCGTGATCGATGCGGTTGTTGACGAAGCTCTCTTTCAGACCTTTGATCATCTGCCGCGTCAGAAGCGACGCGATGCTGATCTTGTCTCCTCGGCGATTGAGAAGGCCGTGCGCAATGCCGTCGCCGCGGCCTGGGGCAAGAAGCCCGCGGTCCATGTTCTGGTGATCGAAGTGTGAGAATGACGCGGATCATGCTCGACTTCGAAGGTTGAGCTGACCTGCTAAAATGTTTAAACCTTCGCGGTGGATTTATTTTCTCCTTGGCCACCTGATCAGGGAAGATCGCCGATGCGAGTGCGCGTGACCGGGCGTTTTATTTTCTCAGGCTTGATCGCGGGCACGATCCTCGTTGGCGGTGTTTTTGCCTTGGGCTCTGTGATGCGCAATGGTGGGCGTATGCATGCAGCCGATGCAGCCCATTTCGGTGGCCCTTTCGAACTCGTTGATCAGAATGGTGCCGAGGTCACGCAGGCGCGGTTCAGCGGACGCCCTCTGGTTCTGTTCTTCGGCTACACGCATTGTCAGGATATTTGCTCGACCGCGCTTGCCGATATGAGCCTATGGCAGGCGCAACTGGGCGACAAAGCCGCCTCGCTTCCCTTCGTTTTCGTGACCGTCGATCCCGAACGCGATACGCCAGCCGTGCTGCATGACTATCTGCAGAATTTCGCGGGCCATTTCATCGGTTTGAGTGGACGGGTGGATGCCGTCAAGAGCATGCTCGGCGAATATCATATTGCAAGCCTGCCCGTGGGCCGCTCCGACGGGTCTTACGACCTCGACCATACAGGGGGGATTTTCCTGATCAATGGTGATGGCAGTCTCGCGGGGACGATCGCCTCTCATGATGATCTGGGAACCGGGCTTGCCAAAATTCGCAGACTTTTGTTGCGACAAATGAGCTGACGGCCGAGAATTTGCGCTTCTTCCTGGTCGGTATCTGGATACGCCGATACCATCGTGTCATAATGCCCAGGCAATGCTTGAAGGCCGAATGTCTTTCGCGCCAATTCTGAAGCATAGTGCCTGGAGAATTTTGTGGGGCATTCGGCGAAACGGCAGGCGGGACAGGAGCGGCGTTTGATCGCCGCGCTCGCGGCCTATGTTTTCGTTCTGCATGCACTCATTCTGGCTTTCGTGCCGGCCCCCTCGCGCGCGGATTTCGATCTTGCCTCCGCCCTTCAGGATATTTGTCATCATGAGGGGGTCCCCCTTCAGGCGCCCGCCGCGCCGGATGATGCCTGCACGCTCGTCAATTTCTTCCTATCCTGTTGCGCGGGTGGCCACGAGGGGCTGGCACCACCGGACATTTCTGCCGGATTCACTCCTCGCCTGAGTGTTGCGATTGCTGGCTTTCCCCCTGCGACGGTTTTCTTCCGCGTTGCTAGGACTTATAGCGCGGCACATCCACGCGGCCCGCCTTTGAAGGCTTGAGGCTACTGCATCTCATCGCAAGGACCGAACCCGCTTGACGCACATGAGCCTGCAAGCCGGATCGCGCCTGCCTCTTTCTTTCTTTCTTATAGCGAGAGCTGACGCCTTCGCGCGCTCCGCCGGAATTCCGTCATGGTACCCACTTCACGCGGGCCGACGCGCAATCGCGCCTTGGTTCTCCATATTCCTGTTACTTTGCTAGCCTCGGCGAGTTCGTTCTTCTCGACTCCGGCCACAGCGCAAGAGCCTGTGGAATTGCAGGATATCGTCGTCACCGCCGATCATCCCTCGCTTGCCTCGGCCGCGGTTCCGCCGATCAAGCAAAAATATCAGCTGCCACAGACATCGCAGAGCGCCACGGCTGCAACCATCGCGGAAAAGATCAACATCATCGATACGGAAGATTCGGTGAAATATTTTCCCAGTCTCTTCGTGCGCAAACGCAATTACGGTGACACGCAGCCGACGCTCGCGACGCGCACCTGGGGTGTCAATTCCAGCGCCCGCAGTCTCGTCTATGCCGATGATCTCCTTCTCTCGGCTCTCATCGCCAATAATAATACGCTGGGCGCGCCCCGCTGGGGTCTCGTCTCACCCGAAGCGATCGACCGCGTTGATTTTCTCTATGGTCCCTTTGCCGCCGCCTATCCAGGGAATTCCATGGGCGGCGTTTTGCAGATCACGACGCGCATGCCCGATAAGCCGATCGCGGTCCTGAGTCAGAACGAAGCGTTCCAGACTTTCAACCGCTATGGCACGAAAGATACCTATCGGACCGATCAAACCAATGTCGTGATTGGCAATAGAAGCGGTGATTTTTCCTGGTTCATCACCGGCAATTATCAAAACAGCTATAGCCAGCCGCTTTCTTTCATCACCAGCGCGACATTTCCAAAAAATACAACGGGCGGCTTTGCCGCCTTGAACAAGCTTGGCGCACCGGCCAATGTCCTTGGCGCCGGTGGATTGTTGCATAGCGAGATGGCCAATATTTCCGGCAAATTCGCTTATGATATTACGTCCTGGCTACAAATGACCTATCAGATTGGCTTCTGGTCCAATCATACCAATTCATCCGTCCAGACCTATCTGCGTGATGATACCGGGGCTGCGACATTCGCGGGTCAGTCAAGTTTCGCGAACAATAATTATACATTGACGGAACAGCATCTGAGCAATGCCCTCTCGTTCAAGACGCATACAGGTGGTGTCTTCGATTGGGATTTGTCAGTCTCCAATTATTATTTTCTGTATGATAGTCAGAAAAGCCCCTATGGCGTGACGGCGACGGGCGCTGGGTTTACAACCAATGGCAAGATCGCGCGGCTCGATGGCACGAATTGGATCAATGGCGATTTCAATGGCATCTGGCGGCCTATGGGGCCGGGCAGCGAGCATGAGATCAGCTTCGGCCTGCATGCCGATCGTTATTTTCTGACCAATCCAACTTATGCCAGCTCGGTTTGGAACAGCGATGCGGAATCGAGCAATTCCCTTTATACGAACAGCCGTGGAACCACTGTCACCAAGGCCATCTGGGCGCAAGATGCCTGGCGCCTCGCGCAGAATGTCAAATTCACGCTCGGCGGACGCCTGGAGCAATGGCAGGCTTTCGGCGGTTTGAATCTCGCGACCAATGCGACGAGTGCCGGTGTCATCACCAGTACGACTATCCAGAATCAGCCGAGTCTGGATGCCGTGCGCTTCTCGCCCAAGGTGTCGCTCAACTGGGCGCCCTCGGCCGAATGGGACATTACAGGCTCCTTTGGCCAAGCCTATCGTTTTCCGACCGTGACGGAACTTTATCAGATTGTCGCGACGGGTGCGACTTTTTCGGTGCCCAACCCTGATTTACGGCCGGAGAATGTGCTGAGTGAGGAACTGGCCATCGTGCGGAAGTTCGACTCTGGCCACGTGCGTCTCTCATTGTTCAATGAGAATGTCTCCGACGCCATCATCGCTCAGACCAGCTTTCTAGGTGTCAGCCAAACGCCCACCACTTTCACGATGAATGTGGATGCCATCCGCAATAGCGGCGTGGAATTGGCGGCGCAGAAGGATCATTTCATTTTTGATGAGGTCGATGCCTTCGGCAGCGTGACTTATGTCGATTCCCGCATTCTCCAGGACGCGGGCTGGGCCAGTTCCACCGGCACGACAGTTGTCGGCAAACATGTGCCCTATGTACCCGATTGGCGTGTGACAGCTGGTGTCACTTATCATCCGACGCCAAACTGGGCGCTGACCGCTGCCATGCGCTATAGCGGCAAGCAATATTCAACGCTGGATAATACCGATGTCGTTCCCCAGGTGTTCGGCGCCTTCGACAGTTTCATCGTGGCCGATGTGCGTGCCCAATATAAACTGAGTGATCAGACCTGGATCAATCTCGGGATCGATAATATCAATAATGATAAATATACGCTTTATCATCCCTTTCCGGGGAGGACGTTTACCTTTGGAGCGCGCGTGCAGTTTTAAGCCTCTGCTGCAAACAAACAGACGCCTGTTTGTTTGCAGCCTTGTTCACGGCTTTCGCTGAAAACCTGTCAGAGTTTCTTGATCGCGCTCTCGATGAGGGCCTTGCAGCGCAAGAGGCGCTCGTATTCGGCTTTGTCGATCAGGACTTGTTCCGGCTCTGCCGCGGGTTTCTCGCCAAGCGTGAAATTGGCGGCATTGGCGGCATCGAGCAAAGCCATTTCCAATTGCGAAATCCGCTCGGTGGCGCGTTCGATATAGGGAATGGGATTGGCGAGAACTTTTGCCTCGTGTTGTGCCTCGAGGCTGAGGAGCTGTGAGAAACGGCGAACCTTGTCGCGATCTTTCTTGCCGAAATCATGTTCGATGATGGTCACGGTCTTCTCCATCATGCTGTCATGGATAGGCCAGCATGAAGCGCCAAGGCGCGGCGCGCAAGAGAAAGATGCAAGAAAAATGTCAAGATTGCGCTGAGAATCGAGTGGAAACCGGATCTGCGTGTGGAAAAGGCTGAGATTCCAATCTACTAAGCGGGCTTGCGTAGCGTTGGCTGCCTCAAGCGTCGCGCGGCCCTTCCTGATAACGGGCAAAGAGTAATTGCGTCTCGCCATAGGTGCGTGTTTCAACCAGCCTATAAGAGGCTGGCAGGATGAGAGGGGTCTCCGCGCTTTCCTCGATGACCACGAGAGCGCCGGGTTCCAGCCAGCCGCCTTTGTGCAGGCTTTCCAGCACCGGAGTGACGAGCCCCTGGCCATAGGGCGGGTCGAGAAAGGCGAAACCGAACTTTGCGTCCCGTGTCAGGGGGCCGAGCCTGCGCGCATCACGCCGCTGGATTTGCGCCTGATCCGTGAGGCCCAAAGTGTTTAGATTGGCGCTTATGAGAGCTTGTGCGGCTTTGTTCTCCTCGATGAGCAGGGCAAAACGGGCTCCGCGTGAAAGGGCTTCGCAGGCTATGGCACCCGTGCCAGCGAAAATATCGAGGATATTGGCCTCTCGAATCGGATCGTCGTAGGAATGATCGAGAATATTGAAAAGCGTCTCGCGCAGACGGTCCGATGTCGGGCGGATCGCTGATGTCGTCGGGCCTTTCAGGACGCGACCTTTGAAACGCCCGCCGATAATACGCATGGATTGATTTCTGGTTTGCAGAGCTTTTTCGAAGGCATGAGACCATTGCCGGTGTCATATCTCATGCCGTGTCGGGATCAGCGAGGTGGATTAGGCCAGATCGAAACGCAAAACGCCGAGTTTTTCAATTGAACTTTCGATTTTGTCGCCGGCTTTCAGCCAGACTTGTTTGTCTTTCGGCATTCCGAGAATGACGCCTTGCGGCGTGCCCGTAAAGATAATGTCGCCGGGCTCCAGGGGAAACAGTTTCGATATATAAGCGATCATCTGTTGCGTATTGAAGATGAAGTCATTGGTATTGCTTGATTGCCGGACTTCCCCGTTGACGCGTGTTTCGAGTTGGAGATTGTTCGGATCACCAACAAGATCAGCCGAGACGAAATAGGGGCCGATGGGGGCAAAACCATCAAGAGTCTTTCCTGCCATCCACTGACCGCCCGTATCGAATTGAAGGTCGCGGGCGGAAAAATCATGGCCGATGGCATAGCCTGCAACATAATTCAGGGCATCCGCTTCGCTCACATTCGATGCGGTCTTGCCCATGACGATCAGCAGCTCGGTTTCGTAATCGAATTTATAGGAAACATCCTTCGGCGGCAGTTTGATCGTGCCTTGATGTGGCGCCAGGCTATTATTGTATTTGTTGAAGAGAACGGGAACCTTCGGCACAGGCTGGCCGGTTTCGCGCGCATGCGCCTTATAGTTCAGGCCCACGCAAACGATCTTGCCCGGATGGGCCAAGAGCTTGCCATAGGTGATATGAAATTCATCCAGAAAAGCCGGTTTGGCCGAGGGAGAAGCGTTTGCGGCCTTGATGAGTGTATCCAGCGCATTCATTCTGCCGGTGCGCAGCAGCTTGTCCAGCGTCCTCGGAGCCTCTAATTTGAGGATATCGCCGGCCTTGACGACGTCGAGTATGCCACTTGGTGTTTTTACGCCGAGTGTTTCCGTTCCATCGCTCTGTTTGATCGTCAACAGGGTGACGCCCTTCGGCAATTCATGCGGGCCAGTGTCAGTAGTCTGTGCCGCATTGGCGATATTCAAGCTGGACATCACGGCGACTCCTGCGGGGACAGCAGCGAGAACAGAACGGCGTGTCGGCATTATCATTCCTCCCTGAATGGACAGGTCATTGCGTCGTTATGATCATGTCTGCATTCATTGCAGACATGATCATAAGACAAAACTCGCCATTCAAAAAATAGCCTTGTGCCGTGAAACGCGGTTCAATTCTTCTTGAAACTTTTGCCGCCGCCGACAGGGCTCTTTCGGCTCTGGGGCCGCGTATCCTGTTTCCCGCGGACAGCGCCTTTCGGCTTGCCTTCTTTGCCGCGAGATGCATGGGCTTCACCGCCTAAACCCTTCGCCTTTTTCGCCTCGAATTTGGCGTAGCGTTCGGCTTTCTCAGCGGCGGCATGGGCGGCAGCGAAACGCTTTGCGTTGCGCGTTGCGGGTTCGGCCCTCTTTGACGTGGGTCCAGCTGTCACACGATGTTCGACCGTGACCACGCGACCATGGCGGTCGGCGATTTCTTGGGCTTCGACGCGCTTGCGGGGCGCACCCTTGCGGTTTTCGTCTTCAGCACGCAGAAGCGAAATATGTTTGCGTGAGCGTGGTGCCGGTTTGGCCGTCCGCGCTGGATGTTCGTCTTCTCTCGGCTTGTCTTTCGTGAATGTCCTGGACGAAGGGCGAGGCGCTGCCCCGTGGGATTTTGTAACGGACTTGCCCTCTGTTCTGGTCTTTGACGGTGTTTTTCTCGCGCGCTCGGGGGCTGCTGGTTCGGCAGCATCCTCGTCATGGCGTGTCCAATCGACGCCCGCCGCCGCCGCGAGGCTCGGCCCTAATTGATCGCGCAGAACGCGGGTGCGCACTTCTGTGACGTCTCCCTCGGGCAGATCGCCAAGCTGGAAAGGTCCAAAGGAGAGGCGGATCAGGCGATTGACCTCCAGCCCGATCTGTTCCAGCACACGCTTGACCTCGCGGTTCTTGCCCTCGCGCAGGCTCAGCGTGAGCCAGCTATTGGCGCCTTGCTCGCGGTCGAACGTGACTTCCATGCCGGCATAATGAATGCCGTCTATGGTGATGCCCTGGCGCAATTGATCGAGCACGGCCTGATCAGTCGTGCCCTTGGCGCGCACGCGATAACGGCGCACCCAGCCGGTCGTCGGTAATTCGAGCAGGCGCGAAAGCCCGCCGTCATTGGTCAACAGCAACAGCCCTTCGGTATTGATGTCGAGCCTGCCGATGCTGAGGACGCGCGGCATGTCTGGGTGGCGCTCATGCAGATAATCGAAGACGGTGGGCCGGCCTTCAGGATCATGATTGGTCGTCACCAGTCCGCGCGGCTTGTGGAAGAGAAACAGCCGCGTGTGACCGCGCGCAGCGAGTTTTTCGCCATCGACCAGAATCACATCCTCGTCGCTGACGCTCACGCCCGGTTGTGTCAGGACGGTGCCGTTGACACTGACGCGACCCTCCGCGATCCAGGCTTCCGCGTCACGGCGCGAGCAGAGCCCGGCACGGGCCATGACCTTGGCAATGCGTTGTGGCTCTTGCGCGTCCTTTTGTTCCGCGAGGACGGGCTTCGCGAAACGCGGTTTCTGACCTTTAAACGAAGAGACTTTGGACCCTTGCGTCTTGGAAGGACGCGGAGGCGCGGAAGGGCCGGGCTTGGAACTGGGCTTTGAAGGGCCAGGCCTTGAAGGACTAGGCTTTGAAAAACCAGGCTTTGAAAAGCCAGGCTTGGTTCCAGCCTTTCTCGGGGCCGCGCCCACCGATGCGCGGGGAGGACGGCCGTCTGACGTCTTGCGCATGGCGCGGATCACCTGAAATGAATGGAAAAGGGGCGCCGGACAAGGTTCGAAACCTTGCGTCCAGGCGCCCCTTTTGCCGTTTGCTTCTCTTGTGATCAAGTCCAATCGCAATTTAGCCTGATCGAAGGAGAAAGCCGGTTCAGGCGTTCTGCAGAATGCCGATCCGTTCCCGATCCGGCCTGAAGCGCTTTTCCTTCAGGGCGGCTTCGATATCCTCCAGTGAGGATCCCGCCGTTTCCGGCACGAAATAGAGAACGAACAGGAAGGAGACGATATTGACGCCGGCGTAGAACCACATCGTGCCGCCGAGCGTGAGGACATGGACGAGGCTCAAGGCCGTGCCGGTGACGATGAGATTGCTGCCCCAGAGTGTCGCAGCATGCAGACTTGTCGCCTGGCTCCGCATCGAGAGCGGGAACATTTCCGCACCGAGCAGCCAGCCGACCACCTGAATGCCCCCTGCATTAAACAGAATAAAAAGCAGCAGAAAAGCGACGATCAGCCAGGATCCAAGCCCGCCCGGCTGAGGATTCAGGGCGAAGACGGTGCCGAGCCCGATCAGGCTCAGCACGGAGCCTGGGCACATGATGAGCATGAGACGACGGCGCCCGATGCGGTCGACATTGAGGCAGCCGATGAGCGTCATCAGGCAATAGACGATGGCGACGCCGAGGCTTGCCAGCAAGGCCGAAGAGGCGCCAAAGCCTGCTTGCGAGAGGAATGTCGGCGCATAATAGATCATCATTTCCAGCCCACCGCATTGGGTGAAAAAGGCGACGCCAAGGGCAGCCACCAGGGCAGGGCGCACCCACGACTGGCCAAGGCCGCGCCAGCCGCGATCTTCATCGCGTGTCTTTTGGGCGGTCTCCTGGATCTGTTTGACCTCGTTGTGAATGGCGTGACGGCAATTGCGGACCTGCCGCAAGGCATCGAGAGCCCCGTGCAGGCCGATGTTTTCCGCCGCCCAGCGCGGGCTTTGCGGCAGAAAAAACATTGAGATGAAGACGATCAAAGCGGGCACCGCGGCGACGGCGACCATGGCGCGCCAGGACCAGCTTTCATGTAATGTGAAACCCACGATATTGGCGAGCAGAATGCCGATGCCGATCGCGACATTGAACAAAGTGACGAGCTTGCCACGCCGCTCGGCTGGGGCAAGCTCGGAAATATACATGGGTACCACCTGCGTTGAACCGCCGACAGCAAGTCCCAAAAAGAAACGCGCGGCGATCAACGACCAGACATCGGGGGCAGCGGCACAGGCCAGGGCACCGATAATATAGACGATGGTAATGACCATCACCGACCGTCTGCGGCCGATGGCCTCCGACATGGTGCCGGTCGCTAAGGCACCGGCCACGGCGCCGGCGAGAATGGCCGCGGCGACGAACTCCTGCATGGTCCCCTGGAGCTGAAATTCCTTCGTGATGAGGATGAGAGCGCCAGCGATAATGCCTGTATCGTAACCGTAAAGACCGCCACAAATCGCGGCGACTGTTGCAGCCAGTCGCATCATGTGATCGGCATAGGGCGATAATTCGAGTTGCGCGATTGCTTTGGCAGGGCTAGGAGTGAACTGCTGATGCAGCGTTGAACTTTGTTCCTGCATGAGGGCGAAACCTCCTTTTAAGAAGGCCGAACCGTTTCTCTCGCGTCAACTCTCGGTGTCTGGTGTCGAGAAGGTGCGATAGCAAGGCTTTCGGGGCTGTCAAATGGGCGCAGCAAGCCTGCACGAAACCCAAGGGCCGCCGAGTCTCTTGTTGGAGAAGGCCGCTTTCCTGACGTTCACTTTGGAAGCGGTGGGTTCGGTCTACGCTATGGACATGCCACCGGATCGGGCGGCGGTGAAAAGAAAGCGCCTCCTTTCGTCACAGGTTCTGGGCCAAAGTACAAGCGACAGGATCTCACGGTCGCGGAACACGGCCTTGATGAATATCTATCTGATAAGGTAAAAGAATTCTTGCGTACTGTCCAGCTTTGGAACGGCTGGACGGGCCTTGCCGCGCGCGCTGTCAGGCATAGGTGGCTGAAAAGACAAGCATTCATGATCGAAAAAAAATTCATTAACTGATCATTTGCTCACTTTCAAAGCCCATAAAAAAGCGCGCTGGTGCTCGTCAGCGCGCTTTGGCCTCGATTCAAAAATTCAAAAGGACCGGCGGAAAGGCGCCGCCTCGCTGCCCCGCTGCCCCGCTGTCGCGGGGTCTTATTGGCACATATACCGATTGCCGTCGTAGGCGAGATAGGTTCCGCTTGCGGGGTCGAAGGAGCGGTATTTGCGCGCGCAATAGGCGATCCAATTCGGGTCGACGGGAGCCCCACCACCATAATAACCAGGCGGCGGCGCGGAATTGGCGGCGCCGGCAATAGCCGCTCCGGCGGCAAGGCCCAAAAGACCGCCCGCGATCGCGGCTCCCGCGACATCGCCGCCGCCATAATAACCCCCTCCATAATAACCGCCCCGGTATCGCCGATATTGCACGGGCTCGATGAGGGAGTTTTGTGAAGACGACACCGTGATCGCATTGCGAAGGGCTTGAGCCTGGGCTGGTGCGATGGCTGGTGTTCCAGATCCGATCACCGAAAGCCCAAGGGCCAGCAGACTGCAAGCGATACGCATCGTGTGGTTCTCCTTATCGATTTTTAAATAGGATGCTGAATCAACTTACAGCATCACGCGTTAAATCGGATGCATGAGTGATGCTGTAAATTTGTATTCTGTAATATGGATGATTAAACTATACAGCCTCTGTCTCCACGATATGTTGCCGCTCGGGAGAGTGATCAAGTACAGTGGCATCGCACAATTCAAAAATAAACTCTTGATAGAGAGAGTAAATTACCAGCAGCGCCTGACGCGTCTCCAGAACCAGCGTCCATTGGCGCCGCGCACGCGCACATTGACCCAACGGCAGCGGTGCCTTGGATGCCATTGTGCTTCCGTGATCGAGAGCGCACTATCCTGTGCAATGACATTTTGATTGATTGAAAGTGCGTTGGCGGGCGTGTCCTCGAAGCCGAGAGCACCAAAAGCAAGGGCGCCGATAACAGGTAGCCAGTGTAATTTCATGAGGTCTCTCCCTGTGTAGGGTCCAAACGATCATGCGAAGTTGGACCTCCCGAAGGATGAGCATATCCTGAGAAATTTGCCAAGACTCAAGCCGCCCGATGAAACATTAAATTACTGATATATCGGTTCTTCTTGATGAAACAGATAGTCGAGCTCGGTGCAAATGTTTGGGGTGAGGATCATCTATCAAAATAAAGTGATGAAAAGCATCTTCCATTTCATCTGAAGCAGAAAATGCTTTCCATGGTCGTGTAAAAGCTTTGTTAAAGACTCGCTACCGCTTCGGGTCTCGTTTAGAGTCTTCTGGCATTTCTTTGTATGCGGTTGATCGATCGCACATCAGTAGCAGCGCCAGACACGTCTCACGGCCCATCCATTCGGGCCGCGAACGCGTGTACTCACCCAGCGGCAGCCGCCGCCCCGATGGTAGTAGCCGCCACCCCGGTAATAGGCTCCGCCCCCGCGGTGATAATATCCTCCACCCCGGTGATAATATCCGCCCCCGCCGCGATGGTAATACCCGCCGCTCCGATGATAATAGACGACAGGAACGGCGTCTGTGTTCTTTTGGGCAACTACAGCCGGATCGAGGGAAAGCGCGGTGCCGGGTGTGGTCGTGAAAGCAGCTGCGACAAAGGTTAAGAGCGCGGCCAAAAACAACCCGCATGGTTTCATTAGACTCCTCCTAGTCTTTCATCGCCATTGCGAACGCGATCATGACGACAGAAAGAATCTAAACCCAAAGATCGCAAATGGCGACCTTTGGATTCCTTTCCCGAACGCTCGTTTGTTCAAATGGATCGAAAAATTTGAGAATGTCCCATTGGGCATCCTGCGGGACCGGTGGGACATGGCGGAAAAGCGCAAGCGTTAGCGGCGTTGCGCCTGATTTTGCCGGTCCTTCGTTAAAGCACCTTGGTCTTGACCAGGGTGGCATGGGCCTCAAGGGCTTCGTTCAGGAGCATCTCCTCATCGTCGCATCCCTCGGCCGAGAGCCGGCCGGCGGCAAAGAGTGCGGCATCATGTCCGGAAAGTTTCGGCCATTCGGCCTCGAGAAAGGCGGTTTTGAAATCCTGATCGTGCAATTCTCCAAGGCTTGCCTGCAATTTTTCCAGCGCCTCGAGCATGATCTTATAGGATGGCCGGTTACGGGCTATGCTTGGCACATCCAAAAAGAAATCAGCCATGTAGCGCAATTTTTTTGCGGCGATACGCAGTCTGTGGCGTGCTTCCGGGGTGAGCTTGACGAGTGTTCGGCCGCGCCTCACGATTTTGCGCCGGCGTTCGCGCAGGGCGGGGCGGACGAAGTTTTCCAGGGAAGCCCCGTTTTCCGCGGCCTGCTGGGAAGCATGATGCTGCCAAGCGCCTTGCTCAATCCAAAGGCTGAAATCGAGCAGAAAGCTTCGGGCACGGGCTGTGCGTATGTCCTTTGCAAGCGCGAAATAATCGGCGATACGCGCCTGTTCCATAAGTTCCGCCAAAAGGTGGCTGCCCGGTATTTTGCCGGCCTCGGCGGCGGGGTTGAAAAGACCTGTCTGCAAAACGTCGCGGTCGCGCGCCTCTCCAAAACGCCGCGCGATCCATCGCACTTCGTTCGCAAGCCTGGGAAAAGTTTCGTCTGCTAATAAAGGCTTGAACAGGCTGAAGGCGGCGCGTAGCCGTCGCAGGGCGACGCGGCCCTTGTGAACCGCTTCAATGGGATCTGGCCCCTCCAAAGCGATGAGGCTCAATGTGTAATCGTGCAGACAGGCTCGTGCGATGGATTGGAAGGCTGCTGTGGCGCTCATGTCCTCGGTCAAGCGCGGGTTGGTGCTTTTGGGCGGCAAGGCCCAGCGACCAAGGGCAAGCATATGGCCATGCTCGGCTTTGCTGACGGGGGAATAAGACAATGGCAAATGGGCTTGAAATTTTCGCGCCAGGTCGAGCAAGCCGGCTGGCTCGCCCGCTTTCAATTCGAGTTCCAGTTCATGCACGGACGAGCTTTGCGACCCGGCGATGATCTGGCCGATGTCAAGGGCGACCTCGATCGTCGCGCCCTCATTGTGAAGGAGAAAGGATCTCCGCTCGACCGCCACGGTGAAGATCGCGGTCAGGCTGTCGCCGATCTTGGGCTTGGCGAAAAAATCGGCCAGGGGTGTTTGATCAAAAAGCGTCAGATCGGGTGTATCGCCTGTAAGTGGGGATTCCCATTCGCCTCGCTCGAGATCGGACGACAATTGGCATTTAAGGGTTTGGATGCGTTGGACACCATCTCGACGGGCGCAATCGCGAATACGCAAGCCAATGCCTTGCTTCCAGAGTTTGCCTTCCGGGGTATCGAAATAAATGGCTTTGAGTCTCTGGTGCTCTGCTTCGGCAAGGGACGACGCGATCAAGGAAGATTGTTCCAGAACGGCGAGGTCATCCGGGGCGAACAGGAATTTGAGCTCGATTTCTGTTTCTGAACCCATGAGGTGCTCTTGGAATGCGGGCGGCCAGGATAATTCTCCGCAATTATCCCTTATTTGATAGCAGCCCTGTGACAACAATCCGAACCCAGTGACAAGATGAGACTTGAGCGATGATGGTGAAGGACCTAAATGCTTGTTCGGGTCGCTGCGAAGGAAGGCTTGGAATACTTTCTTGGCAGGGTGATCACTCGGCCGAGCCTGACACCTCCCTGTGGAGCCTGCCGGGAAACGGACCAAAACCTGTTGGTTTTGCGGATCCATTGCCCGATATTTTGTAGCAGCTATCTGGTTATTCACGAAAGTCTGTGTCAAGAAAAGCGCCCTCGCTTTGCTTGATTAGGCTTTATCAAAAAGTCTGGCACTGCCCGCGCATCGTCGAGCAACGAGGATCTTTATAGAGGCCGCAGATCGATTCCAAAAGGCAGTTCGATTGGATAAGATACGCGAAGCTTACGCCGATTGGTTCTGGCGAGTGAGCAACCAAGGAGAACAATTGTGATTTCCGTGACTTTCCCCGATGGCGCGGCGCGCCAGTTCGAGCCGGGCGTCAGTGGCGTCGACATTGCCAAAAGCATTTCGCCCTCGCTCGCGAAAAAAGCACTCGCCATGTCGCTCAATGGGACGTTGAGTGATCTTGCCGACAAGGTTGATCGCGACGCCCGCATCGAATTCATTACGCGTGATGATCCGCGCGGGCTTGATCTCATCCGTCACGATGCCGCCCATGTGATGGCGGAGGCGGTGCAGACGCTTTATCCCGGCACGCAAGTCACAATCGGTCCGGTGATCGAAAATGGCTTTTATTACGATTTCTACCGCAATGAGCCGTTTACGCCGGCCGACTTCGCAGCCATCGAGAAAAAGATGGGCGAGATCATCGCCCGCGACAAGCCCTTCACCAAGGAGGTGTGGTCGCGTGACGAGGCCAAGGCCTGGTTCGAGACGCATGGTGAGGCTTTCAAGGTCGAACTCGTCGATTCAATCCCTGGCAACGAGGATCTGAAGATCTATCGCCAGGGCGAATGGCTCGACCTTTGTCGTGGTCCGCATCTCCCCTCAACGGGCAAGATTGGCACGGCCTTCAAGCTCATGAAGGTGGCGGGCGCCTATTGGCGTGGTGATCATACCAAGCCGATGCTGCAACGCATCTATGCGACGGCCTTCGCGAATAAACAGGAACTCGACGCTTATTTGAAACAGCTCGAGGAGGCCGAAAAGCGCGATCATCGCCGCCTGGGCCGCGAGATGGATCTGTTCCATTTCCAGGAAGAAGGGCCGGGCACGGTTTTCTGGCATCCCAAGGGCTGGACCTTGTTCCAGACCTTGATTTCCTACATGCGCCGCCGCCAGCAGGAGGCCGGTTATGTCGAGGTCAATACGCCGCAAGTGCTTGACCGGGCCTTGTGGGAGACCTCCGGCCATTGGTCGACCTATCGCGAAAATATGTTCATCACCACCACGGAGGATGAGCGTGTCTTCGCGCTGAAGCCGATGAATTGTCCGGGCCATGTGCAGATTTTCAAGAATGGCCTCAAATCCTATCGCGACTTGCCTTTGAAGATCGCTGAATTCGGTGTCGTGCATCGTTATGAGCCTTCGGGCGCTTTGCACGGGGTGATGCGTGTGCGCGCCTTCACGCAGGATGACGCGCATATTTTCTGCACCGAAGACCAGATCATGGACGAGGTGTTGAAGATCAACGACCTCATCCTGTCGATCTACCGCGATTTCGGCTTCGAGGATATTGTCATCAAACTCTCGACGCGGCCGGAAAAACGTGTCGGTTCGGACGAGGCCTGGGACAAGGCGGAAGCCGCGCTGACACGGGTGCTCGAAAAGCTGGGTAATCAGTTCAAGACGGGCATCAATCCGGGTGAGGGGGCGTTCTACGGACCGAAACTCGAATATACATTGCGCGATGCCATTGGCCGGGAATGGCAATGCGGCACGACGCAGGTCGATTTCAATCTGCCGGGACGATTCGGCGCGTTCTATATCGCGCCCGAGGGTGACAAGACCGTACCGGTAATGATCCATCGCGCCATGTTCGGTTCGCTCGAGCGTTTCACCGGCATTCTCATCGAGCACTATGCCGGTCATCTGCCTTTATGGCTCTCGCCTCTGCAGATCGTCGTCGCGACGATCACGCAGGAAGGCGATGATTATGCTTATGAAGTGATGGCTGCGGCGCGCAAGCGCGGGCTCCGTGTCGATGGTGACCTGCGCAATGAAAAGATCACCTATAAGGTACGCGAACATTCGCTTGCCAAAGTGCCGGTGCTCTTTGTCCTCGGCAAGAAGGAAGCAGCCGAGCGCACGGTGTCAATCCGCAGGCTTGGTTCCAATGATCAGATAAGCCTGGGGCTCGAACAAGCGCTCGAATTGCTTGCCGCCGAAGCGACGCCTCCCGATTTGCGGCCGGCGTCCTGAAGCAATGTCCTGAATTGAGCCTCCAAGAGGGTATGCCCTCTTGGAGGGAGGACTTTTATTTTTTCTATTTCAAGAAATTATCATGGAACAGCGCGTCACCCGGGAGCAGCCGAGGAATCTGTGCTGCCATTGAGGACCTATGGAACGCTCATATAGCTTCATCAGTCATCGAAGCATGCGGAAAGCGTATGATGTCTGATCCGATTTCTGACACCGGGCGCATATTAACCGGTAGATGCACGTGCGGGGCCGTCGAGTATACGGTGGCGGATGCTTTTCTGTATGCAATGAATTGTCATTGCTCGAACTGCCGACGTACGACTGGTTCGGCTTTCAAGCCCTTTGCCGGCATCGAGCGAAGCCAGATGCGGATTGTGCGCGGGGAAGATGCGGTCTCGATTTATGGTGGCGAAGAAGCCGCGCATGATGTTCACTGTGCAACCTGCGGCTCGCTTCTCTACTCTGTCGTGCGTGAGGGAGCCTATGTTCATGTTGCCATGGGCACTTTGGTAGATGATCCGACGATCCGCCCTTCGATGCACATCTTCGTCGGATCGAAGGCAAAATGGTATCAGATCACGGACGATCTACCCCAGTATGAGACATTCCCTAACGATTGATCCGACATCGCATGGCGTACCCAGATTTGACGTAACGCAAGTGAGAAATGGTGGCTGAACTTCGGTTGTCTTAATGAAGTCATGCTTTCCAAGTGAATACTGTTCTTATCCAGACGAGCATTTTGCCATTTAATGGCAATAGCAAAATGCTCGTCTTTAAATAATTTGCGGTTTATTAGTTGATTTATTTTATGGTATTTATAAAATATAGATATCCGTAAAGCAGATCTCGGATTCGTGGGGGATTGTCGCAATCAATGAGAGAGACTCATGGTCGGACGTGCTTTCATCATTGGTGGGACGGGCCAAATTGGCCGCGCCATCACCACGGATCTTCTTGCTCATGGTTGGGAAGTGGTCATCGCTCATCGCGGCCATCAAACATTGTCCGCTGATCTCAGCAATACGCGTGTGTCTACCATCCTGCTCGACCGGGACGTGCCCAATGCCCTGGCGACCGCACTTTCCGGTGGAGCAGATGCCGTCATCGATCTTGTGGCTTATACACCGACCCACGCTGAGCAATTGCTTGCGCTGGAAAGCAATGTCGGCAGTTTCATCGTCATTTCCTCGGCCAGTGTTTATCGGGATTCAAATGGACGTACGTTGGACGAGGCACGTGAAAATGGCCCGCCGGAACTGCCGGAGCCAATCTCAGAAATACAACCGACAGTCGAGCCTGGGCTCTCCACCTATTCCACACGCAAAGTAGCGATCGAATATATGCTCCTCGATCAGGCTACTCATCCTGTGACGATATTACGACCCTGTGCCATTCATGGTGTCGGCTCGCAGCGCCCTCGAGAATGGTGGTTCGTCAAGCGCATGCTTGATGCCCGTCCGGCTATTCCGCTGGCTTATAGTGGAACAAGTCGTTTTCACACAACTTCTGTGATCAATATCGCGGCACTCACCCGTCTTTGTCTGGAAAAGCCAGGCTCACGCGTGCTGAACATCGCTGATCCCACGGCTCCAAGCGTCAAGGAAATCGGTCATCTCATAGCGCGGCATTTACACTATGAGACGGGCCTTTTATCGATGTGACCGACACCGCTTTCCCATCAAGGGTTGGGCATACGCCATGGTCTGTGCGTTATCCTTTCATCCTCGATTGTCAGGCAGCTGATGATCTCGGTTATGTTCCTGCCACGACCTATGCGGAGACAATTGGCGCTATCTGCGATTGGCTGGTCAATGCCGTGGGTGAAAATGATTGGCGCGGCATATTCCCGCTCTTTGTCAATCCATTGAACGATCATTTTGACTATGCGGTCGAAGATGATTTTTGCGCGCGACGCTAATGGGAGCTTTTATCTTCCAACGGTGAATTGAGAGCGGATCTCGAAAGTAATATAATAAAACGTGGGGATGTTAAGGATGCTGAGGCGGGCAGGGAAGGTACAAAGAACGATTGTTGGTTTGGTGAATGCTTTCGCATTGTTACTTTCATCCATCATCATTGCAAAAGCTGCCGAGCAGGTGACGCTGCGGGTCGGCGATCAAAAAGGGGGCAATCACTCACTCCTGGACATTTCCGGCCTTGCCAAGGATCTGCCCTATAAAATCGAGTGGAGTGAATTCCCGGCGGCCGCGCCGATCCTCGAAGCGCTGAATGCGGGAGCGCTCGATGTCGGCTATACGGGTGATCTTGCTTTTTTGACTGTTTTCGCTTCTGGCGCTCCGATCAAGGCGATCGGGGGCACACGCTTGAACGCCCACACTCAGGCGATTGTGGTGCGGGGCAATTCTCCCCTCCATTCGGCTGCCGACCTCAAGGGAAAAAGACTGGCGGGAACGCGGGCCGGTTGGGGCCAATTCCTGATCGACGCGACGCTCGAAAAACAGGGTTACAAACAAGAGGATGTTAATTTCGTTCCCCTTGGCCCGGTCGATGCCAAAATTGCTTTGCTTGCGGGTTCCGTTGATGGCTGGGCGATCTGGGAGCCCTATGTTTCCTATGCGCTTCTCAAGGATGGGGCCCGCGTCATCGCGGATGGGGAGGGGCTCACGCCATCCATCATGTTCGTGGTCGCGACCAATAGCGCAATTATAAACAAACAGGCGGCCGTCGCAGATTTCCTCCAACGCTTGAGCAAGGCACGATTATGGGCACTCGATCATATTGGGGACTATGCCAGGAATACGGCCGAGATCACAAAACTGCCGGAGGATGTTTTGGTACGGGCCTATACCGATCAGCACGAAAGCCCGATTGTCATCGATGACGCTACCATCAAGGAATTCCAGGCTGCGGCGGATCGCGCCCATCGGTATGGCATTCTTTCCAAGCCTGTCGATGTTCATCAGTCTGTTGACCAGCAATTTACGGCGGCGCCGGTCAGAACTCCTTGATATGTGTAGTTCGGTTACGAAGAGATATCTCCAACGCTTCGTGAGATCATAAGTATTGAGTTTCAAAGGCTTTGTGATAAGATAAAACCTATGATCGCTAAAAAGACTATTCTCATGCACGTAACCATGCACCTGAAAGGGTGTAAGGGAGCGGCATTGCGTTAATGGCAATACGATCTTCCTTCGAACCCTGTCGAGGCGGGTAGGGTTCACGAAATTCTGCTCTCCTCTTAATTTTATGGAGAGCTATTTTGACTTCTAGCCAAGCCCATCCAGCCAATACGCTGAAGAATGCCACAAAGAAGCCTGCGGGGCTTCTGATCCGCGCTGTGCAAAGCGGTGACATAGACGCTCTGACGGTACTGACCAATCTCCCCGGCTATCGTGCGGGCACATTGCGGCGACCTTACCAAAACTCGGAACTGACCAAGAGATGGCTGGAAAGCCAGGGTCCCAACGGGCTGAACATTGTTGCAGTACTCGAGGGAAATATCATCGGGGTTGCTGGGTTTAAATGCTTTCCCGGCCGGCGCTCACATGCCGCCGAATTGGGGATGGGCGTTCATGACGATCATCAGAAGAGAGGTGTGGGCACGGCATTATTGAAAGAAGTTATAGATGCTGCTGATAATTGGTTTGGGGTGAGGCGTCTCGAGTTGACTGTGTATACGGATAATGAACAGGCCATTCATCTTTATAAAAAATTCGGTTTTGAAACTGAAGGAACTCTACGAGCCTATGCATTCCGAGCTGGATGCTATGCGAATGCACTCTATATGGCGAGATTACGTTCATGAAGTCGGAATGGCGAAGCAAAGCACGTCACTTTGAGTGTAGCGAAGCAATTCAGAAAACGTGAGAATGTTCTTCTGGATTGCCATGTGTCGCATAGTGACGTGGATATGATGTGAATCTTTACGAGAAAAGAGCCGGAATAGAGGGAATCTATCCGTTGCTTATCAGAACGCCTTCCTGTTCATCTTGTGGGAGAAGGACAGAGACCACAAAGGCAACGCCGAGATTAGCCGCAAGTGCGATCAGGCCGTTATAAAGGCCGAGCATGTCCAGACCGAAGAGACGATGCAGGGGTGTCCAGGCGATTGGCCCCCAGGCGAGATAGGTTCCAAGCCCCATGCCGATCACCCAGCCGGCCAGCAGACCCGTGCCGCTGAAACGGCGGGAGAACAGACCGCAGACAATGGCCGGGAAAACCTGAATCATCCAGATGCCGCCGAGCAATTGCAGGTCGAGCGCGAAGCGGGTTGGCATGAAGAGGATGACCAGCAAGGCGCCGACCTTGACGAGCAGGGACATGAATTTGGCCAGCGCTGCCTCGTTACGTGGATCGATCGTCGGGTTAACCAGGGGCTTCCAGAGATTGCGAGCGAATGTATTGGCCGCGCCGATCGACATGATGGCCGCCGGCACCAGGGCGCCAATGGCAATGCTGGCGAAAGCGAAACCCGCGAACCAATCGGGGAACATTTTGAGAAAGAGCTGCGGCACCGCGTCTTGTGGATCGTCCGTCTTGATACCCGCGGCATGCGCCATATAGCCCATCAGCGCGATCAGAATGAGGGCGATGGAATAGGCTGGCAAAGTAATCGCATTCGCGCGGATCGCACGTCCGCCCGAGGCCGAAAGGATGCCAGTCACGGCATGGGGATACATGAACAAGGCCATGGCGGACCCAATCGCCAAGGTGATGAAAGGGGCGATCTGAACGGGCGCGAGGGTGAGACCGGCGACAATCTTGCCGCCCGAGGCGATTGATTTCTGGTCCAGAACGGCGCCGGCCGCGTCGAAAATCGCTCCATAGCCGCCGAGTTCCGCCGGAATGATCACAATGGCCGCGATCACTACGATATAGATCATGATATCTTTGACGAAGGCGATCATGGCGGGGGCGCGTAACCCGCTTTTGTAAGTATAGAGCGCGAGCAAGATGAAGGCGACGCCGAGCGGCAGATGCGCCATCCATCCTTCGGCGGCGAAGCCAAGAGCCTTGATGACACGCTCCATGCCGATCAATTGCAAGGCGATATAGGGCATGGTCGCCAATATGCCGGTAAAGGCGACGGCGCCCTCGAGCCAGCGATTGCCATAGCGGCCATAGACATAATCCCCGGCGGTTAGATAGCCGTGCCGATGCGTGACAGCCCATAATTTGGGGAAGACGACATAGAGCAGGGGATAGATCAAGATTGTATAGGGAATGGCGAAAAAGCCATAGGCGCCGATCGCATAAACCACGGAGGGGACGGCGATGACTGTATAGGCCGTATAAAGATCGCCACCGATCAGAAACCAGGAAATGACCGAACCGAACCGGCGCCCGCCAAGGCCCCATTCGTGCAGATCATTGAGATCGCCCCGTTTCCAGCGCGCGGCCACGAAACCGAGCAGACTGACGAAGACGAAAAAAGCGACGAAAACGGCCGTCGCTGGCCTATTCAGATGGTCGATCATGGTCCCTTCCCCTGTCGTAGATGTAAAGACACAGAGAGCCCAGCGGGACCAGCAGTAAAAGATACCAATAGAAGAGGGGAAAGCCGAACAAACGCGGCTCGATCCGATTGTAGAGCGGCACCGAGATGGCGAGAAAGCAGGGCAAGAGGATGAAAATCAGAAATTTCATGCTTAGCATGTAATACCAAAGGTCGTGAAGAACGACCTTTGGTTCCTTTCTTGAATTTTCGCTTTTTCAAAGCGAGAGCGAAAATTCAAGAGTAGTCCAACGGTCATTGATGATGACCGTTGCTATAAAGGATGAAAGGGCGCTTCCTCAAGAGGCATGTTGAATGCTTGAGAAAGCGCGGCGTCTTTTTTAAAAGGGGCCTCGATTTCCTTTCAGGCGGGTTGCCACCCCTCGGCATTGCCCGTCTGACCTCTTTGATGTCGCATCGCTGCTGATCTTTCTCCCTCGGTTCAGACAGGATGCCCGGGCTCGTATCCCTCAGGTCGGTGCGAGCGTGAAAGGCCCGCCATGGGTGAGACGCCCCAGATATTTTCTCATCGCATCATCACGCAGGAGGATCTTCCTGCGGTTGATGGGCCACCCGCCTGGACCTTTGAATATTGCGATTTGCGCAATCTCAATTTTGAGGACATGGATCTGTCCCAGGTCAAGTTCATCCACTGCCGGATCTATCGCTGCAGTTTTTCGCGTGGAATTTTCGGCGCGGCCTATGCCTATGCCGCCTTCATCGATTGCGGTTTCTATAATGCACGCTGGCACCAGGACCCAACGCGCAATGCGATCATTGAGGCGCTCTATAATCTGACCGAGACCTATACGCGGCAATCGGCGGTGGATTCCTTTTTCGCGCTTCTGCCGATCCTGCGTGATCCGCCCGATCCTTATGATCTTTGCGCCGCGGCCGCGCGGCGTCTCGAAATCTATGATGAATTCAAGGCTATCCTCGCGCTCACCCTTGGTTGAGTGGCGAAACGAGAGAAACAAGGACACAGGTTGTGAAGCTCGATACGGTTCTCACGCGCATTCCTGCCTGGTATGAATCCGGCCTCTGCATTCATTTGCAATCGGCGCCGGGACGCGGCAAGTCCACGACAATCGAGGCAGTCCCGGAGCTCCTCGCCAAACGCTATCCAGGCAAGAATTTCGGCATAGTGATCATCAATGGCGGCAGCCTGACGATCGCGGATGCGACCGGCTATCTCGTGCCCGTGACGCGCGAGGGAAAGTCCTATTCCGAATTTACCCGGCCGTTCTGGTGGATGACTTCTGAGAATCGGCCGCTCGAGGATTATGACGGCGGTATTGTCTTCGTGGATGAGGAAGACAAGCTCGATGTGGATGTGAAGAAGATCCTCGGCGAGGGTGCGCTTTCGGGGCGGCTCGGCTCGCATCGTATTCCGGCCGGCTGGCGGATCTGGACCGCGGGTAACCGGGTCAGGGATCGCTCGGGCTCGACGCGCCGGCTCGATCATCTGATCAATCGCCGGATGGAAATCGAGATCACGGACGATATCGAGAGCTGGATTCATTGGGCGGTGCAAAATGGCGTCTCGGCGGAGGCCATAGCCTTCACCAAGCTCAATCCAACGATCGTCTTTGCGAGCGAGGTGCCGGAAGTGCAGGGGCCCTGGTGCACGCCGCGCTCTTTGGTTCTTGCCGATCGTTTCATGCAGGCGCTGACGGGTCCCGATGACGCCGTGCCCATCGATGATCCGGATATGGCGATCGAAGTCGCGGGCCTGATTGGCCTTGCGGCGCAAAGACAACTCTTCGCCATGATCGCCACGCGCCTGAAATTGCCTTCGCTCGAGGAGATCGTCGAGGATCCCGAAGGCGCCTTGCTGCCGGCGAAGATCGACGAGCAAATGCTCGTCGCCTTTTTCCTCGCGGCGCGGGCCGAGCGTGAGACGATCGGATCGATCATCAAATATGTCGAGCGCTTGCCGGTCGATATGGCTATGGCTTTTGGCAAGGCCGCTTTCAAACGCAGCCCCGTTCTGATCGCCAATAAAGACGTCATGGCCTGGACGAAGAAAAATGCCGGTATGATCAATCTCTTGCAATATGGACGCTGAAGCGCCCATGCCGGGGGAAGAGACAATCATCCTGGCAGATGGGGAGCGCGAGATCTCCAGTCTGCCTCTCGTTGTCTTGAGTGAGCCGCAGCAGAAGGCCTGGGGGGAAACCCGCGCCGCCTTTCTCTGGCGATGCCCGGCCTTTTCGCATGTTCTTTACGCGTTAATGACCACCATCGACAATGAACTGGCCTATTTCACTGAGCATGTGGATATCGCCGGCACGGATGGGTTTTCGCTCTTTCTCAATCCCGAGCCTTTTTTCGCGCTCCCCCTGTCACAGCGCGAATATCTGATGGCGCATTTGATCGCTCATTGCATTCTCGACCATATGCATCTTGCGACGCTCCTGCGGCGGTCGGGCCAGCTTCTCTATGCCGACGGGCTCGTACTGCCCCTTGATGAAACGCGTCTCGGCCTGGCGCAGGATCTCATTGTCAACGACATGTTGGTGTCGGCGCAGATCGGAACGTTACCGGAGGTTGCGATTGGTAGGCATGAGCCTCGGCTCGGCAAGGCAACGGAAAGCTCGATCGGCGTTTATCGCAAGCTGCATCAGGACGCAGAACCCGGGCGAGATGGTTCCCTGGACAATCATCTGGAAGCCGGATCGGCGACGCCAAAAAGTTGGCGTAACCGCAAGGCTGTGGGTGCCGATGGTGAAAAAAATCACGCCGCCTGGGCCGCCGCAATTGCCGAGGCGGCCGAGATCGAACGACTGCAGGGCCGCCATGCCGGCGTTCTGTCGCGTTTTCTTGGCCAATTGCTCATTCCGAAAATTCATTGGCGCGACAAAATCGCTGCTTTCTTCGCGCGTGAAACCGGACGCAGCCGCTATTCCTGGCGCAAGCTCGATCGGCATATGATCGTTCGCGGGATTGGCGCGCCAGCGCGGATTGGCGAGGGCGCCAATCTGATCATCATTGGAGTCGATTCGTCTGGCTCCGTCACAGAAGCAAGTTTGCGGCTCTTTCTGACGGAGATCAGCGGCATTCTGGATGCTCTCGCGCCCCGCCGCCTGCTGGTGATCTGGTGCGATGCTGTCATCCAGCGCATGGATGAACTGGAAGCCGCCGAACAATTATTGGCCATTCGCAGTCTTGGCGCGCCCGGTGGCGGCGGCACAAGTTTCGTTCCGGTCTTCGACTATATTGCGGAACAAGATCTTGTGCCGGATGCCTTGATCTATCTGACTGATGGAGAGGGCCTGTTTCCCGACGAGGCGCCGGATTACCCCGTTCTCTGGGGGAGTGTCGCTGACCACGAAGCCTATCCCTTCGGAGAGGTGGTGAGGCTTTGTCCGTGAATGATCTATTACCAATAGTGCCTGTCGTGATCACACATCCGCTAATATTCGGAATCTAATTCTTCCGTAGCCGTGGCTATTTCCACATCGCTCGGTCTTTCATAATGGTGATTGATGATGAGCTTTGTCATGGCGACAATATCCGCGGCCGTCGCATTGGGCGCGTGATCGTCAAACCACAATTTTACGAGTTTCGCGGTATCGAGAATATCGACAGCTGAACTGATCCAACGCCGTGTATTCGCGTTGTCTCGCTTTTCCATATGATAAAGCTCGCGCTCATAGGGCGTATTCTCGCTCTCTGTCCGGGTCATGTGCACTCACCCTCAAGATACAGCTTGCTTCAAAGCCGTTTCCTGTTCAACGCTGCCATGGACAATCGGTTCGAGGGAGCCATTGTGATCTTGTCTCGCCTCTGTAAAGTGGCAGGCCGCGCGACCTGAAGAAATGTTAATTCATCAACGACCATTGATATTATGATCATAGCCAGGTGTTTGACGGGCGAGCTGATCGAAAGCATCGAGCATATGCCCGCGCCATGCCGCGATGGGATCGTCCGATGCCAGCAGGGCGAAGGGGCTCGTCGCACGCGCCCATTGAAACGCGCCGAAAACGATATAGTCGGCATAGGCGGGGCGATCACCTGAAAGAAAGGGCTGGGCCGCAAGCGTTGCCCGCAAGGGCGCAAGGCCTTGGCGAAAGGACAGTACGCGCTCCTCACGATCTTGACAGACAGTTTCCAGGGTTGCGCCGAAGAACCGCTCGCGTGTCATTCGGAAATAGTCTTGATCCTTTTCATGCAGATGAGCGTGGATATCGGCGAGGATAAGCCGTGCTATGGCCGGATGAAGCACACTATCCGTCCAATGATTTATGAATCGCGCCAGGGCTCGGCCCTGTCCATCGCCAAAGAGCGAGGGACGATCAGGATAGGTGTCTTCAAGATATTCGGCGATAGCCCAACTGTCCGCGATCGTGCGCGCGCCATCGACCAGGACGGGCACTTTACCCTGACCGGAAAAGGCGAGAGCCTCCTTCTCGGTGAAGCGCCAGGGGATGGTTTCAACCGTCAAGCCTTTATGGGCGATCGCCAATCGTGTGCGCCAGCAATAGGGGCTGAAACGGCGGTCCGGCTCGGCGCCCGCAAGATCATACAGTGTCAGCGCTGCTTTCATTGCACAGCCCCGGCGGTTTGACCGAAGAGGATCGCCGCCGATTCCAGGGTGACGACAGGTTGCTCATTGAGCTCGCGAGCGCGTTCATAAGCGCGCTCCACTGCGGGCCGCATGGCGATGGTTTCGAACCAGCGTTTCAGATGCGGGAAATCGTCGAGATTTTGCTGCTGGCGTTCATGAAGCACGATCCAGGGATAGGAAGCCATATCGGCGATCGAGTAATCCCCTGCGACAAAGGCCCTGTCTGCCAAACGCTTATTGAGGACGCCGTAAAGCCGGTTGGTCTCCTTCACATAGCGTTCCATGGCGTAAGGGATACGCTCCGGCGCGTATTGTACGAAGTGATGGTTCTGTCCGGCCATCGGGCCGAGCCCTCCCATCTGCCAGAACAGCCATTGCATGACCTCGAACCGGCCCCGCAAATCGGCAGGCAGGAATTTCCCCGTTTTCTCCGCCAGATATTGCAAAATCGCCCCCGACTCGAACAGGCTGATCGGGGTGCCGCCATCCGCCGGCTCGGTATCGACGATCGCGGGAATCCGATTATTGGGTGCGATGCGCAGGAAGTCTGGTTTGAACTGGTCGCCGGTGCTGATGTTGACTGGGATGAGGCGATAAGGAACGCTCGCTTCCTCAAGGAAAATCGTAATCTTGTGGCCGTTGGGCGTGGTCCAATAGTGGAGATCGATCATTGGAGCCTCCATTGTCTTGACGGGTCAAGGGACGCGAGAGCCGCGCGCGCAAGGCGGCGCAGCTTGAAGGGGTCGGGATCGAGGCGGGCCAGCACGCGGATCGCAAGCACGGTGCCGAGGAGCATTTCAGCCATGGTTGCGGGCTCGATCGCTTCGGACAGCGTGCCTTCGGCCCGTGCCTCGTACAGCTTGTCGGCAAAGAACGCCTCTATCTGGCCTAACCGTTCGCGCACCAGAACGCGGGCGGTTTCAGGCAGCGCCGCGCCATCGAGCGCCGTATTGACGAGCAGGCAACCGCGGCGGGCTTCATCGCCGAGCGATAGATCGATCAATTCATCGAAGAAGAGTGCAATGGCATGCTCTGGCGGTCGGCAATGGGCGAGCCGCGCGAGACGGATGGCCAAGCCTTGATCGGCGTAATGGCGCAGGACTGCCACGAACAATCCATCCTTATCATGGAAGCGGTTGTACAGAGCGGCAATGCTGAGGCTGCAAGCGCTCGAGAGGTCGCGCATCGAGGTTGCGGCGAAGCCACGGCTCCAGAACAGATCCAGAGCCTTATCAAGGACTTCATCATCGGAATGTTGGCGGGGACGCGGCATGGATATCGATTGGCAAAGGGTAAATCAGTTAATAATCGAACGATCGATCTAATACAATCGCCTTCATCCGCATCGATGTGGATAAAGGCCTGGGTCGCAGCTGAGCGGGGGAGGAATCAGCGAAGGCTTTGTTGCGCCCGTAAATCGGGAATGACCGAGAGGGTGGATTTGCGACGGTCCGGTTCTGGGCCGGTAGTGCCTGAACCAGACATTCGCACCGAACTTCTGCACGACGTAAATCAGGGGATCAAATTCGTGGGGCGAAATTCTTGATTTTTGCGCGCGCCCGTTCCATTGCAAGCGATCCATGAAGCCTTGAATAGCGAGTATTGAAATGGCGACGACGGCGGTAGAGGCAATCGATCATTTCATCAATGCCAGAGGCTTTCGAGAGGGGGAGACCTTTTCATTCGCGTCTTTGCAAATCCGCTATCCGCACCACGACGAGTTGCGCGCCGTTTTGAAGCAGATGGGCGAAGATGGTGTGATCGAAGACGCCTCTGAAGGCTTTTACAAAATGACAATGGCTGGATATGTCAAATACTTTGGAGCGCCGCCGTCGGAAGACGACACGATCAAAGCGATCATGACCGAAATCGGTACGCGTGGCATCAAGGCCGGAAAATCATTCATTTGGGCGCCCGTGCAAGAGAGCCTGACCCTCAAACGCTTTCGTGACGGCGACCTCAAACCAGCTTTGGAAAAAATCTTCACGAACCGCTGGCTGGAAAATGCCTCAATGCCGGGTTTCTACAGGCTGACGGACGCTGGATTTACGGCACTCAACACTGGCAACGCTGGGTAGCGAAGACCTCACCCTGAGGCGGAGGCGAAGTCACCGTTTCGAAGGGCGATTGCAGCGCGGCCTCATGAATCGTTCAAATCGCACGTCCTCCGACGCGGGCTCCCCAGACGGGTCGAGACGGCAGAGCGCAGCGTGCCCTGTTTTCGCAAAGCCGTTTCGGTATAAAAACCTTGAATTGTGCACCATGGAAGGTCTGCTTTCTGGAACGATTAGCGCATCTCCGAATGGCCGAGATGGGGCGCAGAGCAGACACTATCTCGAGGCGTTTTTCTTGGCGATTTCTTAAGGCGCTTTCGTTGCCCTCCAGTTTGCGGTGGCAGGCAAAACTCCACAACTATGAGACTAAGAACATGTCGAACGATGATCACTGATTTGAGGACGTGGTCAAGTCTGGTCGATTGAAATGTCCTGGCTCTCAGCCTGTTTTGCCTTCCGGCTTGGGCTCGCCCCAAGGGAGGCTTTGAAGCTTGGGCTTATAGCCATTTGAGAGATAGGCATCCTCGGTGATCTCTTGTTCCGTGGTGCCATCCGTTACCCAGACGCCATCTTCTTTCGGCTCCGGGTTTTTGATTCTGTACACGCCTGTCGGATCCATTCTTCCCTCGATTTTAAAAGTGCAGCCGTTGCGCCGGATTATAATTGCCTTCGCAGGTCTGAGAAGTGGTGTCAGCCTTGGCTCTCAAATCCTTTCAGGCGCTCCAGCCAGCGCGCCAAGAAGGCAGCGAAAGAGGCTTCGTCTCTGAAAGCCACGTCGGCAAACCATTCAACCGTTTGCTGGCCATCGGCCCAGCCGCGATCTTGCCTGTACCAGGAAAGGATGGGCCAGGCAGGATTTTTATAGGCCGGGCTCGCCGGATAATCGCCGGGATGCAATGAAGGGCGGCCAAGCAGATCGCTCAGCCATTGCATGATCTCCGGCAGGAAGGTGGCGCCGAAGAAAATGCCATGGCGCTGGACCCGATGTACATCGCGCAAAATATATTGCTGGATCCAGGCGAGAGAGGGCGGCTGATCCGGCATGCGAAATTCACGCAGGACGAGTAGCCGAAAGCCTTGATCGAGGATTTGCGCCGGCACTGCGCGGACGTCGCCGGCTGTTTCATGTTCATGCATCAATGTACCCATCCGGCAGTCAAAGCACACCGTTCTTGCGCGGGCTCGCCTTTGTCAGAGCTGAAGAAATCTTGTCCTCACTTGTTCCCGCAAATGCAAGACATGATCCGAACGCCCAGCCGTTGCTGGCTAGGGGCTCGGCGTTAGAGTGGTTGGGGCTCCGTCAGATCAAGCCATATTGGATCAGAGTCAGCCAAGACCGTCCACCCGTCGCAGCGGCGGACAACGAAGTTGAGCGTGCTGCTGGATCGCAAGCTACCTGCATCGTGCGCAAATATCCGATTTGTGCATCGTATGGACGTCCGCTTTTGTGCACGGTTGCTATTTCTGCCAATGGCCGATACGGGCGCGAAGCTGTCGGTGAAGCGCGCTTGCGAACGTCCGCTTCCGCGGTTGCCGAAAACCGCTGCTGGTGGCCGGGTAGGATCGTTTACCGACCGGCGACTTTCATATCGCTCCGGATTCTGATTCAGGCTCAACATAAGCCGATATGACTTGACCGACTTCGAATGGCGCGTGATCGAGCCGCTGCTACCCAACAAGCCGAGAGGCGTGCCGCGTCATCCGCGAACTGATCCAGAAGCAGGGTGCCACGCCCAACATTCCGCCTGAGAGCAAACGGCCCTGGGAGCCGTGCTTCAGCAAACACCTCTACCGCGAGCGTAACCTGATCGAGAGCTTCTTATCCAAGCTGAAGCACTTCCGCGGGGTTGCCACCCGTTATGACAAGCTCGCTGCCAACTTCCTTGCCATGGTCCAGCTCGTTTCATGGCGGCTGTGGCTACGCGCTTATAAGTCTACGCCCTAGTTCAGCCAACGGCCTTTGGGCGCGAGGGTTTCGGCACTCACAGCGGTTTGTGGCTTCGCCGGTTTTTCTGCTTTTTCTGCCTTTTCCGGTGGGTGTGAGGAAACCTTTTGCGGTTTGTCGGCGGCGGAACGCGCCGCGAGCAAGGCCTTCAGCGTTTCGATGGTCGACACATCGGCGATGCCATCGATCAGGGCCGGCCGATAATGCCGCTGAAAGGCCCGCACGACTGCTTCGGTCTTCATGCCATAAAGATTAGTGATGCTGAGCCCATAGCCCAGAATCGCGAGAAGTGATTGCAAGGTCTCGATATGCTGACCGTGTTCGCCATTCTGGTGGCGCGGTCCCTCGACGATGGGGGAAGGGGGCACGTAAAGACCGACACCGGCCGCCGCCAATTGCGCCCATGGGAAATGTGCGCTCGGATCGTCCTTGCGATCAGGAGCGATATCGCAATGGCCGAGCACTCTTGCGGCAGGAATAGACCGCCGCCGCATGATGTCGAGGCAAAGGGCAATCGTCGCCGCGATCTGGGCTTCCTCATAAGGAGGCGAGCCGCCTTCCGGCCCTGGATGCACGAGTTCGATCCCGATCGACACGGAATTCATGTCGCGCTCGCCGGCCCAATAGGACTGCCCCGCATGCCAGGCACGATGCTTTTCAGCAACGAGCTGCGAGATTCGCCCATCTTCCCAGACGAGATAATGGGCGGAAACCTCGGCGGCGGGGTCGCAAAGCCGAAGGAGGGCTGCTTCCCCACTCACCATGGCAGTATGATGCAGGATGATGGCGTCAGGCTGACGGCCCTTTCGGTCTCCATGATTGGGGGATGGATGCACGTCGTTCACGAGCGGCGTATCGCCCGTAAAGCTTGGCGTCGTCCCTGGATCATCAGATGGAGGCTTCAAGGTCATGGCCTCACCTATTCCTCATCGGAGCGTTCGCTGATTTGATTGAATCAGAAAATACGCTCTATTACGTTGATTTAACGGATAATCCTTGCCTCAAGCTGTCCAGCTTCGCTGCTGCTCTAATATCCGTAACCGCCTGCTCGAGCGCAGAAAGGCCGGCCATATTCGTCATAGGCATAGCGCTGGCAGGGTGGAGGGGGCGGAGGAGGTGGAGGCGGTGCTGTTGCAGCGCCGACCAAGCCGCCGGTTGCCGCGCCCAGAAGTCCGCCCGCGACAGCCGCGCCGGGACTGTTGCCGGCAGCGGCCCCAATAGCCGCGCCGGAAGCGCCGCCCAAGGCCGCGCCGCTAAGGGCCCGTTGTTCCGGCGTATAACCACAGCCGGCCAAAGCCAGAACGACCAGGAAGCCGGCCGCCATGGACATGATTTTATTCATTTCTTCCCCTGCTCTCGATGGAGCCGCCTGTCCTGGATGACGATTGAAGCAAAATCATGGGCAAAGCCAAGCAGTGATCATGCCGGATCTTTCGTTCATCGTGCCTCAAGGATGCGGAAACCTGACGACGCATCATGCCTTTGCTTTTATGAACCGGCATTAAATCGATCTTGAAAACGAGGTCTGTTTAAGCCGCGATCCTTTAACGTGTGATTGACGGGCGCGGACAGCACGCGTAATCCCACCTTGCCAGTCGGCCGGATGGCCACCGCTCAGGCGGAGGAAAGTCCGGGCTCCATGGAAACACGGTGCCGGATAATGTCCGGCGAGGGTGACCTCAGGGAAAGCGCCACAGAAAGGAAACCGCCTCGCAACCGAGCCGAAAGGCGAGGACCGCGGAGGTAAGGGTGAAAGGGTGCGGCAAGAGCGCACCGCGCTTATGGTGACATGAGCGGCACGGCAAGCCCCACCGGGAGCAAGACCGAATAGGGGCGACAGGCAGCGAACCCATTCGATGGGACGCTCAAATCCGTTTCCAGATTGTCGCCCGGGTTGGTTGCTCGAGGCGGCTGGCAACAGCCGTCCTAGAGGAATGGTCATCACGCAAGCGGTTTCGCCGCTTGCCTTACAGAACCCGGCTTACAGGCCGACTGGTATTCATAAAAATCGAATGGCCGGAGCTCAGCTCCGGCCATTCGATTTTTGCATATCATCCAGGAGATGGATTAGTTCAATCGGCCTGCTGCATGGGCAAGCATCGTATGGACCTTGCCTGTGTCCGACAGAAGATAAGCGAGCTGCTGTTTGTCGCCCTGTCCGTCACGGCTCAATTGCGCCAGATGTTTCTCGAACTCCTGGACTGAGCGATTGATGGTCGCCTGGAAGGCGGCATCGGCCCGATAACGGCGACGGATTGCCTCGAATGTCTGTTGTCCCACGCCCTTATAGATCGAATGCGCGAAGGCCTTCGTATCGCCTTGGCGATAACGCTCCCAGGCATCGACCAGGGCACGATGGTCGATCATGTTGGCGATGTCTGAAAAGAGCGGGTCGAGTGGCTTGCTCGGCACGACGGCTGTGGCTTGTTCTGCTTGGGACGAAGCCGATGTTTCATCTTCGTTGGAGGCGCGCGCCAGGAGATCGGAGAGCCAGCCCGATCCGGGCAAGGCCGGCGGAGCCAGGCGATGAGCAGCATTCCTGGCCGAGGATCGGGACCCTGCGCCACCATCCGTACCAAGCGCTTTATCTGCCGCCTGGTCCACGGTCGTCAGGGCATTGGAGAGGCCACTGACAGCGACGCGCGCGGCAGCGGGTTCGGAAATATCGAGAGCGCGACCAGAGCGGGAAACGATATTGGTCAAGGTTTCGAGGGCCTTGACCTCTTCGTTGACGATCTTGCGCAGAGCTGCCGCCTGTTCCGCGGTTTCACGCGGCAGTTCGATCGCGCTGCGGCGCATATCCTCGCGCGTCGCCTCGAGATCCTGACGGATCTCGCTGGACATGGAATGCAGCTCGCCAGTCGCGTCCTGGAACTGCTTTTTGGTTCGGTCGAAGATCCGGTCGAGTTCCGATTCCGCTTCCTCGAACGCCCCGCGCAAAGCGGCTGCCATGCGCGCCCGCTCGCCATTCATCAATTCACGCAATTCGCCGTAGCGATTGGTGATCGTCTCGGCATTGATTTGCGTTGCTTCGTTCAGGGAAGCCGTGAGCGTATTGCCATGCGTTTCAGCCTGGAGGAGGGCATTTTCTACCGTGGTCGCGAAGGTCTGCATGGAGTCGAGGAAGGTCGTGCGTTTCGCGTCCAGACTGCCGATCAAGGTCTCGAGGGCCGTCTTGCGACCGGCGAGCATTTGATCAAGCGTTTCTTGTGATTGCGCGAAAGCGGCGGCCGAGGCCGTCAGGGCGTCATGCTGCTCCACGAGTTTAGCAGTGACAGCATCGGCTTCACCGAGCGTTGTCCCGGCGGCTTCCTTGAGGGTCGCGACCTCCCGCGTGACATTGGTCAGCAGGGCGCCGAATTCCTGGAGCCGATCGCCGAGGGAGCGTTCTACCAGGCCGAAATTGCCATGCGCGGTTGTGCTGATGTCGCGCAGAACCTGGCTGCCTTCCGACAATCTGTTGAGGAGCGTGGTCAACTCGCCGCGCACCTGCTGGTCGGTCTCCGTGAGAAGCCCAAGCGATGTGCTCATCCCGTTCGTCATCGCTTCGCGCAAATTGGCCGCGTAAGTGTCGAGAGTCGTCCGCAATTGCGCTGAGGCATCGTCCACGGCTTGCGCGAATTCGTTCTGCCTTTGCGTGAAATATTCGCTCAAGACCGTCTCGCGCCCGGTCAAAGCGGCGGCGAGATGATCGCCGATCCCTGTCATGTCACGGGTGATCGTTTCGCTACGCGCCTCGATCCGAGCGACGAGATCGGCGGCTTTCTTGTCAAACACTTCGGCCAGATCATTGGCGCAGAGCGTCACGATTTCGCGCAGGCCCTGGCTCTTGGCCCTGAACGTGTTTTCGAATTCACCCAGCCGGGTGGCGAGCGTCATGCCGATCTCGTTGACGCGGCCGTTAAGGACCTGGCCAATTTCGCCGGTGCGTCCTGCCAGCGTCGTATCGAGATCTTCGATCGCCTGGGCCATCGTTTCCTTGATTTCGAGAGCACGGCCCTCGAGAATCTTGTGCAATTGGCCACCTTCACCATTGAGGACGGCGTTGAAGGCATCGACGTGTGCGCTGATTGCCTGTTCCAGCGTCGCGGCATGGGTGTTGATCGTATCCGTGACCGCCCGGCTATTGGCGTCGAAGGACGTGCTCGCCTCGGCAATGGCGCCGCGAACAGTTTCGGCATGCCCCTCGAACAATTGCCGCAATTGGCCTGTCTCGCCGTCGAGAGCGGTGTCGAGGGCGCCGACATGGGCGCCGATGGCCTGCTCCAGCTTGGCGGCGTGGGTTTCGAGCGTGTTGGCGATCTGATGGCTATTCGCGTCAAAGGCCGTGCTGGCCTCGGCGACGACGCCACGGACGGCTTGCGCATGGCCGTCGAACAATTGCCGCAACTGACCCGTCTCGCCATCGAGAGCGGCGTTGAAGGCTTCGACATGCGCGCGAATCGCCTCTTCCATCGTTATGGTATGGGCCTTGAGCGTATCGGCGATCTGCTGGCTATTGGCGTCGAAGGTGGAATTGGCTTCGGCCACTGCGCCGCGAACCGCCTCCGCATGTCCTTCGAACAATTGCCGTAATTGGCCCGTCTCGCCGTCGAGCGTTGCGTTCAAGGTGCCGACATGCGTGCCAATCGCCTGTTCCAGCGAGGCGGCATGCGTTGCAAGCGTGTCGGTGACGCTGCGGCCGCTGGCGTCGATCTGTTCGGACAGGGTGCCAAGCCGGCCGAGGATATCGCCCTCGAAATGGTGGATCTGTGCATCGAGCGTTTCGGCAATCGCGCGGGTGCGAGCCCCGAAGGTTGTATCGATGGCTTCGGTCTTCGTCTCCAGCAATTCAGTGAGAGCCGCTGTCTGCGTGGTCAGGCTGGCATTGACGGCCTGAGCCTTCGCGTCGAGGGCTTGCAGCACGTCGTGACCGCCTTCATTCAAGGTTTTGGCGAGATCGAAAGCCTGCGTCGAAAGCGTCTCGTTGAGCGTCCGTGTCCGCTCGTCGAGCGTTTGATCGATGTGTGCGACAAGCGTGTTCAGGGTTTCTTGAATCTCGGCAGCCTTGGCAATGGCCTGGGTCTCGAAAATCTGGACCTGCGAGGCGACCGCCTCTGAGGCTTCCTTCGTATGGACGGCCAGCTTGTCGTTGATGTTGCCGCCCTGGATTGCAAGGGTTGTCTCAATGGCGGCAAGGCGATCGGTCAAGGTCGCCGTGAAACGTTCGGCTTGTTCGCTCACGCGGGCCGCGACCGCGCCGCCCTGATCGACAAAACCTGTCTCGAAGGCAATCAGACGGTCGGCCAAGGCTTCATTAATGCGTCCGCCATGAGTCGCGATGGCATTGACCGCCTCGCTCGCCGTCTCGGTAAAATCGTTGCGCAGAACGTCTGCGTGATGGGAGAAAGCCGCGAGCGTGTCATGCGCTGCCGTCTCGAAATAGCTTTGCAGCGCTTGCGTCTGATCCGAGAGAATTGCGGCGCTGTCTTGCGCGGTCACGAGCAGGTGGTTGCTCATGCTGTCGGAATGGGTGGCGAGAGCGCTGAACGTGTCCGCCAGCATCGTGGTCAGATGATCATGCAAGGCTTGGGTCTGATTCTCGAAGGTCCCAAGCGTCAGGCGTGCACTGCTCTCGAAGTTTTCGCTGAGTTGCCGAGAATGCTGATCGAATCCGGCAAAGGTTTCGGCCAGTGACGCGGCCAAGCGTGCTTGCAAAGCCTCGCCATGGATTTCAAGAGCCAAGACAGTATCGTGGCGACCATTTTCGAGCTTGGCGCTGAGCTGATCGGCGTGTTGTGTCAGTGCGGTCACGGTCTCGTCGAGCGAGGTCGAAAGCTTCGCATGCAGAGCTCCCGTTTGGGTCTCGAGCCCGTCGAGTGCCTTCGCCATGTGATCCGATGTCGTGATCAGCCGATCGTTGAGTTCCTCAGACTGGTGCGTCAGTGTGTCGAGCGCCGTGCCGAGCCGCGCATTCAGAGTTTCGGTCTGACCTGAAAAAGCGGAAACCGCCGCCTGGGTGATGGTCTCGAGCCGTTCGCTCATCAAGCTGGAATGGCTGGTGATGGCGTTGAGTGTGTTGTCGAGGGTCGCCGCGAGTTGTTGCTGTTGCGCCTCGCCGTGATCGCCGAGCAGACGTGTCGTTTCTTGCGCGGTCGTGAGTAAACGTTCGTGCAAACCTTCCGTCTGGTTCGTCAGGGCGCTCATGGTCTCGTCGAGCGTCGTGGCCAGATGGGTCCGCAAGGTTTCGCTGCGATCGAACAAGGTCCGCAAGGTTTCCTCGGCCGTGGTTTCGATCCGCTCGGCCAGATGCGCGCCATGGTTTTCGACAGCGCTGAACGTCGTCCCGAACATCGAGGACAGATGTTCGTTCAAGGTCTCGGCATGCAATCCGATGGACTGGAGCATTTCCTGCGCGGAGACCTGCATGTGCTCGCGCAATTGTTCCGAATGGCCCATGAGGGCGTCAAGATTTTCGCTGATCGTCGTGGAAATATGGTCCTGCAGCGCCTCTGTATGGCGAGAAAGCGCTGTGGCGGTTTCCTGCGTGGTCACGGCGAACCGCTGATGCAGATCATTGCCGTCCTGCTCGAATTGGTCGTGCAACCGCGCATAATTCGTATCGAAAAGCGTGACTAGCCGTTGGGTCGCGGTCTCGAAGGAATCGTGAGCCGTGGCGGTTCGTTCGGTGATGAGATCGGCAATCTGATTGCTGACTTCCATCAGATTGCCGTGCAGGGCCTCGCCTTGAACGCTCACGACTTCGTTCAGACGATCGCCGGTTTCCGCGAGGCGCGCCGAAAGCGTCTCGCCCCGCGCCGCGATCGTTTCGGTGATTTGTGACGCCGTGGTGTCGAGCCGCGTGGCGAGTTCATTGCCGCGCGTGCTGAGATCCTGGGTAAAGACTTCGCCGATCGTCTTGAAACGCTGATCGAGATCCGAGAGCTGCACGGCGATCCCTTGCGACACCGCCTCACTTGAGGTCGTAATCTGCTGGGTTGCTTCCCTGCCGGCTTCCGTGAGCCGGTCGAGGAGTTCAGCGCCGCGCGCCGACAATTGGGTGATGAGCGTTTCGCCCGCGGCACCAAGGGCCGTTTTGATTTCTTCGCCTTTGCCGCTCAAGGCCAAGGTCACGCGATTGGCGGCCTCGCTGGTGCTTTCAGCAAATCGACCCGAAGCGGTTTCAATGTCATGGGCGAGCGTTTCCTGGGCGCTTGCCAGGCTCTTATGCACGCGATCGGCATTGGCCATGACCGCCTCGCGCTCATGCGCCAATTCATCGATCAGGGCGCGAATACGGCGTTCATTGTCCGAATAGGATCGTTCGAGATTGGAAACCTCGGAACGCACCAAGGTCTCGAGTTCACCGGCGCGTGCGAGCGCCCGCTCGATACCATCGCCCATCGAAGCGATTTCACGCCGAATTGTTTGGGACAGCGTCACCATCTGCTCGGTGGCGACGGTTTCCGGCTCGGCGAGCCGCATGGCGACATCCGTCATGGACCGCGCCGTGATGCGCATCTCCTGGCTGCGTCGCGTCAATGTCGCGGCGACGAAAAAGAAGACGATCGGCGCCACCGCGACGAGGAGAAACAAGGCCGCCTGCGGCAGCAAATTCACTGAGGAGGCCAGCAAAGCCTCACGATTGAGGAGAAGGTAAGCGCCAATCAGCCCAACCCAAACCAGCGAGGCGACCGCCGCGAGGATGGTGGGTGTCCGGCTCGTCTGGGCCTGGAGCGCGCGCAAAACCTCGCCGGCGCCATGTAGATCGTCGTTGGCGGGTAGGCTCGAAGGCGTAATCCGAGGGGGATTGGGGATGGTTGGAGCCGTTGCCGCTTTGGCAGCTGGCGTTTTCACCACAGGCGTCTTTTGCTCGGGAAGCTTGACCCCAGGAGTTTTGGCGGGACGATTGTCACCGAGAGGGAGACGGGATGCGTTCCTTTGCTCTTCGGTCCATTCTACCCTGCGCGCCTTTTTCGCGCCGGGATTTTCCGAAGCGGTGCGACTGGCCTCTGCCCAATTCGGTTCGGTACGGGAATCGGTCTCGCCTTTTGACTCCCCATGGGCGAGGTTCAACGCTTCCTCGATCGCTAGCAGGGCCGCCGCCGCCGGATCTTGAGCCTTGTTGGAACTGGCCATGGTTGCCCCTTCGATCAGAATGTCGTCGGTCAAAGCCGACGGGAACGCCAAGCTGCCGGAGCGTCGAACCGGCTTTCCGGTAACGCTTCCAATGCTTTCGTGGATGCCGCCTGAGGCTGAATTTCAGGCCTCGGGCGATTATCCCTCTACTTCTGGCCTTTTTCGTAGCGAAAACGGCCAATTTAACGGAAGGTGAGAGCCTTGAGGCTCCACCCCGTCGACTAGGTTCTGATCGCCAGCCGCAAAATCCCGCCGATTATGCAGGATTCGCCTTGCCCCAACCTTGCGGCGAGCGAAGATCAGTCTCAATCGTGCCGAAATGACCCTTCGGGATTTCCCTTCGAAAGATCGGATGTTTCGAAGCGGTTCTCGACACAATTACCGTTAATGAAATCCTACTCTACAATCAGCCTCTTCGGATTCAAACCGGGGAGCAGACGGCTTCGCAAAACGTCGTTAACGGGACCATAACCATAATAGAATCAATTAGACATAAATCCGAGTCTCTTTTGATTGGATCCTGTCGTCTTCTGAAGATGATTTTTCTTTTTGTTCAGCTCAGCACAAGCTCGGGTTTTTGGACGTGCAGAAAATCCGCGTTTAGCGCCCGGAATTCACCGCCCATTTAGGATCTTGGAGCCATCATGGGCTCGTCGTGCAGGCACGGGGAGATGACGCTGGGACATCATGAAAAATAAGGTCTCGCTTGGTTTCCCGGCGGGAATTTTTTGAGAACCGTTCCTATATGTTTGTCGTAGGCTTTAGCGGCTGAAGGGTGAGGGCGCTTCGCTGGCAGGCGCAAGTGAGGAAAACGAATTTTCGGAACGAATGATCTCGCGGATAGGTGGGAAAGGGTCGTTACGCCCTTAGTGGTTTTATCGAGGCATATGCCTTCAGGCGATCCCGTGAGAACGCATGATATCCAATGAGTTTGCGGCCTTGCGGCGAGTTCGATCGCGGTCTGTAATGATGGAGTTTTGAGCATGGTCTTGAGTGCTAGATCTGTTTCGCTTCCTCCGCAGGCCTATCGGGCCGAGGCGGAAAAACCCCTTCTTGATCTTGCTTTTCTCGCAAGGCAGACGATGGGAGATGAAGCTCTTGACCAGGAATTGCTGCTCCTGTTTCGCAAACAGGCTCAACAATTTCTGCGCGCGCTTGGAACGGTTGATGACCGTTCGGGGCTGGCGCTTGGTTCCTTGGCGCATGCCTTGAAAGGGGCGGCGCTTGCTGTCGGCGCCGAGGCCGTGGCGGAGACGGCTGACCGATTTGGACAAATGGGGCAGGGGGGCGACGATACGCGTGCCACCAAGGCTCATCTGATTGAGACCCTTACTGCAACCATTGCCGCGATCGATCAGGTTTTGGACGAATCCGCCGCCCATTCCTGATTTTGTTCTGATCGAAAGCACTGGCCCAACCGATGGCGCGTTCAGATTCGCGGCAATTCTCCCTCGCGCGAAATGATTGTCAGCTTTATCACTGCGGTTGCTCTCTTTCTCCCACGCTCTTCCTGTCTCGCCGGGCCGGAATTTTTTAAAAATTCCGGCTTTCTCTGCAACTCACGCGATTTTCAGGGGATGCTCGGTCCTTGTTGGTCCCGGCCTGCCGGTAAAAATTTCCTATCCTTCGTGGGCCGACTTCATTAAATCCTGCCGGTGAATGGTTGGGTTCCTTCCGCGATGCTGTCCCCCTGCGAAAGCGAGCTCACTGCCCGCTGCTAGTTTGTTGAGAAAGCGTATTTATCCATGGTCAAGATCACCTTTATCGATTCATTTGGCCAGCACCGCACGGTCGAGGCGGAAGAAGGCACGACCGTCATGGAAAACGCCATTCGTAACGGTATTCCTGAGATCGTCGCCGAATGCGGCGGTGGCTGTGCCTGCGCGACCTGCCATGTCTATGTCGATGAGGCTTTTCTCGAAAAGACCGGTAAACCTTCCGAGAAGGAAGAGGATATGCTGGATTTTGCCTATAAGGTGCAGCCCAATTCCCGCCTGTCCTGCCAGATCAAGGTTCGTCCCGAACTCGATGGTATGACTGTGACGACTCCTGACAGACAGGGTTGATCAAGCAGGCCTTATCATTCAAGGCTGGGCTTGTTGAAGGCATGTGTCGGCATGCGTGCAAACCAGGGGAGAGGTAAGGCATGGGTGAAGCCATTGTGACCGATGTCGTCATTGTCGGCGCTGGCCCTGCCGGGCTCTTCGCGGTCTTCGAGCTCGGCCTCCTCGATATCAAAAGCCATCTCATCGATATTCTGGCCAAGCCTGGCGGCCAATGTGCCGAACTTTATCCGGAAAAACCAATCTACGATATTCCAGGCTATCCGAGGGTGAACGGCCAGGAGCTCGTCGATAATTTACTCGCGCAGATCGAGCCCTTTCATCCGACCTTCCATTTCGGCGAAATGGTCGAAAGGCTCGAAGTCCTTGGCACGCCCGAAGCGCCGTCTTTCCGTGTGCACACGAGCGGCGGTGAGATTTTCGAATCCAAGGTTGTGATCGTGGCCGCGGGTGGCGGCTCCTTCCAACCCAAAAAGCCGCCGATCGAGGGGATCGAAGCCTTTGAGCGGAAATCGGTCTTCTATGCCGTGCGGAAAATGGAGGATTTTCGCGACAAGCATGTGGTGATTGTGGGCGGCGGTGATTCCGCGCTTGATTGGACCTTGAACCTGCATCCGATCGCTAAAAGAATCACCCTGGTTCATCGGCGCGATGATTTTCGCGCGGCGCCCCATTCGGTCAATTCCATGCGAGAGCTTGTTGCTGCCGGACATATGGATTTGCGGCTTGGACAGATCGTGTCCCTTCGGGGTGAGGCCGGTGAATTATCTGCTGTGGTCTTGAAAGGGTCGGATGGCGAGGCAGAAATTGCTTGCGAAAGGCTTGTGCCTTTCTTTGGCCTGACCATGAAACTTGGTCCCATTGCTGATTGGGGACTCAATCTCCACGAAAATCTGATCCCGGTCGATACCGAGAAATTCGAAACCAATGTGTCGGGCATTTTCGCCATCGGCGATATCAATACCTATCCCGGCAAGCTGAAGCTCATTCTTTCCGGTTTCCACGAAGGCGCACTCGCCGCGCAAAAGGTGCACCGCTATGTCTATCCAGACAAACGGCTGAGTTTCCAATATACAACCTCCTCATCGAGCCTCCAGAAAAAGCTCGGTGTCAATTGAGGCCGTCCGTCTGGCCTTGTCGTGCCGTGATAGCAGTGAGTATGTCGTATGAGTCTCGTGGCGCTCTATACGGGATCATTCGATCCGCTAACACTTGGTCATATGGATGTCATTGGCAATGCGGCGGTGCTTTGTGACGAAGTGATTGTCGCCATTGGTGTCAATCCGAGCAAGACGCCGTTGTTCACCGCGCAGGAGCGTATCACCCTGATCGAATCCGCCTGCGGACCGCTGTTTGCCAGCCATGCCTGCAAGCTTTCGGTGCGCCTGTTCTCGGGGCTCGCGGTCGAGGCGGCGCGGGAGGCTGGTGCCCAACTCCTGGTGCGGGGCCTGCGCGATGGCAGCGATCTCGATTTTGAAATGCAAATGGCATCGATGAATCGTGTCATGGCTCCGGATATTCAGACCATCTTCTTCCCCGCGGCACCCGCCGTGCGTCATATTACGGCGACCTTGGTCCGCCAGGTTGCGACTATGGGCGGCGATGCCTCGCCCTTTGTACCCCCCGTCGTCGCGGCGGCGCTTGCTCAGAAAACCAGCCTTCCATCGTGAAACTGCCGAGGAGATCTTCAGGTCAATGTCAAAATCCAACATTTTTCAACGACGGATGTTTTGTCTTCTGCTCGCCGCTTTGCCCGTCCTCGGCATGGCTGGTGAGATGGCCTCGGCTGCCAAGGCGGCGGCTCCAGATCCGTATCACACGGTCTATCTCGACACCAAGGATGGCCGCATCACCATCGCGCTGCGGCCCGATCTCGCTCCGAAAACCGTTGCTCAGATCGAGACTTTGACGCGGCGTGGCTTTTATGACGGCATTGTCTTCCATCGGGTGATCGATGGTTTCATGGCTCAGACGGGTGATCCGACCGGCACCGGCACCGGCAAATCCGATTTGCCGAATGTTCCGGCTGAATTCACCTCAACGCCCTTTAAGCGCGGCACGGTCGGCATGGCCAGGGCGCAAGATCCCAATTCCGGCAATTCGCAATTTTTCATCACGTTCGCGGACGCCGATTTTCTCAACAATCAATATACAGTCGTAGGGCAGGTCGTGTCCGGCATGGATGTCGTCGACAAGATCAAGAAGGGATCGTCCAGCAATAATGGCTCGGTCAGCAATCCCGACAAGATCATCAAGATGCGTATGGCCGACCAAGAGAAATAAAGATCAAAGAGAGTGCAAACGCGTTTCAATGAGCGGATCGTCTGGATCCGCTCATTTTAAGATTATCGAGGCAAAGGTCTCGGGTCGATTTTTTGTGAAGCGAAAGACGTTAACAAAAACGAGGAAGCGTGCCATCTCGGTAGCGTCAAAACATCGCTAGACCGAGGAGGAAACATGACTGATGACGTGAAGCATTCGGAGGGACAGAAAATCCGCCTCCAGGAGTCACGTTTGCGCTTCAGCCGGTTTGGACCCAATGAAGCCTGGTCGGTTGGTACGCGCCTGCGCGCCGCCGCGATTGCCGCATCCGCCCCCGTGGCGATTGATGTATATGGCTATGGCCGCACGCTGTTCCATGTGGCGCTCGAAGGCTCCGTGCCCGATAATGCGGAATGGATTCGCCGCAAGCGCAATATCGTGCTTCGATTCTGGCGCAGTTCCTATTCGGTGCGCCTCGATTTGCTGGAAGCTGGCCTCACGTTGACAGAGCGTTATGGGATTTCGGAGGTGGATTTCGCGGCCGCTGGGGGCAGCGTGCCCATTCTCCTCACGGATTCCGGCTGTATCGGCGCTGTGACCGTTTCCGGTCTGCCACAGCATGAGGATCATGCGATGGTCATGGCCGCGCTGGAGGCCGAATTAGGGCTTGAAAGTCTTTAAGGCGTCGCTCTCTATTCTGAAAATGCATCAGATTGGTCCCAAAAGGGGGAGCCTCTTTTGGGTCTGACGCCCTCGACGGATCTCGGCTCTCTCCTCACCGGGAGCTTTATGCGCCTTTTCCCGCTCAATGTGCGGCGCACAATGCATAAAACTACAGGTTTCATGCATTCATACCGCTAGACGCTTGGCTCCCTTCAATCCTACAAAAAGCATCAATGGCCATCCCCGATCCGAGCGGGATGATGAAAAGCCAAGCCATTGAATTTTTGAAGAATTACTGGCGTTGCGGCCGGTGAGGGGAGGAACTCATGCAAGCTCTCGTTCTCGAGCGCAAGGGCGAATTGTCTCTGCGCGATGTGGACCTGCCCTTGGCGGTCGGGCCGGGCCAAGTGAAAATCGCGGTCCATACGGTGGGTATCTGCGGCAGCGATGTGCATTATTTCACGCATGGCAGTATTGGGCCCTATATCGTTGAAAAACCGATGGTCCTTGGGCATGAGGCGACCGGCACGATCGTCGAAGTCGGACCGAATGTCAGCACTTTAAAGGTCGGAGACCGGGTCTGTATGGAACCTGGGGTGCCCGACATGTCGTCCCGGGCGTCCAAGCTTGGTCTCTATAATGTAGACCCATCCGTGACCTTCTGGGCGACGCCTCCCGTCCATGGTGTGCTGACACCTTATGTCGTTCACCCTGCCGCCTTCACCTATAAGTTGCCCGCCAATGTATCCTTCGCGGAAGGCGCTTTGGTCGAGCCCTTCGCGATTGGCATGCAGGCGGCAACGCGGGCGCGGATCGCTCCGGGCGATGTTGCAGCAGTTATCGGTGCAGGTACGATTGGCATCATGACGGCTCTCGCGGCGGTGGCTGGCGGCTGCTCGCGCGTCTTCATCTCCGATTTCAGCAAGGAGAAACTGGCGATCGCTGGGGGCTATGATTGCATTGTTCCCGTCAATGCCGGTGAGGAATCGCTGGCCGACGTCGTCGCCAGGGAGACGGAGAACTGGGGGGCCGACGTTGTGTTCGAGGCCAGCGGCAGCCCCAAGGCCTATGGCGATCTCTTCCGGATCGTCCGTCCGGGCGGCGCCGTGGTGCTCGTTGGCCTGCCGGTGGAGCCCGTGGCCTTTGATGTGTCGAGTGCCATTTCCAAGGAAGTGCGGATCGAGACAGTGTTTCGCTACGCCAATATTTTCGATCGCGCCTTGGCCCTGATCGCATCCGGCAAGGTCAATCTGAAGCCTCTGATTACAGGCACATTCCCCTTTTCGGATAGTGTCGTTGCTTTTGAGCGGGCCGCTGCCGGCCGGCCGACGGATGTGAAGCTGCAGATCGAGGTCGTCAGCGAAAACGCCTGACACTTTTAGTTGTCGCATGCTCCTTTCAGGAACGACTGCTGGCTTTGTCTCGGCAGGCGATGGAAGGAGTGCGTCCATCGAACACGAAGGAAAGCAAAATGACCATCAAGGCGTTATTTCTGGCAGGAATGACTGCTGTGCTCACGGTCAATGCCGCCTCGGCGAAGGACTTGCGTTCTATTGGCTTGACTCTTGGCTCTCTCGGCAATCCCTATTTTTTGGCGCTCGTCGATGGTGCGACCAAACAGGCCAAGACGATCAATCCCGCGGTCAAGGTGAATGCTGTCTCTTCCGAATATGATCTTGGCAAACAGTCCAGTCAGATCGACAATTTCATTGCGTCCGGAGTGGATCTCATTCTGGTGGCCGCAGCCGACCCGAAAGCCATTGGATCGGCTGTGCAACGCGCCCAGGCGGCTGGGGTCACGGTCATCGCGGTTGACGTGGAGGCCGATAAGGTCGACGCGACCGTTCAAACAGACAATAAGCAGGCCGGCGCGATCTCCTGCGATTATCTGGTGAGCAAGATTGGCGGCAAAGGGAATGTCATCATCGAAAGCGGCCCGCCAACCTCGTCCGTGCTTCAACGTGTCGAAGGCTGCAAAATGGCTCTGGCGGCCTATCCCGATATCAAGATCTTGTCGGACAATCAGAACGGCAAGGTTTCGCGGGAGGGAGGAAAGGATGTGATGCTGAGCTATCTCACCCGTTTCCCCAATATCCAGGGCGTGTTCACGATCGCGGATCCCCAGGCGATCGGCTCCATCCTGGCGATCAAACAGCTTAGCCGATCCGGGATCCTCGTCACGTCGGTGGATGGCTCCCCCGATGCCGTCGAGGCCATGAGGAGCGATACGCCGTTGCAGGCCTCGGCCGCTCAGGACCCAGCCGGGCTGGGGTGGCGTGCGGTGCAAATCGGCTATGACATCATGAACGGGAAAAAGCCGGAGAACCGGGTAACGCAACTTCCTCCCATTCTCGTCACACGTGACAATGTGAATGGCTATAAAGGGTGGTAGAAGTCTGCGGATAGACACCAAGTGTTGCCATGAGAGAGACTCGGTCCGTTTTTGAGCTTTCGCCTTTTTCAAAAGCATGGCGAGAATTTGATGAGAATCCAACGGTCATTCATCACGACCGTTGGATACCGGATATGTCATCGTAGGAAGGTTTGTGCATGGGTGCGACATCCAGCAAACGGCCTGTATTCGAGCACATCCTGGCTGAAGCCACGGACTCCTTCGTCTGGAGGCTCGACGATTATCCCTTCAAGCGGATGGGCTGGCATATTCATCCGGAATGCGAGATCCATCTCATTCGCGAGAGCTCGGGAATCGAGCTTGTTGGAGATCATATCGGTGAGTTTGCGCCGGGGCGCCTCACAATCGTCGGAGGTGATCTTCCGCATGATTGGGTGACCAGTCTCTCGCCGGGAGAAACGGTTCGCGGACGCGATATTGTCGTGCAGTTCGATGCCGGGCGTTGGTGTCAGGCCGCCGCGATTTTGCCGGAACTCGCCATGCTCGAACCTTTTCTCGCACGTGCCTCTCGGGGGCTTGGTTTCCATGGCGAGACCCGGGAGAAAGGCGCGCAGATTCTCGAAAGCATGGGGCAGGCAAGGGGGCTCGATCGGCTGTGCCTCCTGTTCCGACTGCTCGCCCTTCTGGCGGGTTCACATGAATATGAGATCCTGTCCTCGGAAGATTTTATGCCGAACCGCGATCCGGCCATGGTCGACACGGTTCAGCAAGTCATGTCCTATCTGTTCGATCATTTCACGAGTGATATCAGGCTGACCGACCTCGCGAATATGGTTGGAATGAGCGAGAGCGCCTTCTCGCGATTCTTCCAGAAGAACAGCGGCAATAGTTTCACTGATCATGTCATGAAGCTGCGCCTGGGGCGGGCCTGCAAGCTCCTGGCTGATTCCGACATGCCGATCACCGATATCTGTTTCGAGGTCGGCTATGCGAATATTTCCAATTTCAATCGCAATTTTCGCCAGCAGCGCGGCCTCACGCCATCGCTCTATCGCCGGTGGGCCAGGCAACGGATCATTGATGCTCCATCGCCAATGGATGCGTCATAAGCAAATGGTCCTGTCAAAGAATGTCTGTGTCGCCAACGATTGATACGCAAGCATTGATCCTGGCTTGAACGATAAACAAGAGGAAACACCAATGGATATGGGTCTCGCGGGCAAGGTGGCGGTCGTCACCGGTGGGAGTGTCGGCATCGGACTGGCGGTGGCCGAGGGATTGGCGGCGGAAGGGGCGCATCTCGTCCTGGCCGCGCGCAATGCCGACCGGCTGAAGAAGGAGGCCGAACGTCTTGCCGCGGCTTTCAAGGTGCGTGTGTTTCCGGTGGCGGGTGATGTCGGCACAGCCGAAGGATGCAAAGCTTTGATCGGCGCCGTGCAGGATACATTCGGCGGCGCTGATATCCTCATCAATAATGCCGGGACCGGTTCCAACGAGACGATCATGGAAGCGCCCGACGAGGCCTGGCAATCTTATTGGGAACTGCATGTGATGGCGGCGGTTCGGCTGGCGCGCGGGCTGGTGCCGGGCATGCGGGCGCGCGGCGGCGGCGTCATTCTCCACAATGCCTCGATCTGCGCTGTTCAACCTCTGTGGTATGAGCCGATCTATAACGTCACCAAAGCGGCTTTGATGATGTTCAGCAAGACTTTGTCGACCGAGGTCGTGGGTGACAATATCCGCGTTAATTGCATCAATCCTGGCCTGATCCTGACACCTGATTGGGTTAATACAGCGAAGAAGCTCACCAGCGAGACGGGCGGACATTGGGAGGCCTATTTGCAGGGCGTCGCGGATGAATTTGCACCGATCAAACGGTTCGGCACGCCGGAAGAACTGGCGAATTTCTTCGTCTTTCTCTGCTCTGATAAGGCCAGTTACAGCGTCGGCTCGACCTATTTTGTCGATGGCGGCATGCTCAAGACGCTTTAAAATTCCGGACACAGGCCTGCTTGATGTGGTTTACCTTCGTTGATGCATCGGCTATTGCAGACGTGAATTTATTGACGAACGCAGGAGTTCCCGATGGCGGAAGCCGGCAATACGCTGACCCTTGAAACCACGAAGGGACCCGTGGTGATCGAGATGCGGCCTGATCTAGCACCCAATCATGTCGCGCATATCAAGAAGCTTGTCGAAGAGAAGTTCTACGACGGCATCGTGTTTCATCGCGTTATCGATGGGTTCATGGCGCAAACGGGCTGCCCGCACGGCACCGGCACGGGCGGCTCGAAATATCCTGACCTGAAGCAGGAATTCAATGCCGAGCCGCATGTGCGTGGCACGGTCTCCATGGCGCGCGCGGCGAATCCTGATTCCGCCAATTCGCAATTCTTCATCTGCTTTGCTGACGCCCGCTTCCTCGACAAAAATTATACGGTCTGGGGCAAGGTCGTTTCCGGGATGGAGAATGTCGACAAGATCAAGCGCGGTGAGCCGGTGCGCGATCCCGACAAAATTATTTCCGCGACCCTGAGCTAATCACAAAGGCTGTTCTCGTGCGGTTCGCCCGAGAAGGGCGGATCGCCATCCACCATGCGCGTCGATCTTTTCGATTTCGATCTGCCACCGGAGCGCATCGCCTTGCGCCCGGTCGAGCCACGTGATGCTTCACGGCTTCTCGTAGTGCGTCCCGACAGCGGGGACATGACCGATCATGGGATGCGGGAATTGCCGGATTTCCTGCGTGCAGGCGATGTTCTCGTCGTCAATGACACGCGGGTCATTCCGGCGCGCCTCCATGGATTTCGTTCACGCGGGGAGAGCCGGGCGAAAATCGAGGCCACCTTGCACAAGCGCGAGGGGGAAGCCCTTTGGCGAGCCTTCGTGAAACCGGCTAAAAAACTTCGGGTCGGTGAAACAATTTGCTTCGCGCGCCAAGAGCCTGGGACAGAGGTTGAAAGCCTTGAGGCCGAGGTTTTGGAAAAAGGTGCTGAAGGCGAGGTCGTTCTCGGCTTCAACCGCGCAGGCGCGGCACTCGATGCGGCGCTTGATCTTCTCGGCGAAATGCCGCTGCCGCCCTATATTGCTGGCAAAAGGGCGCCCGACAGCCAGGATTCCTTGGATTATCAGACACTCTTTGCCAACCGGTCCGGCGCGGTCGCGGCACCGACCGCGAGTCTGCATTTCACGCCCCGGCTGATCGCGGCCATAGAGGCGAGGGGTGTCACGATTTGCAAAGTGACATTGCATGTCGGGGCAGGGACCTTTCTGCCGGTCAAAGCCGAAGATACAGACGCGCACCGCATGCATGCCGAATGGGGGGAAGTCAGTGCCGAGGTCGCGGCTTTCTTGAATAAGGTCCATGCCGCCGGTGGACGGATTATCGCCGCCGGCACGACAAGCCTGCGTCTGCTCGAATCAGCCGTGGACGAAGACGGCCTTATTCAGCCCTTTCAGGGCGAAACCTCGATCTTCATGACGCCGGGTTTCAGGTTTCGCGCCGTGGATATTCTCTTGACCAATTTTCATCTGCCGAGATCGACGCTCTTCATGCTCGTCTGCGCCTTTGCCGGACTCGAAACCATGCGGCGGGCCTATGCCCATGCGATCGCGGCCTCCTATCGGTTCTACAGCTATGGTGATGCCTGTCTGTTGTTTCGCGCGACAAGGAATACATCGACGGGGGCCGCGTTATGAGTGAACCGGCTGAATCCGAAACGGCTTTTCGCTTCAAGCTCCTGCATCAGGACGGAGCGGCGCGTGCCGGTGTCATCTCGACGCCGCGTGGAGAGATCCGCACGCCGGCTTTCATGCCGGTGGGCACGGCGGCAACGGTGAAAGCCATGCAGCCCGAGGCGGTGAGGGCGCTAGGCGCCGATATTGTTCTCTCTAACACCTATCATCTGATGTTGCGCCCCGGTGCCGAGCGGATTGCGGCCTTGGGCGGCCTGCATCGCTTCATGAACTGGCCACATCCCATTCTGACCGATTCCGGCGGCTTTCAGGTGATGTCGCTCGCGAAATTGCGCAAACTCGATGAAAACGGCGTCACTTTTCAATCGCATATCGATGGCGCCCGGCATGTTTTGACGCCTGAGCGCTCGATGGAGATCCAGGATCTCCTCGGCTCGGATATTGTGATGCAATTCGATGAATGTGTGCGGCTTCCTTGCGCGCCGGGAGAGGCCGAACGGGCCATGCGGCTGTCCTTGCGCTGGGGTGAGCGCAGCAAGCGGGCCTTGGCGCCCAAATCCGGACGCGCGCTTTTCGGCATTGTGCAAGGTGGCGATGACAAGGCGCTCAGACGGGAAAGTGCCACGGAACTCGTGAGCATGGGGTTCGACGGTTATGCCTTGGGTGGTCTCGCGGTCGGCGAGCCGCAAGCGGTCATGCTCGACATGATCGAGACGGTCATGCCTTTCTTGCCGGTTGATAAGCCTCATTATCTGATGGGCGTCGGCACACCGGACGATCTTCTGCAAAGCGTCAAACGCGGCATCGATATGTTCGATTGTGTCATGCCAACGCGTGCCGGGCGGCATGGCCTGGTGTTTACCCGCCATGGCCGGATCAACCTGCGCAATGCCCGCCATGCCGATGATCCTGCGCCGATCGATGAGAAATCGTCCTGTGCCGCTGCCAGGATTTATTCACGCGCCTATCTGCATCATTTGGTGAAGGCCAGTGAGATTCTCGGCATGATCCTCATGACGACGATCAATCTCGCCTATTATCAGGAGCTGATGGCGGGGATGCGGGCGGCGATCGCCGAGGGCCGGTTTGAGGACTTCGCGGCAGAGACCGAGGCTCTCTGGCGTGAAGGCGAAAGCCTGAGCGGGCGGGCAAGCGCATAAGATCGGATTTAAAGATTGGAAAATGACCAATGAAAAAGAGGGGCGGGATCTTCCCAGGATCCCTGCCCCTCTTTATCTAGCCTCAGTCCTTGAACCTACCGGATGGGTTCTTTCCTTCGAAAAGGTGTGCCTCCCACAGCACGGAACCCAACCAGCCAGGCGTCCTCCCACGACTTGGACTTCCATACCGGTTATGCCAGCATCGGCCTTGATGGCTTGTAAAGATTATTAGCGTAGATGTGTGACAATGTCACGGAAAAAGAGGGATTATTCATCCGGGACGGGGGGATGCTTTCAGGTTCTATTAATTCAATCAAAGTGGCAAATGGCCGAAGCACACGATGAAGGAATAAACGAAACTTTATCGCTGATCCTGAGGTCTTCGAAAAATTTATTTAATATCAAAGTATTAAGATATTCAGATCGGATTGTCCGGGCAAAAGTGCCTTTTCTGGAATCCGCGCTGAAGGATGGGACTCCGTTACGTCAAGGGTGGATCAATCTTTTTACCACTTTCTGTTGCATGACCTTTGAGGGAGGGGAAATTTGGCCATTATGAGATGGTGGGGCCTCTCGCTGATTTTTGCCGAGAGCATCAGACCCGGAAGTGGCTCTCCCTTTTGAAAACAATCTGGTGCGTTTTCAAAATGATAGAGCATCGGATAAGATTCGCTTTGAAAGTCCGGTGCTCTGGCATGTGAATCTCTCGCAAAAAGACTATTGGGAATGGGATCCGATGCTATAGAGCCGGTCTGCCCAAACATTCCTACGCCCCGCGGGATTTCCTGACGCAATGGCCGTTTACACACATATCTCGGAAACGGATCTCAAAACCTTCCTCGCCTCCTACGACATCGGCAATGCTCTGGTGCTTAAGGGCATTGCCGAAGGTGTCGAAAATTCCAATTTCTTCCTCCAGACGGAGAGAGGCTTCTTCATCCTCACCCTTTACGAGAAGAGGGTGGAGGAAAAGGATCTGCCGTTCTTCCTGGGGTTGATGGAACATCTCTCCCGGCGTGGCTTGAATTGTCCGCAGCCGGTGCACAACCGCTCGGGCCACGCGCTGGGTCGGCTCGCGGGACGGCCTGCCGTCATCGTCACATTCCTCGAAGGCGTTGGCGCCGATGTGGCGGATGCCAGGCGCTGCGCCGCCGTAGGAGAGGCGCTGGCGCGCCTGCATCAGGCCGGCGCCGATTTTGCCGGAAAACGTACCAATGCCCTGGGGCTTGCCGCCTGGCGCCCGCTTTTCGAGACTGTGCGGGACAGGGCCGATACGGTCGCCCCGGCGCTTGCGGCGACCATTGCCGAGGAACTCGATTTTCTCGAAGCCCACTGGCCACGCGCCTTGCCGCAGGGCGTCATTCATGCCGATCTCTTCCCTGACAATGTTCTGTTTCGGGGCGAGACCCTGTCTGGTTTGATCGACTTTTACTTCGCCTGCGTCGATGCCTATGCCTACGATATTGCGATCTGTCTCAATGCCTGGTGTTTTGAGCCGGATCTGACGTTCAATATTGGCAAGGGGCTCGCTTTCTTCACGGGCTATGAGCATGTGCGCAAGCTGACCGCCGAAGAGGCGGCCGCTTTGCCGGTGCTGGCGCGCGGCGGCGCTTTGCGCTTCGCCTTGACCCGCCTCGTCGATTGGCTGAACGTGCCAAAGGGCGCCATGGTGAATCCCAAGGACCCGCTGGAATATATGGGCAAGCTGGCCTTTCACCAGACCGTGGGGACCGTGCGCGAGCTGGGATTGTTGCGATGAGCGGGCGTGTCACGATCTACACCGACGGCGCCTGTTCCGGTAATCCAGGGCCCGGCGGCTGGGGCGCCATTTTGATGTTTGGACAGCATGAAAAGGAACTGTCTGGCGGCGAGGCGCAAACGACAAATAATCGGATGGAACTGACCGCCGCGATTCGCGCGCTTGAAGCCTTGACCCGCCCATGCGCGGTCGATCTCCATACGGATTCCAATTATCTGCGTGGCGGCGTCACCAGTTGGATCAAGGGCTGGAAGAAGAATGGCTGGCGCACGGCCGATAAAAAGCCGGTCAAGAATGTCGAGCTTTGGCAGGAACTCGATCAATTGGCCGCGAGCCATGAGATCGCGTGGCACTGGGTTAAGGGTCATGCCGGGCATCCGCTGAATGAACGCGCCGATGCGCTGGCCCGCCAGGGCATGGCGCCGTTTCGCGGCGGCGCTCGTATCCACCCTCATTGAAGCGCGACCTGTCGCGGTTCAATGAGGGTGGATTGGATACGGTTTAAAAAAGTGACGTATCGAGAATCTATGATTCTCGATACTAGGCGGGAATCGGCGGCTCCGGGCTCCTGATCCGGCGCACACCTGTCAATTTAAGACAGATCAACGACAAATGGCCCGGCTCGACCGAATTTGTGGCCAAACTTGGCCGTGCCATCTTGCCTTGACCGCAGCATTGCCCGAAAGTTTGTCCGTCCACAAAATCCCGGTTTATCGCGCGGGTGTGTCAGCCGGCGTCGATAGGCCTGTTTCAAATCAGAGAACAATCAGGGAGAGCACCATGTCCGAAGAGATCAGCCTCGTTGCCATCGTCACGGCGAAACCAGGCACCGAGGCGCAGGTCCAAGCAGCAATTGGCCAGGTCGTCGAACCATCCCGCGCCGAGGCGGGCAATATTTCCTATATCCCGCACAGGGATCTGGATAATCCCGCGCGCTTCGTCTTCGTGGAGCGCTGGGCGAGCCGCGCGGCCTTGGCCGAACATGAAAAGACAGCGCATTTCCAGGCCTTCGCGGGCACGGTCGTCCCCTTGCTGGCTGAACCGCTGCAAATCATCATCCTTCAGCCGCTCTGAAGCTTGCCACGAGAGCGTCTTTCAAGAAAAGACGCTCTCAAAATCTGAAACAGAGTGATCAATCCCAAAGGTGATACCCTTTCAGGATCAGTGGCCAATAGCGCCGAGAATCGATCGGGCAGGGCACCACATGGGCCAAGCTGAGTGAGCGGGAAGCTGGAGATCCAGAAAGCGGAACGTTTTCTTTGTTGTGTCGAACGTTGTGCCTGTCGTGCCGCATACACCCGTTCTGGCGATCAGGGTCAACTTAACCGGGGTGGCGGGACGGTTTGCCATCCTTGCCGACGAAGGGAAAAATGCCGGCTTTGAAACTCTCGGCCATGTGACGCGCCTTGCCAAGAGCCCGCTCTGCGTGCTCCGGAGAAAGATAATGTTGAGCGCTTTCCTCGAACAAAGCGAGCCAGCGCGGAAAATGTTCGAGTTCCAACGGCAGGTTGTGATGCACCACATAGGGTGAGCCGCTGTAGCGTTTGGTTTTCAAAATGACATGTGACCAGAAATTGGCGACGACACGCAAATGCACGTCCCAATCATGCACGGTGGCATTGAAAATGGGGCCAAGGAGATCATCCTTGCGAGCTTTGGCGTAGAAATCCTCCACGCAATCGGCGATCGCTTTTTCAGCTTTCTGCAATTCGGCGTCCGTCAGCTCCGGGGCCGGCGCGACTTTGTTATCGACATCCATGCATTCCGTCCTTTCAACGCTGTTACTTTCAACAGGCGGTGCGTTTCTCATGATCCGAGCATTGGAGGCGATTTCACAGGACTGTCTGATGCTCTAAAATGGACCACGATGGCTTCTTCTACAGGAAAGCCAGCCGTATTTATACTGTATTTGAAACGATACAGATAATGGTATAAGAACCAGTCGCCTTTTCAACTTGAAGGGGATGGCTGGGCAGAAGGACAGGCTGTTTCTCGCCATGACCAACTTTTCTTTGCCGATTCAAGGCCATTTTTTTCAAGGTATTTTTTTTCGCAGATCCTTTCGCTGGATCTGGCTCGCGCTCTTTTGCCTCTTCCTCAGCACCGCGACGGGCGAGGCCTTTGCACGCGACATCAAGGACATGACGGGTCGCACCGTCTCTGTGCCGGAGCAGCCGGCCCGCATCTTTTCACTTTCCTACCCCTTGACCGTGCTGCTTTACGCGCTCGCGCCAGATCTGCTGGTCGCCTCCAATTTCCCCATCGCCGAGCCAGCGAAACCATTCCTGCCGCAGCAAGTGACGGCCTTGCCGGCGATCGGCGCGATGATGGGCATGGGGCCCGGCCATACAATGAATCCTGAAGAAATCATGGCCCTGCATCCAGATCTGTTGCTCGCTTGGGTCGACCCCATGGGGGATACGGAGAAGGTCGTGCATCCTGTCGCGGGGTCTGGCCTGCCGATCGTCTATGTCAAGCTCACCAATCTCGGCGATTATCCGTCAGCCTTGCGTTTTCTCGGTCGTTTGCTTGGCCGCACGAAGCGGGCGGAAGCGTTAGCAACCTATATTGAATTCGCTCAGATACAGGTTTCGGCGGCGGTCGAGAGCGTTCCCTACAAGGAGCGGGTGAAAGTCTTTTACGCGGAAGGGCATGATGGTCTTTCGACCGAATGCGATGCGTCCTTTCATGCTGAATCAATCAATTTCGCCGGCGGCAGGAATGTGCGGCACTGCCGGCAGACGACATTGATGGGCATGGAAACGGTGACACTCGAACAGATCATCGCGGATCAGCCTGAAATCATCGTTGCCCAGGACCCGGGTTTTGCAAAGACCGTCGCAAGTGATCCCGCCTGGAAACAGGTGAAAGGGAGCCAGCATGTCCTGAGCGTGCCTCATCTGCCATTCAACTGGCTCGATCGACCGCCGAGCTTCATGCGTGCGCTCGCCATCCGTTGGCTTGCCGCCAATTTCTATCCTGACCGCTTTTCTTTCGATCTTCGCGCCGAGCTGAAAACCTTCCATAGCTTATTCTTCGGCGTCAGCCTCAGCGATAAAGATGTCGACACTATCCTACACTGATGTTCCGGCGCGCCGGGAGAGGACCTGGCACGCGCCCCTGCTCGTGATTTTGCTCGGCCTCACGATCGCCATAGCGCTCACCATCGGCCGCTATCCCTTGAGCCTGTCCGATCTCCTGGACTTCTCTCTCGCCTCCTTGCGCGTGAAGACGATCGCGGCGACGCGCTATGATCTTCTCTATAATGTCATCGTCGAAATCAGATTGCCGCGTGTGCTTGCCGCCGGCCTCATCGGCGCGGCTTTGTCGATCTCGGGCGGGGCCTATCAGGCGGTGTTTCGCAATCCGCTTGTCTCTCCCGGGATCATGGGTGTGCTGGCCGGGGCGAGTTTCGGCGCGGCCCTTGGCATGCTGGTCGCCAGCCAATGGTTTTTGGTGCAGGTCCTGGCCTTTGCCTTCGGCCTCGGCGCGGTGGCGCTCGGCGTCATCATCGCCAATTTGTTCGGTCCCGCGACGATGATCACTTTGATCCTCGGCGGTATGATCAGCGGGGCTTTCTTCACCGCCGCGCTGTCCATCGTTAAATATACGGCGGATCCCTATGATCAATTGCCGGCCATCGTTTATTGGCTGATGGGCCATTTGGGCGGCATCGAACTGCGGGATGTCGGCGTGCTCACGCCTTTCGTCCTGATCGGCTGCGCCATCCTTTCGATGTTCGGCCGAGGTCTCGATGCTCTCGCCATGGGTGAGGACGAGGCCCGCTCGCTTGGCGTACCCGTCTTTGTCCTGCGTTATGGCGTCATTGCGGTGGCGACCTTCGTTTCCTCCATTTCGGTTTCATTCGCGGGGATGATTGGCTGGATCGGTCTCGTCGTGCCGCATTTCGCGCGGGTCGTCGTCGGCCCCGGCAATGCGCGGCTGCTGCCGGCCAGCGCGTGCATGGGCGCGATCTTTTTGATCATCGCCGATGGTTTCGCGCGTAATCTCTGGCGGGCTGAAATCCCCGTCGGCATCATGACAGAATTGTTCGGCATTCCGGCTTTTCTGCTCGTGATCTATCGGGCGCGGAAAGGCTGGGCATGAATTGCGATCCGGACAGCCTGCTCAGAGCCGAGGGTTTGACCTTCGATCGCCAGGGCCGGGCGATTTTGCGCGGCGTTGATCTCACAATCGGCCCAGGCGAAATCGTGGCTCTTCTCGGCGCCAATGGGGCAGGCAAGACAACCTTGCTGCGTCTCCTCATGGGCTTTCTGAAACCCTCGTCGGGCCGCGTCCTCGTTGGCAAGACCGCGCTTGCCACTCTATCGGCACGCGAGAGCGCTCAACAGCTCGCCTATGTCGCGCAGGTCCACACGATTGCATTTCCCTATCTCGTGCGTGATGTCGTCCTGCTCGGCCGCTTGCCGCGCAACGGTCTCCTTCATGCGCCAAAGGACGCTGACCATGTCATGGCGCAAACGGTTCTGGAGCAGCTTGGCATCAGCCATCTCGCAGAACGCCCCTATAGCGAGATTTCCGGCGGTGAGCGGCAACTCACCATGATCGCGCGCGCGCTCGCCCAGGCGACGCCGGTCCTCATCATGGATGAACCCTTAAGCGGGCTCGATTACGGTTACCAGATCCGCCTGATCGATCAGCTTGAACATCTCGCGAGCGAGAGGCGAAGCCTGGTCATGAGCACGCATCACCCAGAACATGCCCTGTGGTCGGCGACACGCGTGATCCTTCTGCGGGATGGAATGATCGAGGCTGATGGCCCACCCGAAGACGTGCTGACGGCACAGGCGATCCGGCGACTCTATGATGTTGACGTGCTGCGTCTGGAAGGACCAGAGGGCCGCTCGACCTTTCTGCCGAAACGTCGCCAACGCATAGCCTCCGTCGATGCGGCCGAGTGAAAACGGGGAACGGGAAAAGTTCCCGGCAGAATTATCACATTTGTGTGATAGGCGTGGGAGATCTGCCCATTAATAAGTCATATACGTAAATATATAGCTACAAATGAGCTAATTTTTCATCAATGGAGCTTTTGCTCATCATCGTGTATTTATTCAAAAATAAATAAAATCAAATTTATAAACGAGATTGGCTCGTGTCTCTCTCGATATTTTTCTGCCAATTTTTTGCCGTTGTGCGGCCAGAAAGTGCCCCGTAAAGCTATATCGTTATAGATATTGCTTGTTCGATCGGACGTCCGTCACTTCGGGAATCTTCCGCGCGATCGCGCAAGCTTTTGCGGGGAGTTTGGTCTCTTGAATCGGAAATCCGTTGTTAACGCGCGATCCAGTTTGCGGACACTGCTCCCTGATGCGCAATCTGTTTCCTTTCTTTTATCGGCTTCGATCCTTGCTTTAACGTGTGAGATGACGTGGGCGCAGGAAATGACGCAGCAGACGTTGACCGTGACCGATGCGCAGCCTGCGGGTAAAGCGAAGAAGAAACAAGATCAAGCAAAGCCCGATGACAAGATGCAATTGCCACAGGTGCTCGTCGAAAGCCGCAATGTTATCCCGATCGGCGAGCAGCCGGATGCCGAAGGCATACACAATTATGTTGTGACGCGGACAACGACGGGCAGCAAGGCAAAGCTGCCGAACTCCTTCGTGCCGCAGACGGTCGCAACGGTGTCGCGTAAGCTGATGGATGATCAGGCGGTGCGTACCATCAACGAGGCTTTGACCAATGTCGCCGGCGTCAATAATGCTACACCGGGCTATTTTCCGCTCGACCAATATTACGTTGCCACCATTCGCGGCTTTCCAAACAGCATGGTCCTGCGCGATGGACTGTGGGATCCTGCACCTTTCGGCAATCAGGCGGTGGTAAGCGTTGATCGGGTGGAGGTTTTGAAAGGTCCTTCCGCCTTGATGTATGGCGCTTTTATCGGCGGTATCGGCGGTGTCATCAATGTCATCAGCAAAAAGCCTTTGCCTTATTTTGCCGGTCAAATTGGCACCGAAATCGACAATTTCGGCTCGCATGTCTTGAAAGGCGACGTCTCGACACCTTTGACGGCCGACGGCAATTGGTTGGCGCGCACCAGCTTCCTTATTGGCGGCTATGATGCGTTCTATCAGACGTCACAATATACCAAGGCCGCTGTCTCGGAAATCATTCAGGGGCGTCTCTCGGCTCAGGACGCTATTACTGCTGGCTACGAATATCGCTGGCAAAGATCTAAACCCTATAGTGGCATTCCCTATCAAGCGGCGATGGGGAAAAGTCCCAATCAATATTTGAGTTCTCTTGGTTGGTTCGGCCGAGATCTGAACGTCAATGATCCAAGAGGCTTTTGGACCTTTGTGAGTCAGAATGTCCGCTTCGCCTATGAACATGAATTCAATCAGGACTGGAGCTTCAAATCTTCGAGCCAATATACAAAAACGGCGCGCGATCAGACAGCTATCACTGCCACTGCTGGCTTCAGCCCAGTGGGTTCGCCATTATACACACAGAATTTTCAGCAGATCAAAATGGGGCCTGTCTACTCTATAGATACGGATCAGACATTGACCGGTCATTTTGATACGCTCGGCATCAAGCACGATCTCGTCGCTGGAGCACGGTTCGCCGATTCTTGGTACAAAATGGATATGCGACGTCCGACACCAAATCCATTCGGGACGGGGGCAAATGCGATTACATTCACCAATCCCTATGATCCCAATTGGGGCGTGCCCTTCGGCAATCTACAGCAATATATGTATGGCTTTTCGGCGCAATCACAGTTCAATGAATATATCAATGATATCATTTCATTTACTGACCGCTTGCGGTTGTCGACGGGGTTGAACTATGTGCAATATAATTCCTATAGCCGATCGGGCATGAATCCGAATCCAGCCATGCAAGGGAGTACGCTCTATCACAAGAATGGCATCGGCTGGCGTGTTGGCTTGATGTACGATATTCTTCCGGAACTGACTGGTTATGCATCCTATGCGACAACCTTCCAACCGCAACCGTCGAATGTGACGACAGACGGCCATATTCAGAATTTCGATCCACTTTATGGCGATCAAAAGGAAGTCGGTCTGAAATATAATGTCACCGATTTCGCGACTGCTGGCGTTGCTCTTTATGACATTATTCTATCGAATGTGACGGCAGCCGATCCCGACCCCCTCAATGCGCAAAATGGCTACAAGGTTCAGACTGGCAAGCAACGTAGTACCGGCGGTGAAGTCGAGACGACTCTGCATCCCCTGCCGGGTTGGGATATGCTCGCTTCCTATTCGCATATCAATGCACGGATCGTGCAGGATGGCACCTATCAAATTGGTTCGCCGGTTCCCAATGTGCCCAAGGATTATTTCCGTTTTTGGACCACTTATGAGTTTCAGGATGGACCGGCCCAGGGCTTTACCATCGGCGGTGGCCTGACGACATCGGCCGGCCGGACCACCAATCTCATTAGCCAGGCGAGTCCCAATCTCGTCGCTTATCTCGGTGGCTACACGACCTTTGACCTCATGGCCGCCTATCGTTTTGGCCCGGCGAAAGTCAGCGTCAATATCAAGAATCTGTTCAACACACGCTATTGGGCAGGCACCGCGAGCAGCTATAATTATCTTTATCCTGGTCAGCCGCTGACCGTGATCGCTAGGCTCTCTGTGGATTTCTGACACATGCTTTTGTTCATGCGCCTATGCCTCGTCTTTTGTCTTGGGACATTGATTTCGTCTCTTTCCCCTCTGGATCAGGCGCAAGCGCGTGAGATCACGGATATGGCCGGGCGCCAGGTGAGCGTGCCCGATCACATCAAGAAGGTCTATTCACTCTCGCATCCCGTCAGCTTTCTGCTCTATGCTTTCGCGCCAGAACGCCTGGTCGGCCTCAATTTTCCGATTCGCGAGCAGGATAAGCCTTTCCTCCCCAAGGCATTGATCGACCTTCCCGTCTTCGGTGCCGTCATGGGGCATGGCGCCGCCATGAATCCGGAAGAGATTTTGGGATTGCATCCCGACGTGCTTCTCGTCTGGCTCGACCGTTTTAGCGATAATGACAAGATCATTCAGCAATACGGCAAGGTCGGCTTGCCGATCGTTTTCGTCAAGGCGGATGGTATTGAGGATTATCCTGAAACCCTGCGGTTTCTCGGTCAGATCATGGATAAGAAGGAGCGGGCGGAACAGCTTGCCTCCTATATCGAGGATGTCTTGAAACGGGTTGAAATCGCTGTTGCCAAGGTGCCCGAGGGTGGAAAGCGGCGTGTCTATTATGCCGAATCGCGCGATGGACTCGCGACTGATTGCGATCGTTCCTTTCACACAATCGCCATACGTCTGGCTGGTGGCGATAACATCCATCATTGTGAACAATCGACTCATGGCGGCATGGAGGCAATCGGCATTGAGGACATTATCGCCAGAAAACCGGAACTCATTATCGCGCAATCACGCGATTTTGCGCTAGGGGCGCCGACCAATCCTGTCTGGCGGGAGGTGGAAGCGGTGCGTGAGGGACGCGTTTACATTGTTCCGCGCATTCCCTTCAACTGGATTGACCGGCCTCCGAGTTTCATGCAGGGGCTCGGCATCCAATGGCTTGCCAACCTCTTTTATCCCGATCTTTATCCTTTTGATATCAAGGCCGAGACGAAAAATTTCTATCGCCTGTTTCTGAATGTCGATCTGAATGATGCGGATCTTACACAGATTCTGCAATGAAGTATCATTGGGCAACAAAATATTGTAATGTTATTCTTAACACTCTTGTCTGGGGGTGCAGGCGTTATCGTGATTATCAAGCCAGGCCGGGGTGTATGGCGGGCTAACGTCGGCGGTCGATATTTTTCAAGATGACCGCTTTTTGGGGTTTAGTCAGATCGAGGGGTAATCTCCTATGGATTTTAGGAAATATTTGGCTGAATTAATCGGCACTTTTTGGTTGACCTTTGGTGGCTGCGGCGCCGCGGTCGTTTCAGCGGCTTTTCCGCATGTCGGTATCGGCCTGCTTGGCGTCGCTTTCGCCTTTGGTTTGACCGTTCTCACCATGGCTTTTGCAGTCGGACATATTTCCGGCGGGCATTTCAATCCAGCGGTTACTTTCGGCCTGACGGCTGGCGGACGCTTCCCAGCCAGCCAGGTCATTCCTTATGTCATCGCGCAGGTGCTTGGCGCTATTGCGGCTTCGGCGCTTCTCTATTTCATCGCGAGTGGTGCGCCTGGTTTTGACCTTGCCGGCGGCTTTGCTGCCAATGGTTATGACGCGCATTCGCCGGGGCATTACAATCTGGTCTCGGCTTTTACCGCTGAAACCGTGCTCACCGCCGTCTTCCTCTTCGTTATCATGGGATCGACGCATCCAGATGCGGGGACGGGGTTCGCTCCGATCGCCATTGGCCTCTGCCTGACGCTGATCCATTTGATCAGTATTCCGATCACCAATACGTCGGTCAATCCGGCGCGCAGCACCGGCCCGGCCCTCATCGTCGGCGGATGGGCTTTGGAACAGCTCTGGCTGTTTTGGGCGGCGCCTCTGATCGGCGGCATTGTCGGTGCCATTCTCTATCGCATCGTTCGCCCAGCGCCGACGATCCGCATCTGAGATCTTGTGCGTTTACGCGCTATAAGTATCGCACTTTCATTCGTGCCCATGTGAGATGCGATAAGCCTTTATAATCACATGAAGCTGACCCTAAAGGGGCTTTCTCTTCGGGGTTGATATTGTAAGAAACACAAAGGGGGGATCGGCGTAAGCCGATCCCCCCTTTGTGTTTCAGAAATGCGAACCTATTAAATCAATTGAGCCGCTTGGGGGAGGGGGGCCGCTCTTCCGTAGCCTGTTGAACCATTGCGGCGATAGGGCTCGCCTGATGGTGGATCATCCGCCAGACGCCGTCGATGCGGCGAAACCAATTCGTGGTTGCAAGCGGCATATCGCCCGCCAGTTCAACGCAGCAGACCCGGCCTTCGTTACCGGAAATGAGTGCAATTTCATCCCGTGCGACGATCGGTTCCTGGGCCGGATTGCGCAGAATATTGCGATAGGAATCGAGCACGGCGGGACGGCCGATCAGGACCGGCCAGCCTGGATGGACACAGGAAATATCCTCGGGCGCCCATAAAGCGCTCATTTTCGCAAAGTCTCCGGAGGAGAAGGCGGCGTAATAGAGCGCATTCGCTGCAAGGATCTCATCCATAGGGATCTGGCTCTCAAGGAGTAGAAGGAAAGGCGCAAGCGACAGGCAGGGCGTGAGGGAGCGTCACCATGAAGCGATCTTCATGCCGTGGAGTAGCTTGCGCGGAATAGCTTGATGGTGTGGTGCAAATCATGGACATGCTGCTCGTGGATCGGACAGGACTTGATCGGATCAATTCTACACAAAATCAAGGCTTTCTCGAGCTTATGTCAGGGTGAATACCATAAGTCGTTCGGAGAAAAGTTTCATATCTTTTGTGCATCGCTGCGATGCACAAAAACGGGGATGTAAAAACAGCTGACAGCCCCTATCTTCCTCTCAGTCAGTCAAGGCCGCCACGAGCTGAACGGCCAATTCACTGATCCACCGGATCCGACTCCCATAACGGTCGGTGGAACGCGGCCATGAAGGTCCTCCCACGGCTTTACATGGCGAGAGGAGTTTTTCCCATGACAAAAACTGGCGTTGGCGCTTTGCTCATCCTTGCCGCTTTGACCGGCAATAGCCTCGCGACTGAAAGCTATGACCCGGCGCGGTCTTTCCGTGAAAGGGTTGGAGGGGAACGGATGGAATATCAGCGCGTGTCCCCCGCGCAGGATTATATCGAGCGTTTCTCGGGCGTTTCGGTTCCTCCTGGTCATTCGGTGATGCACCAGACGCAGGTTAACCAGGCCGATATTGATCGGGCGCAACCGCGCATGTTCAAGAATCTCGATAATCCGCGTCGCCATCAGCGTGATTACTACGCGAAGGTACGCTCGGAATAAGATTTCCCTAGGATCTCTTTGGAGGGGAGCCTATTCCGAAAGCGTGTGTTTTCCGAATAGGCTCTTCTCATGCAAAGCCCCCCGCCCGATGTCTCGGACGGGGGGCTTTGCATGAGAAGATGGCTCTGACGCTGTGGGCAGCTCGAGTGTGCTGGCTTCCCATGATCGCTACCAGCGCGTCGTCTGACGCTGCGAGCGCTTCAACCTGAGACCTATAAGCGCGGCACCACCGATTCTGATTGCTCCGGTGGTGCCTGCTATGAAATCAGCATGGTTTGGGTTGGGTGCTGGAGGCCCTTTATGCGTTCAGGAGATTCCGCCTGAACTCATCATTGCTTTACCTATAACCCGTCCGTTTTCAGGCCGAAGCTTTAATTCGTCGCCCGCGTCCAAAGGTTGGCGACTTTCTCCGTGAGGTTCCAGGGGAAAGGCTTATGGGCTTCTTCCTCGCCCTTATGTTGGATGTAGACTGTCGCTGTGCGGCCAGAGACGAGCTTCAGCCCTTCCGGTAATTCCTTGATGGAGATACGGACCGGCACACGTTGGGCGAGGCGCACCCAGTTGAAGGTCGGATTAATATTGGCCAGGAGCGTTTCACTGCCGCCGCGTTCACGATCCTCGATACCGGTGACGATGCTTTCGACTTCGCCGCGGATCGGCTTCGTTTCACCCATGACATAGATCAAGGCTTCGTCGCCCACGCTGATGCGAGGCAGTTTCGTTTCCTCGAAATAGGCCATGATATAGAAACTGTCGCTGTCGACGAGGGCGGCCACGCCCTTGCCGGCATTGACGTAGACGCCAGGCTGCATTTCGAAATTGGCCATATAGCCGTTGACCCTGGCGCGAACCTCCGAGCGTTCGAGATCGAGCTTGGCCTTGTCGAGATTGGCGACCGCCAGCTTATAGGCGCCGAGCGCCTGATTGCGGGCCGTGAAAATCTCTTCCCGTTTTTGGTCGGAGACGGCACGCGAGGTCAGTTGCGTGTAGCGGGCCTGATCACGCTCGGCCTGATCGAGGGTTGCCTTGGCGGTCATGACATTCGCGGCGGCCTGTTCCACAGCGATCTGGAAACGAACCTGATCGACGATGAAAATGACATCGCCCTTTTTCACACGTTCATTGTCCTCGACCTCGATCTTGCTGACGAGACCGGAGACGTCAGGGGCAACCTGGACGACATCGGCGCGGATACGTGCATCACGCGTCCATGGCGCATCCATGTAATAATCCCAGACGTGAAAACCGCCGAAGAGAGCGAGCACAACCGCGACAAGCGTAACGAGAATGCGCCCGAACGATTCGAAGAAGCGCGCCATAGTGGTCAAAGTCCTTTTACAATCTGGCTGAGACCGCCAAGTGTGATGAAGAAAAGAGAGACATCGAACAAGGCGCGGTACCAGACGAACCGATAAAACCCGAGCCAGTTCAAAAGACGAATGGCAAGATGGCTGATGATGTAGGCGATGGCCGCCAGCACCAGCAGTTGCGGCGCGTAGACGCCATAGAAATCAAATTCTCCCGGCAGTTTCATACGGCTTGTTTCCATGTCAGCGCGGGGGTGGTCGTCGCGTGGGGAGCCGGCGTCGTCGGCGGAGTCGATGCGAGCGCCGGGTTGGGCAAATGCAGTTCCGGCATGGGCTGCGACGGGAAGAGAATGCGCCTGATGCCATACAAGGCGATCAAGGCTTCGTCACGACGATCGGAAAGGGGGCAGGCGAAGACCTCGTGAAGACTGGCATCGAGATCGTTGAGCAGGTGATCGAAATCCGTTTGCGGAGCCGCGCCGTTCAAGGAATGCGCTTTATGCACGAACAAGGTGGCGATGTCCTCGCGCATGGCGGCAAGGCGCCGGCCGGCTGCGGGCGGCAACAAAGGTTCGAGCCGCCGCAGTTCGAGGACATCCATGCCGAGCGCGGTCTCCTGCGTCGGTGCGATCCATTCCGGAATGGCGTTGCCATAGGCGTTGAGCCTGCGGGCGAGCAGACCCAGACGGTCCATCATGCGATAAGCAAAGAGAGGTTCGTTGGCGATCCAGCGATTATGCGAAACGGCGGCGATTTCGGTCCAGCCGGCGGCGAGCAGTCTTTGCGCAGTCTTTTCCACCGAGAAGATGCGGATGAGGCTGACCACAGCGGGCGTAATCGTAAAGGCCAGCAGCATGGCCGCTGCGCTATTGGCGAATTCGGCGAGATCGGCCTGATAACGGCTCTGGGGACTGACCAGAATGCCGGTCAGAAGACCGGACAAAACGCCGAAGACCGAAACGCGCGGAATGCTGACGAGCGCGCCAAACAGCATCAGGAAGGGGAAAAAACACAAAGCCAGCAGGGGGAAACCGTCGATCTGCGGCATCAGGCCAAAGAGAATGATGAAGGCGGCGATCGTCGAGGCGATCGTGGCTCGGGCGAAGGTCAAAATCGCCGAGGTCGGATTCTCGCCGAGAGCACCGATGGAAGCGCCGAGCGCCGCCATTTGCGCTGCAACGCTACCGCCCGGCCATGTTGTCGCTATGGCGAAAACGCTGCAGATGATGACCGAGAAAAATGCGCCGAGGGCCGAACGGAAGGCCGCTCCGTGATCCCGGTGCAGCGGATAGGCATTGGAGCCGCGCAAAGACCCCATTCCATGGCCGGAACGGGCATTCATCCACAAAGTGATGCTCGCCAGAAAATGGTCGAGGAAGCGATGCAGCCGCGCCAGCAGATTTTTCCGGACAAGACCGTTGAGATCCTTGATCGGCCCTTCCTGGGCCTGCAGGCGAGTGATGTCCGTATAGAGCTTGCGCATCGCTTCGCTCTGTTCCCGCATCGTACCATGCATGGCTTCATGCGTCCGCTCACGGATGGCGAGGAGATCGGCTTGCGCCGGCTCGTTATTCGTCTCGCCTTTTTCGGTGACAGAGGTGAAGGCTTGGCCGAGGCTGAACAACAACGGTAATTGCAGCACGATGCGATGATGCAGGATCCGAATGTAATGGCGCAGCGTGTGATATTCGGATTGCTCATAATAGAGATGGGTCACCTGACCGTAGGAATCAGCGACCTCGCGGGCGAGCTTGCTCCGTTCACGTTTGAGGTCCTGACCATCGACGGGACCTTCGAGCGAATGGGCCGCGAGGTCGTTCAACATGAGGAACCAATTGTCGATCCTCTTGGCGAGGAGGGGACCGATATGGCGCGCGAACAGGAGTCCGTTGACCATCGTACCGCAGACGATGCCGATGACGATTTCCTCACAGCGCGCGACGGTCACATCGAAGATGTGAACGGGGGCGTCAATGGATGAGAAGCCGATGATCGACGCGGTATAACCCGCCAGCATGAAGACATAGCTGCGCGGCGTCCGGTCCAGCAGGGAAATATAAAGACAGAGTCCGCACCAGCCGGCGAGCACAACGATCAGCAATTCGGGCGCGGACTGGAGCGTGGGGACGCTGATCAGGGCGACGGCGGCGCCGAGCAGAGTGCCGAGCACGCGGAAGAAGGATTTCGAGACGACCTGGCCCGCGAGAGGCTGCGAGACCAGATAGACCGTGCCCATGGCCCAGGCGGGACGCGGCAGGTCGAACGCGAAGGCGACGTAAAGCGCGAGCATGGCGGCCAGAAATGTTTTCAGCGAAAACAGCCAATCGGCGCCCTTGAGTTCCTCAAATAATGATGGGGACGTCATGTTCTTGCTCGTCTCTCGGCTCGTCTTTTGGCTTGTACTCTTCAGCGCTTGCCCGCGATGATTCCGAAATCAGGCCTCTAGCTCTTCCTTGGCCAGAAGCGCGCTCAAATCCATATCCAAGGCTTCAAGAACCCGCGTGGCAATGTCGAGTTCATCGGGGTCGACATTACCGAGCAGGGTCTGGCGTACCTTCTTGACGACACGTTCGATATGTTCCGCCTTTTCATGCCCGGCCTCGGTCAGGTCGATGAGCTTTGCGCGGCGATCGCGCGCATCCTCGCGACGCGTCACCAATTTATCACCTTCCAGCATGTCGATGAGACGGACGAGGGAGGGACCTTCGACGCCCAGTTCATCGGCAAGAACGCCCTGTCGCATGCCGCCGCTCCTGAGCAGAATGATGAGGGGCAAAGCGGTCGATTGTGACAGACCTTCCGCATAGAGCACTTGATCGAGAACGCGGCGCCAGTTGCGGCCGACACGAATGACCAATTGGCCGAACAAAGCGACGGAAGGGAGGGAGCGAAATGTGGCCATGGCGATTAGATAGTATCCTAATTAAAAGGCGTCAATATATTCTCTTCCTAACTTTAGGAACTTTTCGAGCCCCATTGGGTTTCATAAAAAGGCGATAAGGTTTTGAAAAATTTTCGTTATTTCATAGGACCGCGAAGCCGCCGCCGACAGCCGATGAGGCCAGCGCGCGCCAAATCATCGCTTCGCGCGGGCCTCGCTTGTTAAAAAGCGCCGTGATGAGCAATTATTTATATTCTGAGCGATTATCTACTCTGTGCGGCTTGGACTAAGCTCCGCCGATACGGAAAAGAATGAGGCTATTTCACGAGATCGTCTTAATTTTCTCTTTCCGGAACTGTAATACCAACGGTCATAATCAATGACCGTTGGACCGCTCTCGAATTTTTGCCATCGCTTTGAAGAAGCGAAAATTCAAGAAAGGAACCAAAGGTCGTTCTTCACGACCTTTGGTGTAATCATGAGAAAGTTAAAGCTTTTGCTTGGTTTCACGCCACTTAGGTTGAAACTCTCGGGCGGGAAGGGTAATCGATTTCGCAGGCTCTCGTGACGATCGCGGGATTTCCGCTCGGTCCGGGATGGCGATGTCACGATCAACGCCCATGGACCAAGCTGGCGGGGAGAGCCATGGCCATGGCGGGATCGGGCCATGCGCCACATTGACCTTTCAACCCAAGGATATTCATGACCGATTTTTTTCGCGAGGTGGATGAGGATGTCCGCCGTGAGCGCATCCTTCAGTTCCTTGGCCGGTTTCGTTTTCTGATCGGCGGTGTCATCCTGCTCATTCTCGCGGGGGCCGTCGGGTGGCGCATCACGGTCAGCCATCGCCTGGCGGAGGCCGAGGCGATGGGCGCGCGTTATCAGGCGGCGATTGATTTGGCGCAACAGGGTGAAGGCGCGCAAGCCTTGGCCGCGCTCAAAACTCTAAGCGAGGAGGCGCCGCAAGGCTATGCCACGCTCGCCCGTTTGCGGGCCATTGATGAGACAGTGGCGTCTGATCCCGTCGCGGCTGCGGGCGCCTATGCCGCTCTGGCCGAGGATTCGCGTTATCCCGCCATTTTCCGTGATCTTGCCCATCTGCGCGCCTTGTATCTACAGGTCGATCAGCTCGACCCGAAAGTGTTCGAGGACAAGGCGGCGGCTCTGGCGAAAAGCGATTTCGCCTTTCGCAATTCGGCGCGCGAGCTTCTGGCGCTCGCCGCCTTGAAACGCAAGGATTTCGATGCGGCCGGCCATTGGCTCGATGAAATCGTGGTCGATCCGGCGGCGCCTGCTTCCATGCGCCAAAGAGCCGAGGCTTTTCTGGGTCTCGTCCAGGCCGGCAAACCCGCCTACAAGCCCGCGCCCGCTCCCAAACCCGAGAGCAAACCGGAAACCAAGGAGCAAACCCCGTCGGGAGCTGTTCCCGCGCCTGAAAAAACCTCGACGGAGACTGGCAAGCCATAATGCTGACCATTGCCATTATCGGCCGTCCCAATGTCGGCAAGTCCACGCTGTTTAACCGCCTTGTCGGCAAGAAACTGGCGCTCGTCGATGATCGGCCAGGGGTCACGCGCGACCGCCGCGAGGGGGATGCCAAACTTGGCGATCTGACCTTCAAGATCATCGATACGGCCGGATTGGAGGAAGGGCATGAGGAGACCCTCTCCGGGCGCATGCGGGCGCAGACCGAGGCGGCGATCGAACAGGCCGATGGCATTTTCTTCTTGTTCGACGCGCGCGTGGGCCTGACGCCTGAAGATCGTTTCTTCGCGCAGCTCGTGCGCCGTGCCGGTAAGCCCCTGGTGCTTATCGCCAATAAGGCGGAGGGCCGGGTCGGCACAGCGGGCGCGATCGAGGGGTTTGACCTCGGCCTTGGCGATCCCGTCCCGCTCTCGGCGGAGCATGGCGAAGGGCTCGCCGATCTCTATGAGGCCTTGCGCGAAAACTGGCCCGAGGAGACAGAGGCGCCGGATGAGGCGGGCCCGGCCGAAGAGCGTCTGACACTTGGCGAGGATGAAGACGGGTCCGAACTCGATCTGACCAAGCCTTTGCGCATTGCCGTGGTCGGGCGGCCGAATGCGGGCAAATCGACTTTGCTCAACCGCCTGCTTGGCGAGGAGCGCCTGCTTACGGGGCCGGAAGCGGGCCTGACACGCGATTCGATTGGTCTCGATCTCGAATGGCGTGGCCGCAAGATGAAGATTTTCGATACGGCGGGCCTGCGCCGCCGTGCCAAGATCGAGGACAAGCTGGAAAAGCTCGCCGCCGCCGATGCCCTGCGCGCCGTGCGCTTCGCCGAAGTGGTGGTGGTGCTTCTCGATGCCACCATTCCTTTTGAGAAACAGGATCTGACCATTGCCGATCTCGTCGAGCGCGAGGGCAGGGCCTTGGTCATCGCCCTCAACAAATGGGATCTAATCGGCGCTGATGACGCCGAAAGGGCGGCGCGGCTTACGCTTTTGCGCGAGGAAGCCGGGCGGCTCCTGCCGCAGGTCAAGGGCACGCCGGTCGTTCCGGTTTCCGCGACGACCGCCGAGGGGCTCGACAGGCTGATGGCGGCGATCGACAAGGTGCATGTCATCTGGAACAAGAGAATTGCGACGGCGCGGCTCAATCGCTGGCTTGAGGGCGCTCTGGAACAGACGCCGCCACCTGCCGTTTCCGGCCGCCGGATCAAGATCCGCTACATGACCCAATTGCGCGCCCGTCCGCCCTATTTCCTGCTGTTTGGCAATCAGCTCGACGCCTTGCCCACGAGCTATGAGCGTTTTCTCGTTAATGGCTTGCGCCAGGCCTTTGACTTGCCGGGCGTGCCGATTCGCTTGTCGAAAAAGACCACCGACAATCCCTATGCGTCACGCAAGGCGCGCAAGTGAACGGGCAAGTGCAAGTGAACGGGCAAGTCAATGTGCGCCTGAGCGGGCTTTCATCCGGCTCGCCAGTTGCTTGCGTTGAGCCTATTCTCGACATTGCGGTTGGAAGAAACGGCCATGCCTTATTATCTCTACGAAGTGCCCGTTCTTAAATATAGCGAGGAGCGCAATTGGCCGACCGAGGCCGAGGCTCTGTCGGCGATCAAACATGTCGCGCGCCGTTGCGTTGCGGACGGCGCCGCCAAGGATCAAAAGCTGATCCTTAAGGAGAAATCCTCTGGCGAGATCCTTTACGAAGGAGCTTTGAGCGAAGCCTCGAAACCGCTGCCGCCCAAAGCCTCATAAATCCTTTAACCCTTTTCAGACGGGGGAGAGCGCGAGCTTGTCCGATCCAGATGCAGGTCTGTCCCCCTTGCGCCGCCTGCTGCTTTGGCTGGCGCAAGGCTTGGTGCTGTTCTATCTCTTGCTCGACGCGGTGGTGGCGCCGTTGTTTCGGCCCATCGCGGATTGGTTCGCCAGGCTCGCCCTGGTGCTGCGATTGGAACGGCTGATCGCCGATCTCTCCCCTTATATGATTCTCTTTTTGCTGGCCGTGCCCTTCGGCCTCGCCGAGCCTGCCAAGATTTACGGCCTCTACCTCATCGGCGCGGGTCATGTGCTGTCAGGCATTGTGACGCTGGTGGGCGCTTATCTCGTCAGCTTCGTCGTGGTCGAGCGGATCTATCATGCGGGCGAGGTCAAGCTACGGTATATCCGCTGGTTCGCTTTCGTGATGGATTGGCTGATCCATTATCGCGACCGTTTGCGCGCCTTTGTGCAATCGACGAGGATTTGGGCCTATTTCCAGGAAATCAAACGGGAGATCCGTGGCTGGATCGCGGACTTTCGCCTCAGCCGCGATTGAGGGCGTGTGTATTCGCGGTGTTGACGATAACGGCGCGACGAGTTGGTTCGTCGATAAGGGGCTGTTGTCTCTGCAAGCCAACTTTCGGGAGACACTCTTTAGATCGGCTGATTCTGGCTCGGGGAGGACAGTTTAAAAGCCCGAAGCTGACCTTAGCATCTTGAAGGTCAGCTGTGGCCCGAAGGAGACAGCCCACTTCGGACCTTTGAAGCGCCAACGGGATATTAGAGCCTGAGTATCAGCGGCAGCTATCGGCGAAGCGAAAATGGGGTTACCAACTGCGACGATTATAGGCCGCCATAGCGAAGCTCACGACAAGTCTGAAGTTGCCTTTCATCGCCATGGTCGGCGACTGCAGCAGCCAAGCAGCATTAGTTTTAAGCGGTCGCAGCCGCGAGCATGGCCTCGAGGCGCGAGCGCCGTGGGCCCGCCGCCGAAAGGTTGACCGCTGCACTCAGATCCTCCAGGGCACTCGCCTCGCCGAGTGCTCGGCGGATCTCATAGCGGAGTTCCAGGAACTCGTCATGTCGGCTGCTACACCTGTCGTCCGCCAGCGCACGGTTAATCCAGGTCAGCGCGGTGGGTGCGTCATCCTGCGCGAGACGTGCCCTTGCCATTAGCCGTTGGATCCAACAGCTCGAAGCGAAGTGCTGGTGCGCTCCAAGCAAGACTTCTGCCTCGGCGTGCCGCCCCATGTCGAGCAACAGTTCCGCATGCCGTTGAATGTGGAAATCATGCGGTTGTACCTCTGCCTCGAAGAAGGATAAGGCGAGCTTCTGGTTCTCCGCCACGCCGGCGCCCGACGCTCGCGATGCCTCCAACAGAATATCTCCAAAAGCGAAGCGCGACTCGTCGTCGTCGACGCGTTCCGCACTCAGAGCTGGGATCGCCTTCAGCACTCGCTCCAAGACCTCCGGCGCCTCCTGGGACCACCAACGCGCCACCGCCGCTAAGGTTTTGTACGCCTGATCGTAGCCTGCGTTCGCATAACTGACGATTGTCTGTTCAATGAAGTCCTGCTTTGATAGAAGGAGCTCCGCCCGAACCGAGGCGTCCCGCCACGGAAGGTCTTGAATCACTGCTAGCAATACTGAAGGGGCAACGTCGCCGGTGTCTTCCGCCGCCGTCAGGACCTCTTTACCGAGTTCCGCAGCTGCCGCGCACTTGTTGGCCGACTTGTAGAGGCGGATCAGTTGTAGGCGCGTGGCGTCTAGCGGAGAAGGCCCGGCAATCACCGTTTCGAACTCGCGTTGGGCATCCGCATCGCGGTGCAGCCGGCGATAGACCTTGCCGCGATGGTGATGAATTTCGGCCGTTTGGCGAGGGCTCAAGCTTGGCAGTTGGGCCAAGCTGTCAAACATAGGCAGAATGTTGTCAAGGAATGCGGTCGTCGCTGCCTCTCCCTCAATTTTCACGCGGAGGAAGAGTTGTTCGACGGTCTCGATGAGCAGGCGAAACTCCACGTGGGCGATCGGGAGCTTTGCAGCCGCGAACGCTGACGCTTTGGCCGCCGGATCTCCCAATGGAATGGGGTCGATCTCCTCCGGCGTCCAGGCCATCAGCAACGCGAGTAGGAAGGCTGGGCGTCCATCACCGGCAGCGATGAGGGCCTCCAGCCGTTTCCGAAGGCTTCCGGCCGCAGCCCGCAGGCTCAAGTCATTAGCTTCGGACGCTGCTACCAGATAGGCCTCGAGCTTGTCGTTGAGTTGATTGCGCTCGACCGGCGTCCACCAGTCGAGGCTCGAGAGGCTGGAAAACACTACGTCATGCAGACGGACCACGGCGTCGCGGTCGGCGGCAGTCAGCGCGTGGGTGCGCAGGTTGCGAATGCCGGCCGGTTTTACCGCAAACCGCAGGAATCCTTCGTCACACTCAGGCTGACCTGCCCACTCGAAGACAGCGAGGGGGGCCTGCAGGAGATCTCGCCGCCGAAGCAAAAGACGATCCGCCAGCCGCTGCTTAGGGTCGGCAAGCTGGCCCACGGCGGAGCAATCTTCTTGGATGTCGCACCAGGGAGCGCCGTCGCGGACCGCGCCATTCATCAGGGCAAGACTGAGCGGATGCCCGCCGACTGTGGCCCAGATCGTGTCAAAGACATTCTGTGGACAAGAGGCTGGAACATCGGCGTCGAGGATAGCGCGTGCTTCCGCCGCCGACATCGACGGCATCGCGTACACGTCGGGCCGCAGTTCCCGCGTCGTGACCAGAACGTGAGTTCCAGGCCCGCAAAGCGCCGCCAGCGCTGAAGCTTCGAGCGGGTTTTTGGGGTCGTCGATCACCAACAAGCAGCGTCGGGTACGCATAAGGCTGGCGATGTTGCGCTTTTCTCGCCCGCGCATCAAAGGGGCTGCTCGCAGATCATCCACACGGCTGATCTCATCGCCATCGAACCAGATCAAGAGGTCGTAGTCCATGCGATGATCGGCGCCGTAGGCAGCCACCGTGTCCGATTTTCCGCTGCCTGCGATGCCGCCGAGGATGACACACGTCTCGGTCGTAAGGCGACAATGGATCTGGGCGGATACCGTGGGACGCCGCCGGTGCCGTGGATCGGGCGCGGGAAACAGGCGGTCCCGCGCGGCTTCTTCCCAAATCTCGGTTAGCACGGGCAGGTAGGCCGACAGCGCCTCGACAGCCGAGTCATTGAACGTGATTTTGTCGACAAGCTGCTCAGCAATGCGTTCGGCGCCCCAGATCCGGAGCGAGCGCTCTTTCATCCCGGGCCCCGCCATCGCCACTTGGAGGAATTTCTCTACGATCTGGGGGTGACTCGGCTGCGCAGCGATCAGGAGCACCAGCCTTACGTTCGGACGATGAGACAAGGCGTGGGCGATGTCCTTTTGGGCCTTGGGCATCCCTTTCGTGAAGTAGTCGTTCTCAGCGGAATATTCCGCCACGATTGCGCCATCGGCGGCACTGCTATCCAGTACGCGGCTGACCGGAAAACCGAGTACGTTCAACCCGCTGTGCTCGAGCGGTGTGGAAAGCAAATGGTCCAAGAATAGCTCCCCGAAACGCTCGAACTCAGGGCCGATCATGCCGATGGGCTCGATAAGGCGTTGGATCAGGAGCTTTCGTGTCTGTGGGTTCATAGCTGAGTGATTTTGGAGTCTCTGGCCACTATAACAAAGATCGCGTCGGGCTGCGGTGATCCTTCGCGATCGCGGACGCGGCTGCTGCTCTTCCGGACTCAAGTGAATAGCTGATCTGTTCCCCGACAGGTAGGCTATTTCTATAGCAGCCACCCTTTCCTCGAGAGGCGCGATGCAGACATTCCCAACGTCAGTTAGGGCCACGCAACGTAGATAGTTCTTTTCTGTCCATCGCCAATGGTCGCGCCGACGGAGCGTCGCTGACAGCCATGTCCGCCTTTGAAAGCAGAATTATTTCGGCTGAACGGCAGACATGGTGGCCGGCCGCATGGATCAAAATGACGTTTGGCATCTATCTGTTTGCACGATCCAACCCGTTGAAAATTCGGGAGCGCACCGATCAAGCAAAACTCACTATTTTTGGACCTCGTGGGCATAAAGATTTACTTTGTGGCCTTAATCGCAATTTTGGCGCTATCACCACGTCAATGCGTATGGATTCGAAGATTTCCACCTCGCAAGGTCATCATATCTGTTACAGCTCAAAAATCCGACAGCATTCCAAAGGGTGGTGAAGGCCGGTCGCATCACATCGATAACATCGACGTTAAAATCATCGATGTAAATTTCAGGCACGGAGACAATCTCACGGGATAGGGGACGGCTGTCGTGACACCCCACGCCAGACGCATCAGCATATCGATAAACGACACGAGTGGCGTTACAGAGAGACAGGAAAATATAGACGGGAAGGCCCAGATCATAAGCTCTTAGCACATCAAGGTATAGCCGTACCCGAGACATGATGAGATTTGTTAGGTCTCTGGTAATAAAACATGAATTTACGTTGTCGTCGCTTCTTAACTCGCCGACGCCCTCTATAGCTCCATTTCGAAAAAATTGCGCATAAGCTAGGCGAGCTCCCGGCGGGCCTACGGAATAGCTCAAATATCCGTCCAAATTCACCGCGTAATTGGACGAGAAACCCACCTCATCGAGCGGACACGGGACATGACCTCCCTTAGCAAGTTGAGAGACAATATCAGCCATTCGGCCATCGGCAAAAGAGGGAAGGGGAATGACATGAAGAACCACCTTCCCAAGCGGACCGAGAGGAGTCGGCGTCTCTCCGACGGTGATCTTAACGAGTCGGTCTGCCTGGAACGATCGGATGCGCTCCAACACGTGAGGCGCATCGGTAAAGAGATGGCGTAACTGCTCGACATTTGGTTCGTACTTCTTTGTCCCGGCTCGCGCGTAAAATCGGTTGCTATTTTGCGCGATAACCCGGTGAGGCGGGACAAAGCTGCGTGGCACCCGCACTATGATGGCATGTCCACCGGCAACGGGGACCGAACGAATGCGCAAATTGGTAAGACGGGGCTCGATACCGGAAAGTGCGATGCTTTCGAGGCGTCGGACTTCAGCGTCGATGTCGCCGGTTAAGGGCTTTACCGCAGTAGGTAACCCGCCGGCTTCGTCGATGCCGATAACAATGTCGCCCCCTATGGTGTTCGCGAAGGATGACACGTCGGCCAGAAATTCGCGCTTGTCTCCCTCTGAATTTCCGTAGGTATCCCGCTTATAGTCGATCGTAGGGGACTCCGGGACACAAGTCGAAATGAGATTGTTGAGGTCTGCTTCTGTTACTTTATCCAAAAAAATATCGAGCAAAGACATGTTCGTCGCCCCGTCAATCGGATTGTCACAGCAATAGAGCGCGTTGCGCATCATGATCCTTGGCTACCTAAGAGGATTTCATTTTCCGGACCATGCAACAATGCCTCATGCGGGAACCTCGTTCGATGGCCCCAACTGGCGTATTCTGTTGAAAAACTCAGTTCGGCCCTTCACCGAGGATGTATACACCCAATTAGCAAATTTCTGTTTGAGAGAAATCAATAACTTAAAATATTGTCCAGCCATACATCTTCACGAGAATACGCTGGGAAAAACAGCTTGCAGAGTTTTATCAAAAAATAGACGCTTGCCCCCCTTTTGCAAGAGATTGAATAACCATCTCAAGCGCATCCGAATTCTGCATAAATTCACCTCACCACGATGAGTTCGTAAACCGGGCGATCGTGACGAGGATAGGCGATAGACATCGAAAAATATCTCGCTGGAAAGAGCGATCCCATACATTACAAAGCCGTTGCTGATGATCTATCAGCAGCGGCTTGAGAATGCTTTCCCTGACTGGTCCGAAACAATCGTGAGAACACATTGATCTGTATCCTCTCAGCGAGAATACAGATCAAAAGCCTCTTACGCCGGCCCTTGAAAGCTCAAAATTCGATCTTGCGGGAAGTCATAGAGCTTGCCGGTTTCGGTCCATTCCGGGCTGCAGAGCGTCAAAACTTTGGGGCTCAAATCTTCCGGCGTCCGCAGCGTCAGCGGATCTTCACCCGGCATGGCCTTGGCGCGCATGGCGGTCCGCAGGGGGCCGGGATTGACCAGCATGACCCTGACCGGGGACACATTGACGGTCTCGGCCGCATAGGTCCGCGCCAAAGCGTCGAGGGCTGCTTTGGAAGTGGCATAGGGACCCCAATAGGGCTTGAAATCGGCGCGATGCCCGACCCCTGAGGTAATGAAAACGGCGCGGCCGGCATCGGAGGCGCGCAGCAGGGGATCGAGCGAGCGGATGAGCCGCCAATTGGCGGTGACATTGACCGCGAGCACATCCTCCCATTGTTTCGGATCAACATGGGCGAGGGGGCTCACAGGGCCGAGCAGGCCGGCATTGCCGATGAAAATATCGAGCTTGCCCCAGCGCGAAAAAATCGCATGGCCGAGCCGGTCGAGCGCCTCGAAATCCTTGAGATCGCAGGGCACCAGTGTCGCCTCGCTGCCGGCATCGCGGATCTCGTCGTCGAGTTCCTCCAGCGCGCCTTGCGTGCGGGCGAGCGCGATGACATGGGCGCCGGCGCGGGCGAGATCGAGGGCCAGGGCGTGGCCGATACCGCGCGAGGCGCCGGTGACGAGAGCGATACTGCCGGCAAGGAGTTTGGACATGGGAAACCATCGATCAAAATAAAACGGAGGAATCATCCGAGATGATTCCTCCGTAATTTATCGTTCCTGGCCGGAGAGCGAAATCAGCAGATCGGCGGATTTAGCTGGCCTCTGCAAGCAGCGAGAGCTGGTTTTTCGCCTCGCCCATGACATCGGTAAGGGCGGTCGGATAATCGCCGGTGAAACAATGATCGGTGAATTGCGGGCGCAAGGGATCGCGGCCGTTCTCGCCCATGGCGCGATAGATGCCATCGACCGAGAGAAAGGCCAGGGAATCCGAGCCGATATAGGCGCGCATTTCCTCCAGCGAATGGGTGGCGGCGAGCAGTTTTTCGCGTTCCGGCGTGTCGATGCCGTAATAATCGGGATAGGAGATCGGCGGCGAGGAAATGCGGAAATGCACCTCGCGCGCCCCAGCGTCGCGCATCATCTGCACGATCTTGACCGAGGTTGTGCCGCGCACGATCGAATCATCGAGCAGAACAATGCGCTTGCCCTCGACCACCGAGCGATTGACGCTGTGCTTGAGGCGCACGCCGAGTTCACGCACCGTTTGGGTCGGCTGAATGAAGGTGCGCCCGACATAATGATTGCGGATAATGCCGAGTTCGAACGGAATGCCCGATTGCTGCGCGAAGCCGAGTGCGGCTGGCACGCCGGAATCAGGAACCGGCACGACGACATCGGCGTCGACCATGCTTTCCCGAGCCAGTTCCGCGCCCATCGCCTTGCGCACAGCATAGACGGAACGGCCCTGGACGATCGAATCCGGCCGCGCGAAATAGATATATTCAAAGATGCAGGGGCGCATGGGACGCTGCGGGAAAGGCCGCAGGCTTTCGATCCCCTTTTCGGAAATAATGACGACCTCGCCATTCTCGACATCGCGGACGAAACGGGCGCCGATAATGTCGAGAGCGCAGGTTTCTGAAGCGAGAATATAATGGCCGTCGAGTTGGCCGATGACGAGCGGCCTGATGCCGAGCGGATCGCGAGCTCCGATCAGTTTTTTGTTGGAGATGGCGACCAGCGCATAGGCGCCTTCGATCGTGCCTAACGCCTCGATGAAACGCTGGACCAGACGCGGCTTGCGGCTGCGCGCGACGAGATGCAGGATGACTTCCGTATCAGAAGTAGATTGATAGATGGCGCCTTCCCGTACAAGGTCGCGGCGCAAGGTGAGACCATTGGTCAGATTGCCGTTATGGGCGACGGCGAAGCCGCCGGAACTGAGTTCCGCGAAGAGCGGTTGCACATTGCGCAGGATTGTCTCGCCGGTTGTCGAATAGCGCACATGGCCTATGGCCACAGAGCCTGGCAAGCGTTCGATGGTCGAGGCGGAGGAGAAATGATCGCCAACGAGGCCGAGCCGCCGCTCGGAATGGAAGCGTGTCCCCTCGAAAGTGACGATACCGGCCGCTTCCTGCCCGCGATGCTGCAGGGCATGCAAGCCGAGCGCGGTAATGGCCGCGGCATCGGGATGACCGAAAATGCCGAATACGCCGCATTCCTCACGCAGCCGATCGGCGTCGAGATCGAAGGCGCCTGGGTCGGAGGCGGAATAAGAGGGATCGAGGTCCGACGGCAAATCGCTCACTTCATCCATGGAACCGGCTCCACAAAGTTTTGTGGGGGAAAAGACGCGTCATCGTTTCCAGGCCCGCGTGATCAGGGCCTTGTCGCCGATCGACACGGACTTGGGGGTGCGAAGAATTTTCGTCATGAGGGAAGTCTTGCTTCATCTCACCGCTCGAACAGAAAAACGGACTTTTCAGTCCGTCTGTTGCACGCCGAAGCAAAGGCTAGGCCGCCCTTGCGTCATACTCCTGACATTCTGCGATTTTAAGCTTATTCTGACGCATTGGATGGGGTCCAAATGCTGAAAAGCATGGTGCGGGTGAAACCCGTAACATGCTTTGCCAAAATCAACTCAATTTTATTTACGGGTCCGAATTTTTGACTGTTGGTCGCTCCAACGGTCATCCCTGTGCCATGGTCTTATACCAACGGTCATAATGAATGACCGTTGGACCACTCTTGAATTTTCGCTCTCGCTTTGAAAAAGCGAAAATTCAAGAAAGGAACCAAAGGTCGTTCTTTACGACCTTTGGTCTTATCGAACGGTCGCCCTAAATGTAGGGACATTTTACGGTCCTGAAATAGCTTATTTCAGGCTTATTTGCGCGGACCCTTTCGGCTCATTCCACACTCACTTTAGCGTGATGCCTGAAATGAGACGGCTCGCCCCTCGTTGCTTCGGATTTTCCGCCACCGCACATCAAACCAAAAAGGGGAGCCCCTTTTTGGTTTGATGTGTCTTAATCAAAAAAGCTTCAGCATATCAATCTCCAAAATAGTCGTGTTTGGAGATTGATGCGCTCTTTCTTTGAGAAAGATCAAAGATTTTTGCTAGGACTCTGGCCGCTGGGAGCATTGTCGGGCTCCGCTTCCTCGGGCGCGGTCTTTGGTTTCTTCAAGCGGGCGAGAAGGCCTTCCGGATCATCTGGCAGGACGTTGAGCAATTCAGCGCCGGTGCTTTTCAAGAGCGGGCGCATACGCGCCGTTTTCACCCATTCCGGCTGATTCTGTTCCGGCACCAGCCAGTTGAAGAAAACGAAGGCGATGACGCAGAGCAGCAGGCCGCGCAAGGCGCCGAAGACGAACCCAAGCGACCGATCAAGCGCGCCGACCTTCGAATCGAGAATGACATCGGACAATTGGATAGTAATGATCGAAACGATGATCAGTGTCGCGAAGAAGACAATGGCGGCTGAAGCGCCCTCTGCAAGTATATCCTTGGCGATATAGGGTTTGATATAAGGCAAGACCAAAGGATAGAAATAAATGGCCGCGAGTGCCGCCGCGCCCCAGGAGGCAATGGCCAGGACCTCGCGGGTAAAACCGCGCAACATGGCGAGAATGGCCGAAATCAGAACGACGACGATCAGCCCCAGATCGAGATAGGATGGCATGGTTTCGAAATCTCTCGTGTGAAGCTGTCATGCCTTGGGGCTGCACCCATGGGGACAGCCTGCGGCATGGACGGGCGCCTACCGTGTTTCTTATAGAGAAGCGTTAAGCTTTCGTCACCTTGGTTGAAATTTTTCGGACTCTTGAATTTTTCGCGAGCTTCCCATTCGCCGACCCCGCCGGAGCATGTGCTAAGCCTGCCGCGCCTGTTGCATGATGCCGGCGACCAGGCTGCCAATATGGGCGCAAGGGGTCAGCGACAAAACGCTGGGCGCGCCCTCGCTGGTTTTCTTATCTGGATCTTGCGGTTGTGGCGGCAAGAGGGCGCTTGCAAAACCGAGTTTGGCAGCCTCGCGCAGGCGCGGGATGGCATGGGCGACTGGCCTCACGGCGCCAGAAAGCGCGATTTCGCCAAAAAAGACGCGATCGACCGGCAGGCTGACACCGCTGAGCGAGGAGACGAGCGCCGCCGCCGCCGCGACATCGGCCGCCGGTTCGCTGATCCGCAATCCACCCGCGACATTGAGATAAAGATCATATTGGCCAAGACGCACATTGGCATGGGCTTCGAGCACCGCGACGATCATGGCGAGCCGGCTCGTATCCCAGCCGACCACGGCGCGGCGCGGCGTGCCGAGCGCACTTGGCGCGACCAGCGCCTGGATCTCGACGAGCAGGGGGCGTGTGCCTTCCATGCCGGCGAAAACCGCGGCGCCTGGCGTCGCGGCATCGCGGCCGGAGAGAAACAAGGCGGAAGGATTGGCGACCTCGGCGAGGCCGCGACCGGTCATTTCGAACACACCGATCTCGTCGGTCGGCCCGAAGCGGTTCTTGACGGCGCGCAGGATGCGGAAGTCGCGGCCGCCCTCGCCCTCAAAGGAAATCACAGCATCGACCATATGTTCGACGACGCGCGGCCCAGCGATCTGCCCATCCTTGGTGACATGGCCGACGAGAATCACCACGACGCCGAGATGTTTGGCGAAGCGAATCAGGGTTTGCGCGGTGCCGCGTACTTGGGAAACAGTGCCGGGCGCGGCCTCGATAAGGTCGCTCCACATGGTCTGAATGGAATCGATGATGACGAGGGCGGGCTTTTTGCCCTGGCTGAGGGTTGCGACAATATCCTCGACGCCGGTTTCCGAAGCGAGTTCCACGGCACTGCCGCCAAGGCCGAGACGCTCGGCCCGCAACCGCACCTGCGCGACCGCTTCTTCCCCGGAAATATAGGCAATCCGGTGGCCCTGATCGGCCAGCGTCGCGCAGGCTTGAATGAGGAGGGTCGATTTGCCGATCCCGGGCTCGCCGCCGAGAAGAATGACGGAGCCGGGCACAAAACCGCCGCCTGTCACGCGGTCGAGTTCGCTCATGCCGGTCATGAGGCGCGGTGGCGGCGTATGTTCTTTTTCGGAAAGACCGGAGAGTGAAAAGATGCGCCCTTTGCGACCACCCTGCGCGGCTTTGGCGCCGATTTGCGCGCCGATCCCAGAGGCCGCGACTTCCTCGATGATGGTGTTCCATTCCCCGCAGGCGTCGCAGCGTCCCTGCCAGCGCTGCGTGATCGCGCCGCAGGCCTGGCAGACAAAAGTCGAACGCGGCTTGGCCATCGGCTGCTCAGCTTACAAATGGGTGTAGCGGCGATAGAAACGCGAGCCGAGATTGGTCAGGATTTCATAGCCGATGGTCCGCGAGCGCGTGGCCAGTTCATCGATTGAAATGGCCTTGCCGATCAATTCCACCGTGTCGCCCCGCATGGCTTCCGGCGCCAGGGTAATGTCCACGACCGTCAGATCCATGGAGACGCGTCCGACAAAGGGACAACGCACGCCCTTGACCACGACCTCGCCGCCGGGATGCACCTCGCTGCCGAGGGCGGAGCGCGGAATTCCATCGGCATAGCCAATGCTGATCGTGGCGAGCCGCCGTGGCGATTTAGCGAGATAGCGTCCGTCATAACCAACCGTCTCGCCCTGCTCGACATGATTGACCTGGAGGATCCGCGCTTCCAGCCGCAAGACACCCTGCATCGGATTGGGCCGGCCGGGTGCCGGGTTGCCGCCATAAAGCGCATAGCCAGGACGCACCAAATCATAGAGCGGCGTGCGCTCGAGAAAAATACCCGCCGAATTGGCGATCGAGGCCGGCACCTGCTTCCAGGGCTGGCGCATCGACTCGAAGAGGGAGACCTGGGTTTCACAACGCGCCAGATTGGACTGGCCAGACCAGATGAACTGGGAAAGAATCAGCTTGATATTCAAGCTTTCGGTCAGATCGGCGGCTCTTTCAATCTGATCCAGCCTCAGGCCGAGCCGGTTCAATCCGGTATCGAGCTGCAGGGCGGCGGGCAGCGTCTCGCCCTCGGCTGAACGGCGGCCGAAGAGGGCGCAGAATTGCAGCCATTCCTCGATTTCCGGCAGGGAGCATAAAACCGGACGCAGCCCATGCTCAAGATAGGCTGGCGCCGTGCCTGGCACGAGCCCGTTCAAAACATAGATGATGGCGGAAGCATCGATGGCCCGCGCGCGGCGTCCCTCAAAGACATGGGCCACGAAATAGGTCTTGCAACCGGCGGCGGACAATTCCCTGACAACGGGTTCAAGCCCCACCCCATAGGCGTCGGCCTTGACCACAGCGCCGCATTCGGCCTCACCGCAGACCGCCTGCAGGGTGCGCCAATTGCGCACGATTGCCGCGAGATCGACGGATAGCGTCGCGCCCGATTCGAGCTGAGAGACAGCAGGCTCGCGCAAGTCGTTCATATCCGCTCCGGCAGGTTTTCTTCATGCGCCAGATTGGCGAAACGGGTCATTTCGGCCTCGAAGGCCAGTTCGACTGTGCCCGTCGGGCCATGACGCTGCTTGCCGATAATGACCTCGGCGCGCCCATGGACGCGTTCCATATCGGTCTGCCAGGTCAGGAATTCCTCGCTGCCTTCACGCGGCTGTTTGTTTTTCAAATAATATTCCTCGCGGAAGACGAACATGACGACGTCTGCGTCCTGCTCGATGGAGCCCGATTCACGTAGATCCGAGAGTTGCGGCCGTTTGTCGTCACGCGATTCGACCTGACGCGACAATTGTGACAAAGCGACGACCGGCACATTCAATTCCTTGGCCAAGGCTTTGAGGCCGGTGGTGATTTCGGTCAATTCCTGCACGCGATTGTCACCGCGCGATTTCGAGCCGCCGAGCAATTGCAGGTAATCGACGACGAGCACATCGAGGCCGCGCTGGCGTTTCAGTCTGCGCGCACGCGCCGTCAATTGGGCGATCGAAAGGCCGCCTGTCTGGTCGATATAAAAGGGGATCGACTGCATTTCCCGCGCCGCCTCGACGATGCGGTGAAACTCCGCTTCTGTCATGTCGCCGCGCCGGATCTTGTAGGAGGCGACCGTTGATTGCTCGGCGATGATGCGGGTGGCCAATTGCTCCGATGACATTTCGAGGGAAAAGAAACCGACGATGCCACCATTGACGGTTTCTGCGCTGCCGTCCGGTCGCGGCCGGAATTCATAGGCCTTGGCGATATTGAATGCGATATTGGTGGCGAGCGCGGTCTTGCCCATGCCTGGGCGGCCCGCGATGATGACAAGATCGGAGGATTGCAGCCCGCCCATCATGCGGTCGAGATCACTGAGACCGGTGGCAATGCCAGAGAGATGGCCGTCCCGCTCAAAGGCTTTGGCGGCCATATCCACGGCCGTCGTCAAAGCGTTGGAGAAACTCTGGAAGCCACCATCATAGCGGCCGGTCTCGGCGATCGAATAGAGCTTGCGCTCAGCCTCCTCGATCTGTGCGCGTGGCGTGGCGCCCACGGGAGCGTCGTAGGCCGCGTTGACGATTTCCTCACCGATGACGATGAGATCGCGGCGCACGGCGAGATCGTGAATGGTGCGGCCGTAATCCTCGGCATTGATGATTGAGGTCGCCTCGCCGGCGAGGCGCGCAAGATATTCCTGCGCGCTGATGCCGCCAAGATCATGCTCGCCGAGATAGGTCTTGATGGTGATCGGCTTGGCGATCTTGCCGGCGCGGATCAATTGCGAGGCAATGTCGAAGATGCGCCGATGCAGTTCCTCGGCAAAATGCTCCGGCTTCAAAAAATCCGAAACACGATCGAAGGCGTCATTATTGACGAGAATAGCCCCGAGCAGCGCCTGCTCAGCCTCGATATTATGCGGCGCGGTGCGGAAAGCGGGCGCCTGAGGCGAGGCAAGGTCTAGCGTGGCAAAATGGTCGATCGTCACCATTGGGACCTGTCTTCAAGGGCCACACCCGGCCAAGACCCGGCGCGATTCGGTTGAGCGCGCCGGAGAGGGAAACCGGGTAAGGCAGCGGTGGAAATCGGAACCCCCAGTTTCGCATGCCCGGCGTCAGAAACGGAGTCTTCTTTTGGAAATGGATTTGATCGGGGAACTCCCGTCGCGGCGGGTATCGGAACCCGCCGCGATGGCTTTAGTCCAAAATCAGCGATCGCCGAGGCTGCCACCGGCATCGGCCAAGGCCGCGCCAATTTCGAGACCCAGTTCATCGAGATTGGTTTCTTCGACGACGTTGATTTCCTCGCCCTTGGCCTGGCGTTCAGCCTCGACCGGCGAACGGGCAATATTGACCGTGACATTGACCGAGACTTCCGGATGCAGAACGACCGGCACCTCATGCAGGCCGATGGTCTTGATTGGCGTGGTCAAAGCGATCTGGTTGCGATGGACGTCGAAGCCAGCGGCGATCGCGGCCTCGGCAATATCGCGCGGCGAGACGGAGCCATAGAGCTGACCAGTCTCACCAGCCTGGCGGATGATGACAAAGGTCTGGCCATCAAGCTTCTCGCCGATGGCGGCTGCCTGATCACGCAATTCCTGATTGCGGGTTTCGAGATGGGCGCGCTGGCTTTCGAAATGTTTCTTGTTGGCTTCGGTCGCGCGCAGGGCCTTACCACCCGGCAGAAGGAAATTGCGGGCATAGCCGTTCTTGACGCGGACGATATCGCCCATGTGTCCAAGCTTGGCGACGCGTTCGAGGAGGATGACATCCATGGGTTTGGTCCTTTTGGCTGGATCGGCTTGACGCGCGATCGATTGGGTTTCGACTAGGATCTCAAGGATTGGTTTTAACGGAGGAGGCTTTGCCGATGGAAAGAGCCTCCCGGCGTTTGCCGAGAGGGAAAATGGCATCGGCAAGGCCGAACAAGGTCAATGGCCAGGGCATGAGGAGCACGAAGACGAGATAGACGATGATGAGAAGGGGCACGCGAAAACTGGTGCCGCGCGTGAGATCATGAATGGCGGCAAGCCCTTGCAGGGCAAAACCGAGACCTGTGGTCACGCTGAAAATCAGGCCGATGAAGCCTGCTGGACCGCCAAGGACGCTCACCGCGCAAGCTCCGATGAAGACCGGCACGAAAATCCAAGGAAGGCGGAAAGAGCGTGGAATGTCTGGCCAAGCCCGCGGCAAGCGGCCAGACACTTGCACGACGCGGCCGGCGAGCCACAGATTAAGGAGGAACATCAGAAGGGTGGAGGCTGCCATGGCCGGACCAACGGCCAGGACAATCATCCGCGCTATGTCGGATTCCGTGAGGCTCGCGGGCCAATGCAGGCCGTTGGTGTTCAATTGCATGATCAGCGGCAGGATTTCCGCCACCGTCTTGTCGAGGGTCGCCTTGAAGCCACCCTGGCGTGCCCAGATCCAAAGCGAACCGGCCGTGACAAGCAGGCAGGAGGCAAAAAGAGCGAAGGTCAGAATACCAGCGAGAGGCCGCGATGGGCCGCCAAAGGCGAGCCATGATTTGGCTGGAGATCCGTTGGGAGCGGGGGAGACGCTTGATGCGCTTTTGCCGGACTGGCCCAGCAGGCCAAGACAAAAGGCCGGAACGCCGAGGCTGATCAGGTAGATGAGACCGGTTTTCGCGGCGCCGGCCAGGGTCTGGCGCGACAATTCGGCGGCTTCCTTGAGATCACTTGGCGCGATGCTCGCCAAGCCGACCAAACTCGTGACACAGAGCGCGCCGGTGACGACGGCAACGAGACCCGTGCTCACGCCGAAACCGAGCGTCGCGATCATCAAAGGCAGCGGTGAAAGATAGGCGAGCATCATCGATGCGAACGTGCCTTGCCCGGCGAGGCAAAAGAGCAACGCCGAGGCCAGTCCCGCGCCGAGCCCGATGGCATGCGGCGTACCGATATCGAATGAATATTTGTTCGCCATACCTTGCTGTCCCGCTCAGCCGCGGTTAGGGACGGGGCCGCGGCCGCCCGCCCCAGCGTAAGGACCTTCCGTTTGAAGGGAGGGCCCCAGGTGCCTGAAATTCCGATTCCCGCTTTGGGGAATCCGCAGCCGAGGTGCCACGATCCTCGATCCGCTGAAACAGACGGACCCTCTTCAAGAGGGACCGCCCTGATCGTCGTTAATGTAACCGCTGTTTAGCGGATCACATAGGGGAGCAGGCCGAGAAAACGGGCGCGTTTGATGGCTTGCGCCAATTCACGCTGCTTCTTCGCCGAAACCGCGGTGATGCGGGAGGGTACGATCTTGCCACGCTCGGAAATATAGCGGGAGAGAAGACGCGTGTCCTTGTAATCGATCTTCGGCGCGTTGGGGCCGGAGAAGGGGCAGGTCTTGCGGCGACGGAAGAAGGGGCGCCTGGGGGCTGCGGGAGTTGTCATCAGTAAAGTCCTTCCTCGCCGATATTATCCTCACGCGGGCGGCGCGGACCGCGCTCGCCTCTTTCGCCTCTCTCTCCCCGCTCGGGACGCGGACCGCGCGGCCGTTCGCCACGCTCGCCCCGATCATCGTCATCACGCTTGCGCATCATGGCGGAGGGGCCCTGTTCATGCTCTTCGACACGCAGGGTCATGAAACGCAGGACATCTTCGTTGATGCCCATCTGCCGTTCCATTTCCGTAAGGGCAGCGGCGGGCGCTTCAATGTTCAGAAGGGAGAAATGCGCCTTGCGATTCTTCTTGATGCGATAGGCGAGGGACTTCACGCCCCAATATTCGACCTTCGTCACCTTTCCTTGAAAGGATTCGATGACGGACTTCAATTGCTCGGTCAGGGCTTCCACCTGCTGGGCGGAAATATCCTGGCGAGCCAGATAGACATGCTCGTAAAGAGCCATGGATCCAGCCTTTCTTTGATGGGCGCTGTACTTCGGCGCAAAGCCCTTCGAGCCTGGTGAAAGGCCCGAGCAGACAACGAAGGCGGAGACACGGGAAGATGCGTGGAAACGCCCTCCGTTCAGCCCCCAGCCGAAGAAGCGAAGGGCGCTTTATAGCGGTTTTGCCTCCGAAGGCAAGGGTTTGCCGTTGCGAAAACGCCGTTTTCAATCCATCAGGAGAGATGACGACCCGCGCCTATCGCATGCGTTCGCGCTTAATCGATCGCGTGCAATCTCTTGCGTAATCACTTGCGCGTGAACGATCGTTCCCAGCTTGGGAAAAGCCGGCGCTGGTGGCAAGGATAAACCCGTTACGCTATGGGCGGCATGAGCATCAGGTCAACGAATGCATGATATCCCCAAGGCGGCGGTCGAGACGCCGAGCGAGACACCAAGTCTGACACAAAACCCGGAGGGGCCGGTCAAAAGTGCGGGCTCGAGCGCGGTCAAGGGCGTGATCAAGGGTGCAGACATGGCCTCGACCCAGATCCGCCGAGGCACGGCGGATTATCGCCGGGTCAATTTGGCCCTCGTCGCGGCAGGCTTTTCAACCTTCGCCATCCTCTATTGCGTGCAGGCCTTGCTGCCGATCTTCTCGCGGGATTTTGGCCTGAGTCCGGGAGCGGCGAGCCTTGCTCTTTCCGCGACTAGTGCAACTCTTGCCGTTGCTTTGCTCGGCGCCGGCCAGATTTCCGATATGCGCGGCCGCAAAGCCATGATGGCCCTGTGTCTGTTTAGCGTCGGGGCTTTGACCGTGCTTTCAGCTTTCGCCGGGACTTGGGGGCAACTCCTCGCGATTCGCGCCCTTGAAGGCCTGTTGCTGAGCGGCGTGCCGGCGGTCGCCATGGCTTATCTTGCGGAAGAAATTCATCCGAGCGATCTCGGCGGGGCGATGGGGCTCTATATTGCCGGCAATGCCTATGGCGGCATGACGGGCCGGGTGCTGGCCAGCCTCATCGTGGATTACATGGATTCCTGGCGAATAGCGCTTGGCATTATCGGAAGCCTCGGTGTCGCCGCCGCTTTGGCCTTTACGCTTCTGCTGCCACCCTCGCGGCATTTCGTGGCGATACCCCGGCCGCCGCTTTCCAGCCTGCATCACCCTTTTCTGCGCCATTTCAAGGACCCCGGTCTTCGCTGGCTGTTTCTCACATCCTTCCTGCTGATGGGATCTTTCGTCACGGTCTATAATTACGCGAGCTATCGTCTCGTCGAACCGCCTTTTTCACTTGGTGCCGGCCCGGCGGGAGCGATCTTTCTGGTCTATTTGTTCGGTGGATGGGCCTCCGCCTCCTTTGGCCGTTGGGCGAGCCGGTTTGAGCGGGGTCGGATGCTGATCACAGGCGTTCTATTGATGCTCTTCGGCTTATTGCTGACTTTATCCTCTTCCCTTTGGCTCACAGTCGCGGGCATTACATGCGTCACCATCGGTTTTTTCGGTGGTCATGCTGTGGCAAGCGGCTGGGTCGGGCAACGTGCCGAAATAGCCCGGGCGCAAGCGGCCTCGCTCTATCTGTTCAACTATTACATGGGTTCGAGCATAATCGGTTCGCTTGGCGGCTGGTTCTATGCGGGGGCAGGCTGGACGGGGCTCGCCATCCTCATTGGCTGTCTTTTGCTCGTCGCTTTGTTCGTGGCGACACGGCTTGCTCGCATTGAGCAGGTAAAGCCAATAAGCACTACGCGGGTGTAAAAAAGGGGCGAGACCGAATAATCAAATACACGGTCCCCATTCGCCGTTGGCGCGGATACGCCAGGCCTTAAGACCAGCCTTGGCCACGACGATGCGTCCAGCCTTCGCCATGGCGAGAAGATGTTTGAAGACGAGCGGATGACGCCAGGCCATGGGCCGCGCGGGATCACAGACCGCGCGGTATTCGTCCGAATCGGGATCTTCCATCAAAAGTGTGCCGACGCGATCGGGGCGCAGCATCGGGCCTAAGGCACGGTCGCCTCTCCACAGACATTCATAATCGCGGCAGACGTCCGGGCGCGTCGCATAGATGGCGCACCCTTGTTCTTGCGCGCAATGCGCGCACCAAATGCCGGCCGATTTCTGGAATTCGGTGATCTCGAGGATTTTGCAGCACAAGCTGCAGGGACCGCAGTCTTTTCCGGGAATGGTCGGCATGGCTGACCTGTATGATTTAAGAACGAAGGTTACAGAACGATTCGCCTTTTTCCGGCGAAAGAAACACGGGTCAAAAGATGGAGGCATGCTTTCCGTGGCAGGAATGCGCACCCTTGCCGCTTGACTTCACGGGCAGGGAATGCCACTCGCTCCCGCTCCAATTGGAGGGAGATGGGCCAAGCCATGTCCAAGGCATTTGTTTTTCCCGGCCAAGGATCACAAGCGGTCGGCATGGGCAAGGCTCTTTATGAGAGCTTCGCACCGGCTCGCGCGGTCTTCGACGAAGTCGACGAGGCTTTGGGAGAGAGATTATCGACCCTGATATTCGAGGGGCCGGAAGCGGATTTGACTCTGACCGCCAACGCGCAGCCCGCCTTGATGGCGGTAAGTCTCGCTGTGGTGCGCGTGCTCGAGGCGGAGGCAGATCTCGATCTCGCCCGCGACGCCACCTATGTCGCCGGTCATTCGCTCGGTGAATATTCGGCGCTCGCGGCGGCGGGATCCTTGACGCTTGCCACAACCGCCCGCTTGCTGCGGCAGCGCGGCGCGGCCATGCAAAGCGCCGTACCGGTCGGGGTCGGTGCCATGGCGGCTTTGCTCGGCCTCGATTATGAGACTGGTCTCGCCGTGACGAAACAGGCGGAGGCGGAGACCGGCGAAAATGCGGTCTGTGCGATTGCCAATGACAATGGGGGTGGCCAGGTCGTCGCCTCCGGGTCGAAGGCGGCGGTCATGCGGGCCATGGAAATCGCCAAGGAGAAAGGCGCCAAGCGCTCGATGCTCCTGCCAGTTTCGGCGCCTTTCCATTGTCCCTTGATGGCGCCGGCGGCGGCGGTCATGGCCGAGGCCCTGGCGGAGGTGTCTATTCGTCCGCCTTGTGTGCCGCTGGTCGCTAATGTCATTGCCGCGCCGGTGACGGATCCGGAAAAGATCCGATCCCTGCTCGTGAGCCAGGTGACCGGGACGGTGCGTTGGCGTGAAAGCGTGGCCTTCATGGCGGCTGAAGGGGTCGATCTCTTCATCGAATGTGGCTCTGGCAAGGTCCTCACGGGTCTGTTGAAGCGGATCGCGCCGCAGGCCCGGGGTCTGACGATCGGCCAACCCGCCGATCTTGAGGCTTTGCGGGCCGAGAGCGAAAAAGTTTGAGGCGCTTATAAAGGCTCACCGAGAGCCTGTGGTATCGCCTTGTCGTATCTTCTCCCTCCTGGAGCCATTCATTCATGTTCGATCTGACCGGCAAGACAGCTCTCGTGACGGGGGCGAGCGGTGGTCTCGGCCAGGCCATTGCCCGCGCTTTGCATCGCCAGGGCGCAGTCGTCGCCTTGTCTGGCACCCGCCGCGAACAGCTCGAAGGCCTTGCGGCGGAACTGGAAAATAATGTTCACGTCCTGCCTTGCGATCTGAGCGATTCGGCGGCCGTCGAGGCTCTGGTGCCGGCGGCGGAGGCGGCGCTCGGCTCGCTCGACATTCTGGTCAACAACGCCGGTATCACCAGGGACAATCTCTTCATGCGCATGAAGGATTCCGAATGGGATGCTGTGCTCGCCGTCAATTTGACGGCCACCTTCAGGCTCGCGCGCGCAAGCCTGAAAGGCATGATGAAACGCCGCTACGGGCGGATCATCGGTGTCACCTCGGTGGTCGGCGTGACGGGAAATGCGGGGCAGGGGAATTACGCGGCCTCGAAAGCCGGCATGATCGGCATGTCGAAGAGCCTCGCAGCGGAGGTCGCGAGCCGCAATGTCACCGTGAATTGCGTGGCGCCGGGGTTCATCGAAAGCCCGATGACAGCGGTTTTGAACGAAAAGCAGAAAGCGGCTATTCTCGCGAATGTTCCGATGGGCCGGCTCGGAACCGGCGATGACGTGGCGGCGGCTATTGTCTATCTGGCCAGTTCGGAAGCCTCCTACGTCACTGGCCAAACCCTCCATGTTAATGGGGGAATGGCAATGATTTAAGGGGTTTATCCGTTTTTCATGGCGGTTCTCCGGGGCTCTCGCCAACGGGGATGAAGTATGTTACCAACCGCAGGTAAGCTGGGGTCATCGGTCTCCGGATCATTGATTTCAAGGACGAGGAAACGGGCTTGTTTCCTTGCACTCCTCCCCGGCGATCATTAAGGACTTCCTTCAGAACATCACTGAAAGATCGGATGCGTCGTGGGCGGCAATTTACACCGCGCATCGAAATGGCCTATGTCGGCAACAGTATAAAGGACGAGGATCAAACGACCATGAGCGATGTCGCCGAGCGCGTGAAGAAGATTGTGATAGAACATCTCGGTGTCGATGCGGATAAAGTTGTCGACGACGCCAATTTTATCGAGGATCTCGGAGCGGATTCCCTCGACACGGTGGAACTCGTCATGGCCTTCGAGGAAGAGTTCAGCGTCGAAATCCCTGATGACGCGGCCGAGACGATCGTGACGGTCGGCGATGCCATCCGTTTCCTCAAAAAGGCTACGGCTGCCTGAACGGCATTAACTTCGCTTCGTAGGGCCACGGTCTCTCCCAACATATCCGCGCGCAAGGTTTTCGCCTTTGGGTCAAAGGCCAGGACCCGATCCCACCAATGGTTGTAATCCGCGCTGGAAACCAAGCCCATCGTGATCGCCGGCATTTTGTCGCTTGCTGGCGCGCGCCAGGGCGTGGAGAGGGGAAAGATCAGGCATCGCGAGGAAAAGCCGAAATTCGGAAGCCTGCCTCTTGTCAATGAGGATTTGGCATCCATTTTCGATGAAAATAATCTCGCGCGTGATCGGATTCCTCCGGTCACGCCACAATCGATTAAAGTGGACGAGATCAAAAGCGTTCCATCACGAAGCATTCCATTCAGAAATATCTTGCCAGAAATATCTTGTGCGCATGCACACGATTGGCCTTCGACCGTGCTGCGGGTACATCAGAGGCCTTTCGAGTTGATACTACGCTAGAGTCAAAGAGATAGAGAGCCTTTCCGGTTGCATTGGCCGGACGCTTTCTTGGGCCCATCGGGATGGCCGGCTTGGCCCCCCTTTTCTTCAAGGTTGTTTATGCGAAGGGTGGTGATCACTGGGCTCGGCATGGTTTCTCCTCTCGCCTGTGGCGTCGAGCCTTCGTGGAAGGCTTTGCTCGGTGGCGTGAGCGGTGCCGGTCTCATTAAGGGTTTCGAGACGGATGATCTGGCGTGCAAGATCGCCATGCAGGTTCCGCGTGGCAATGGCGGCGACGGCAGTTTCAATCCTGACGAGTGGATGGAGCCGAAAGAGCAGCGCAAGGTCGATGACTTCATCATCTATGCTGTCGCCGCCGCGACGCAGGCGCTGCGTGATGCCAATTGGAATCCGCAAACTTATGATCAGCAGATCAAGACTGGGGTGCTGATCGGTTCAGGCATCGGTGGTCTCGGCGGTATTTACGAAACATCGATCGTTCTGAAGGAAAAGGGGCCGCGGCGCATCTCGCCCTTCTTCATTCCTGGCCGCCTCATCAATCTGGCTGGCGGCTATGTCTCGATCATGCACGGATTGCGCGGACCGAACCATGCGGTCGTAACCGCCTGCTCAACCGGATCCCATGCCATTGGCGATGCGGCGCGGCTGGTGGCCCTTGAGGATGCCGAAGTCATGGTGGCGGGCGGCGCCGAATCAGCGATCAATCGTATCGGTATCGCGGGTTTTGCGGCCTGCCGCGCCCTGTCCACCGCTTTCAACGACCGGCCGAAACAAGCCTCGCGGCCTTGGGATAAGGATCGCGACGGTTTCGTGATGGGCGAGGGGGCGGGATGCGTCGTCCTCGAATCCTATGACCATGCCAAGGCTCGTGGCGCTCGCATCTATGCCGAGGTCATTGGTTATGGTCTTTCAGGCGATGCCTACCATATTACCGCGCCGCAGGAATCCGGCGACGGCGCCTATCGGGCCATGGAAGCCGCGATCAAACGGGCGGGTATCGGGCCAGCCGACATCGATTATATCAATGCCCACGGGACTTCGACCCCGCTTGGCGACGAAATCGAATTGCATGCGGTGCATCGCATGATCGGTGATACTGACCCGACGCTTTCCATGTCTTCGACGAAATCGGCAATCGGCCATTTGCTTGGTGCCGCTGGTGCCGTCGAGGCGATCTTCTCGGTTCTGGCTATTCGCGATCAAATCGTTCCGCCGACGCTCAATCTCGACAATCCTTCCGTCGAAACCAAGATCGATCTCGTGCCCTTGCACGCGCGCAAGCGGAAGGTTGAAACCGTCCTGTCGAATTCCTTCGGCTTTGGTGGTACCAATGCATCGCTGGTTTTCCGGCACGCCGAATAGATTGAGAGCGCGAATGTCCCAAATTTGCGCTTTTTTAAGGGTACGAGCGAAAAGATGAGAATGTTCCAAAGCTCATTCTTATGGGTCTTGGAACAAGATGAAGCGTCGCGAAAGCGACTGATGATTTTTTAGTGTCTTTTGCCCATTACGAATTGCAGGATACTGATAAGGGCGGAGCGCCCGCCTCGTCAAAAATGGCAAAAGGAAAGGCTTTTGCCATAATTGGCTGATCTATTATCGATTGCATTCACGCAAGGACCGCCGTGCCGAGCCTTGCGCGGATGCTTTGTCTCTTTCCCGCTCGCGTATGTTTTCGCCGTTTGGTGACGAAACGACCCGAATCGAAGAAGTCCAGCAAGCGGATCGCTCACAATGGCCCCCATGTCTTCGCATATCGATGGCCTGCCGGAACAAGGATATCAGCCCATTCTCGCGGTGGGAGGCTTGTTTGGGCGCGGTACCGGACCGCAGAGCCCGAACGAGGCCTTGCAGCCGCAGGCAGCGCCGCCGCCGCCCCCTAACAAGCCCTCGAACCGTCGGCGCGGACGCCTTTCGGCCTTTAGCGGCTTTCTCTCCTTTTTATTGATCGCCGCGATCGGCATCATGGTCGTGCTGATCTGGACCCAGAGGAAAATGCAGGAACCGGGGCCCCTGACGGCGGACCGAGTTGTCTTCATCGCGCCTGGCACGGAAGTGCCCGACATCATCGCCCGCCTTGATCGCGAGGGGATTATCGATAGTCCGCTGGGACTCAATATTGCCTTGCTGGTCGAGGGCAAGCGCTCCAAGGTCAAGGCTGGTGAATATCTTTTCAAACAGGGTGCGAGCCTGCGTGATGTGATGGACACGCTCGTCAGCGGCAAACAAGTCTTGCACGCCCTGACCCTGCCCGAGGGACTGACCAGCACCCAGATCGTCGCGCGCATCATGGAAGATGATGTCCTGCAAGGCGATATCCGAGATGTTCCTAAGGAAGGTACGATCCTTCCTGAAACCTATAAATTTACCCGCAATTCCTTGCGCGCCGACCTCGTTCGCAAGATGCAGGAAGATCAAAAGCGTATCGTCGATCAGGTTTGGCAGAGGCGGGCGAGCGATCTTCCTTTGAAATCCCCTTACGAACTGGTCATCCTGGCCTCGATCGTCGAAAAGGAAACTGGCAAGGCGGATGAGCGGCCCCATGTGGCCAGCGTGTTTCTCAACCGCCTGCAGAAACGTATGCGGCTGCAATCGGACCCGACGATCGTCTATGGTCTGGTTGGCGGCAAGGGGACGCTCGGCCGGGCCATTCTGCGTTCCGAAGTCGAGAAGCCGACCCCTTATAATACCTATGTGATCGACGGCTTGCCGCCGGGCCCGATCGCCAATCCCGGCCGGGCGGCGCTTGAGGCCGTCGCGAATCCTTCCCGCACGCGTGACCTCTATTTCGTCGCCGATGGCACCGGCGGACATGTCTTTGCCGAAACACTCGATCAACATGTGCGCAATGTTCAGAAATGGCGGCAGATCGAGCACGATGCCAAGGAGAAGCAACAGGCCCCTGATGTCGACAAAATTGCACCCACGCCTGATCAGCATGGGGAAGCCGATTTTCCGGGTGCCGTCTATGGCGGCTTGCCGCCCGCTTTGGCGACACCGTCCGCCGCAGCCTTATCGTCCCTGCGCAATGCCCTCGTGAAGGAACAAAAGGGGGGTGCCCTTTCGGCGAAGGCGGGAGAGGCTAAACTGGCGCGTGCGTCAGCCGCGGCCGCGCAAAAATATGGCCTTGGCCCGGGGCTTGACGAATTGGGTCTCTCGATTCGGGGCGTGCCCTCGGGTGCGGAAGCTGCGGCTGCGCTTGACGGGCCGATTTCGGCGGAGACAGCGGAAGCCGCTGGGGGATCGATGGTTCTGCCGGTTTCCGCTGCACGCCGGGCGGAACAAAAAGCCCGGGCCATGCGCCTGGGGCTCGAACCCGGCAGGGACGAACTCCCAGCTGAAGCTCCTGCCGATTCTAGCGTTGCCGTATTGACGCAGCCCCAGCAGGAAGGGCGTGCTGCCGTTCATGGACCGCACCATGGGGTCACGGATGCCTCCGAGGGCAAGTCGTTCGATCCCTTGCTCGACAAGACCTATGATCTCAACTATGCGAAGACGGTCCCTGTCATCGGAAAAAATGATCCGCGGCTTTAAAGTATTTTTCATTTGGTTGATCGGACAATACTTTCCGCTCTTCTTGTTTTGACGGATTATCCGATCCCGCCCTAAACAGCTTTCCCGTGCAGATCATAGGCATCGGCCGCCTCGATCTTGACTTTTACAATATCACCGACACGCAAGGGGCGGTGTGTCGTAATATGGACCTTGCCATCTATGCTCGGCGCGTCGCCTTTGGTCCGGCCGATTGCTGCCTTCGGGCTTGCTTCATCAATGATGACGCTCACATGCTTGCCGATTTTTTCCCGCAGACGGCGAGCGCTTATTTTTTGTTGATGTTCCATGAAACGCTGATAGCGGCGAGTCTGAACCTCCGGCGCCACAGGTGTTAGATCGAGATCATTGGCTGGGGCGTCAGCGACAGGCTCATATTTGAAGGCGCCAACACGGTCGAGCTTGGCTTCACTCAGCCAATCCAGAAGGATTTGAAAATCATCCTCTGTCTCGCCGGGAAAACCGACGATGAAGGTCGAGCGCAAAGTCAGATCCGGACAGAGTTTGCGCCATTCTTCGATGCGCGAAAGTGTTTTTTCCTGATCGCCTGGCCGGCGCATCGCACGCAAAACATTGCGACTTGCGTGCTGGAAGGGAATGTCGAGATAGGGAAGAATTTTGCCTTCCGCCATCAGGTCCAGCACGGCATCCACATGCGGATAGGGGTAAATATAATGCAGGCGGACCCAGACGCCGAGGGAACCGAGTTCCCGCGCAAGATCAATGAATTTGCTGCGGAGCGTGCGATCCCCATAAAGGGTTTCGGCATATTTGAGATCGACCCCATAGGCGCTCGTATCCTGCGAGACGACCAGGATTTCCTTGACGCCAGCCGAGACCAGTTTTTCCGCTTCTTGAAGAATCTCACCGATTGGCCGTGAGACGAGATCGCCGCGTAAATGCGGAATGATGCAGAAGGAACAACGATTGTTGCAGCCTTCGGAAATCTTCAAATAGGCGTAATGACGCGGGGTCAGCTTGATTCCCTGCGGCGGGACCAGTTCTGTAAAAGGATTATCGGGTGGCGCGATGGCGGCATGCACGGCCTCCATCACGCTTTCATAGGCTTGTGGGCCGGTAATTGCGAAAAGATCGGGATAGGCCGTTTGCAGGGATTCGGGCTCTGCGCCCATGCATCCTGTGACGATGATCTTGCCATTTTCCGCAGCGGCTTCGCCGATGGCCGCGAGCGATTCCGCTTTGGCGCTGTCCAAGAAACCGCAGGTATTGACGATGACCGCATCGGCGCCACGATGGCTTTTCGTCAATTCATAACCTTCGGCACGCAACCGCGTGATAATTCTCTCGCTATCGACCAGAGCTTTGGGACAGCCGAGGGAGACGAAGGAGATTTTTGGTGAAGCGGAAGAAGGCTTATCAAAGGTCATGACGGGGTGTGCCATGTCGCGGCAGCGCTGGCAAGCTTTCGGATCTGCCAAAAAGCTAGATTGGAGCACAAGACCTCAACGCAAGGGCTACATTGAGGTCTTGTGCTCTACAGTAGGCAAAAGAAAACCCGGCCAATGGCCGGGTTTTCTGAAACCAGAGGTTTCGAACCACAAAAGGTTCTGTTCAACTCAGTACTTGGCAACGACCGGCGCGAGCGGCGCAAAGGTGTCGAACTTGTAGCTGAAGCCGACAGTGACCTTGTTCTGGGTGTCGTGCTTGTGGACTTGAGCGTTCGGGAAGAAGCTGTTGGTGTGGCCGTAATCAGAGTAAAGGTACTGAGCACGAACCGACCAGTTGTTGGTGACGGCATATTCGATACCGCCGCCGACCGTCCAACCCACAGCCGTCCGGTCGTTGCTGAAGAACGCGCCGTTGCGGAGCTGAAGCTGGTTCGTGATACCACCGAAGGCCGCACCACCGGTCGCGTAGATAAGGGCGCGGTCGAAGGCGATGCCGAGACGGCCGCGGATCGATCCAGTGATGTCGAGCTTGCTGGTGTAGATGTCGTTGGCGAAGCCGACAACGCTCTTCGAATAGTTCGAACCCTGGACGTCACCTTCGATACCGATCACGAAGTTACCGGTGCCGATGAAGGACGGGCCAGCCTGGAAGTTATAGCCGACATGCGCGCCGCCGGTCACGCCATCGGGGCTATAGGAGCCGAAAGCGAAGCGAGCCGGAGCAGAGAAGATCTGCGAGTTATAGCTGGTGTTGCCCCAGGCATAGCCGATGTCACCACCGACATAGACGCCGGTCCAGGTGAAGATCGGAACCGGGGGAACATAAACCGGGGGGGCGGCACGAGAAGGCAGGTCGGCAGCAAGAGCCGCCCCGCTGAGGGCCGCGAAAGCGGTCGTGGAGAGAAGGAATTTGCGCAGCATGTTTTGTCCCCTTTCAGAGATTCGAGCCTGAGGCCAAACTATTCGTTTTCGGGGCTGTCGCAATAGGAAAGGACCGAAAAGCGGCCAAACGCGCTTCTTTCAGGCCCGACTGATGCAGAGTTGCAACGATTTTCGTGCGCTAATGCAGCAGCGTTTGGAGAAACCTTAAAAATTCGTTCAAATTTGCTGACGAAAAAGGCAAGAAATGGCCAATTAAGGGGAAGACTTTAGCAAGCTTAAAGAAGAATCGGGGGGCAAAGAGCATCAAATTGTTCTTGCCGTTCCAAGTTGGCACGGGAGAAGATTCGTTCTGGTTTTTAGCCCTCCCGCGCATAGCGCGGAGCCTCTATTCTCCAATCTTCTCGTAGGGACTCCATGGAAGGCCCTATCACGTGGCCTTATTGTTCCGGCCCCGCTATGCGGTCATCCAGAGAGGTCATCCAAAGGCTTGGCGCTGATGCCGATTTTTCGGGCGATTATTTGTGAAAATACGCCTTGTTATAAGCGCAAGGACTTTGTAGCCCTAGACTAGGGAAGGGTGGCCGAGTGGTTTAAGGCAGCGGTCTTGAAAACCGCCGTGGGTGCAAGCCTACCGTGGGTTCGAATCCCACCTCTTCCGCCATAATCCGCGTTGTCCAGCCCGGGCACATGGGGAACGGAATGTCCCTAAGACATGGGTGACAACCTCGGGCTGAACGGGTTGTCGAGGGGTTGCAAAGTCTTCTGCTCCAGATCAACGAAGCCGAGATCGTGGCTCATAAAGCTGACGAGCCAAATGCCCTCATCGACTTCTTTAATTCCAAGGTGCTGTCCTGCGAGCACGGTTGAGATATTGACGCGCTTTCGGTGCATACAGATGCGACCGCATGCGGTGACTAGGACATCGCGGTCGTGGAAGGGGTATGAGAGGGCGGCAGGCCGTCGTAGGGCCTGGGCGAGAGCGAGTAGAAATCGGCGGGGCGTTTCATGCCGAGCGCTTCATGGGGCCTTTCCTCATTGAATTCCTGAATGAATTCGTCGAAGCGAGCTTGCTGCTGCAGGGCGTTCATGCCTGGCTGGCAGGTGGCTTCTTTCTTCAAGGTGAGATGCATGCGCTCGTGACGCCCATTCTCCTGGAGATGGCCGGGCTTGATGCGCTCGATCGTGATGCCGAGCCTCAGCCACCAAACGGAAAGTTTGGACAGATTGAACAGACCGTTGAAAGGGACGCCGTTGTCGGATCTGATCGACAGAGGCAGGCCGCGGTCGCGGAACAGGCGTTCGAAGGCGGTGATGGCAAGGTCTTCGCGGGTTGATTCAAGGGCCTCGCAAAGCAACAAGAAACGTGAAGCGTGATCGGTGACGGTCAAGGGATAGCAATAGCGCCCGTTGCCGAGCTTGAACTCGCCCTTGTAATCGACGCACCACAGATCGTTGGGAGCGGCGCCTTCCGACAAGGGCGTGCAGGCGGCACGCTTACGGGCTTCCCTGGGAATTTGACCAGGCATGGCGGCACAACACCGCGTGGATCGTGCTCTTGGCGGGAATGCGAAAACCGCAGGCGCTTGTCCATGACCGAACACTCCTTCCACGGTATCGACACCTCCCGCCAAAAGACGGAAAGTGTCACCCATGTGTCCAGTACAATCTGTCACCCATGTCTCGGGCCGCTCACGGGGTTTACGATTGCATCCGCCGTAACCGTTGATTGCCGCACGGAACCATTGCCAGTCGAACAGCAATGCCGGCGTCACGAATGATAACGGGGAACAGACAACGATTGGAAACGTGACGACGGATGAGTTTGTCCGCGTCATGCTGACCAATGCTCTGAGTCCAATGCGCGTGATCGAGCGCCTGGAGCCACTTGTCTCCGCGACGGGCCTCATCGGTGCGATGTCGTCTGGACGGGGAAGCGTCAGCAACAACGAGACCGGAAAAGAAGAGCTCTATCGTGGTAGCAAGGCGGCCTGAACATGTTCATGCGAAGCTTCGTGGCCCGCCACGCCGGATCATCGTTTGCGATGGTCTTGATGGCGCCGGGTTGGGTCCGCACCGCCCTCGGTGGCCCGAATGCACGTCTCAGCATCGAGGAAAGCGTCCCGAACCTCGTCAATGTCCTTCTTTCGAAGCAGGGCAAGCCTGGCTTGGAATATCTCGATTATCTTGGCCGCACCGTCCCTTGGTGACCCGTTCTCGTATCGAGAATCACAGATTCTCGATACGCTTCTTTTTAAACTTATCCACTTGTCCTCCTTGAACCGCGACGAGCTGCGCTTCAATGAGGGTGGATATTAGGCGTTTGCGTCGATACTGGCTCTATGCCTCTGCCACTATACAGGAGAGCTGTGCAGCGCTAACTAGCGATATCCGGCAAGAACCAGCTTTCTCAAATGAACAACTTATCTCTAAGAATGACCCGATTTATCCATAAACCTTTATCAATATTGGCAGGAGTGTGGGTCACTTTTGCCGCTATTCTTTTTTGGCTCGCTCTCCTGATTAGCGATCTGATCGTCTTTCCTTACCGGTTCATCGCCTGCGCGATACTCTTCACCGTGGGATTGGTCGCGTGCATCATCTTTGTTTTGGTGGGACGTCGTTGGATAGCCGCATTGTTTGCTGTCGTTGGCATGCTCGCGGTGTGGCAAGCCGCTAGACCTTGGATCGATCGGCATTATGTGCTCGCCAACAGGGAGCCGGAAACCGTCGATGTCGAACGCCACTTTGTCGTTGGATACGATAACATCGCAACCATCAGGGAGCTGGTTCGTGACGCCCATATCGGCGGCATTTTCCTGACGCGTCGTAATGTCGAGGGCCGGACACTTACAGAGGTTGCGGCTGAAATCGATGGCCTTCAGTCGATTCGGCGCGAGGCCGGCCTTCCTGGCCTCATCGTTGCGGCCGATCAGGAGGGCGGGCCCGTCTCACATCTCTCACCGCCATTGCCAATCCCGCCAGCCCTGTCCAGCATCGCCGGCCTCCCGTTGGACAAGCGCTTTGAAGCTGCCGAGCAACTCGGCGTCGTTCAAGGTTCCGCTCTGCGAGAGATCGGCATCACGATGGATCTTGCGCCCGTGTGCGATCTCATGCCCCAGAGCCCTCCCGGCATCTTCGATCGGCACACCCGTATCGCGGCACGATCGATCTCCGATGATCCGACCATCGCCGCCGTGATCGCCAGCGGCTTCTCAAAGGGCCTTCTTGCCATGGGTGTGACGCCCACGGCCAAACATTTCCCTGGCCTCGGGCGCGTCACAGCTGACACCCATCTTTTCAGTGCCTCGTTGAATACGGCCGAGGAGGACCTTCTCAAGACTGATTGGGTCCCGTTCCGCGCGGTTCTCGATATTCCTGGTGCCGCTGTCATGCTGTCCCATGTCTCGCTTGACAATGTCGAGTTTGGCGTCCCCGCGTCACGCTCCAAGCGCGTCATCACCGGCATTCTGCGTGAGCAATGGGGGTTCCGTGGAGTCGCCATCAGCGATGATTTGACAATGGGTGCAGCCCAACATGCCGGCCTATGCCGAGCCGTTGAAGGGGCGTTCAACGCCGGGATCGATCTTTTGCTGGTTTCTTGGGATGCGGATAAGATCTATCCAGCCTTGCGCTGCGGTTTGGATGCGTTGAATGCAGGGCGGCTCGACCGAGCCATGCTGAAGCAAAGTGCACAGCGGCTGGATCAACTTAAAGGCAGATAGCTCCCCCGGCGGCGCGCTACGCATGAGGGCGCTGCGGGCCGGCGCACGGCCTTATGATCGGCCGGTAGGTCCGCGAAGAGCGGTAGGGCGCCTTGGAGAGGCAGGGAGACTGTGGTCATTGTTCAAGCCTCGTCTTTGCGAGAGGCCAATAGCAGAGCGATGCCGTCGGCCGTCATCCAATCGGGATGATCAAGGCGAGATAGTCGGCGCGGATCTGCGTTTCTGCGCGGGATTGGCAGCGGTACCGGCGGAGCTTGCGCAGGGCCTCAGTCTTGCTGGTATCGATCCGCAAGGCTCGGAAACCTTGAACCCGAACGTTCGCATCCACGACCATTCGGGTTAAAGCTCGGATATCATCGATAATCGGACTTCTCATCAATCAATGTAATGTATTAAGCCAATCATCGACATCTTTGCGTATGGCATCTTGCGTAATGCCATAGCGTTCCTGAATCTTTCCTTCAAGCTGTTCACGACGGCCTTCAATCTTGTCAAGATCGTCATCCGTGAGTTGTGCCCACTTCTCCTTGATCTTTCCTCTTATTTGTTTCCAATTTCCTTCGACACGGTTCCAATCCATAGTAACCTCCCTTGAGTAAGTTTTTCTGCATTCGGCGTTAAAGATACAGCTCCACGCTCAGGGCACGTGATTGTTCAAAATCTCAAGCCAAATCTCAAGTTTTTCACCAAAAAAACGATAAAGCCGCTCTTGGTCTTGGATAAACTGTTGTGAGTGACGCCGTGTTTGTATCTCAGTAATAAAACATCGCGAGGATCGCGAAAATGATCACGATGAGAGCGAGACTGGCAGCCAAGACATAACGCATGCGGGTTTCGTTGTCCCTTCACGCGCTTCGTTTGTCGTGAGGAGCGGAGACGAATCATGAGTCATGGTTATGCTCCCGTTATTTTTCTCGATCTGGGGCTATTCAATTAACGCATTCGAATTAGACCAATTTTGGAGACTCAAACTTCATCTTTGTATCTTTATAGGAAAAGCTTTTCGCAGCGGTCTGTGAACGTCATGTCATTCCATCGGGTTCCCTTGCATCAGATCGACTGCTGCATTTGAAAATCCTCAGTCACCGCAAAATACACAGCGAAGGCGTTGCACATGAACCAGCGACAACGAAACAGCTAAGATACAAATATCGGAACAGATGAAGCAAATGAGGCGTTCAACAACAAGCGCTCTTCCTGCTCAGGTGCCAAAAACATGCCTTAAATTGCCCGGGAACACTCACGAATGTGCGTCGTTCTTTCCGAGAAATTGCCCTTATAAACAGAAGCAGGAAAGGATGCGATCACGCGCTATTTCTGCCGAAAACAGGCTGGTGATTTCGGAAGCCGCTTATTTCCCCATAATCTTCATGGAAAAAGAAAGATAAGGAGAAGCAACCATGGGATTCTTTTCAAAAGATATCCAGAATATGAGCGATCTCTTCCTCTATACGCTAAAGGACATTTATTATGCCGAGAAGCGTATTACGAATACTCTCCCTAAGATGATCGATAAAGCCTATGATCCGGAGCTCAAGAGTAGCTTCGAAACGCATCTGAGCGAAACCGAGCAACAAATCATTCGTCTTGAAAGCATATTTCGGATGTGTGGTGTCGAAGCCGAGACCGAAACCTGCCCTGCCATAGATGGCATTATCAAAGAAACCGACAATATCAACAGCGAAATTGCTGACCAAGAGGTCTGCGATGCAGCTCTCGTCGCGGCAGCACAGGCTGTCGAACATTACGAGATTACTCGTTATGGAACTTTGGTCACCTGGGCAAAACAGCTTGGCCGCGGTGATTGCGCAAATCTTCTGCAGCAAACGTTGGAAGAAGAAAAGAAGACAGATGCAAAGCTCACTCAGCTCGCAGAAGCCAAGCTGAACATCCGGGCTGTGGGTTAGGATCTCTTCCGCGGGAAGGCACGAAGGAGAGACAGCACCGGGTAAAAGGCGCGTTTTGGCAGACGAAAAAGAAGGAAGAAAGAAGAGCGCTGGCTTGTGTCAGCGCTCACGGATCGGCCGGGCGACGATCCGACGTGTGCGAACCGCTTTTGGCGAAGAGAAATCGAACGTTTTCGCGACCCAATTCACCGGAACGCGGGAGATCGCATAACCGCGAAAATGAGCATTGCCATTCCGTTGAACGATCAACTCACGTCCGTCGCCTTCGGCGCCAAATTTTTTGTGCCCCACGAATGCGGCAAGGCCAAGATGGCTTGCATCGACGTCATCAATGCCAAATTCGATGAAGGTCATTGCGCTGAGCAACCAAGCGAACGCACTCAGCTATGCTTCGCGGTATGCCGATCCTCAGTCACGCATCGCATAATAGCGGCCACGCAGGAATGCTCGTTGAACATGTGTGATGGGAGCCAGTCTTCCAGTCGATGTGAAGGCTATCCCCAGTTCTCCTTGTCCCTGCCAGATAAGCCGCGCCTCATGAATTTGTTCTGTCTGGTCTTCGTAAAGGCTGATCGGATCCAGATCCGGAATCGGCTTGTCGAGGCGGAGGCGGGCGCCGAGGGTTGAACGATCGTAAATCCGGCATTCGATCACGAAAGCGTTGCGGACATCGAGGAGCTTGCCACAGCGCAGGCGCGTCCGGCGCCGCCGGGCCTTGCGCCGGTCTTCATTTTCTCGGCCACTCGTCACACGATAGGTGACGTCCCAAGGATCGGACGATTCGAGGTCTGGCCCCGCGCATGGGCGCGCCTCCAGCAAAAGTCCTTTGCCCCAGGTTGGGTTCGACATGATTGGCCTCTTGTCGCGGTGAAGATGAGTACGGTTAAAGAAGAGTTACTTCTAGGCCTCTCCACGGGATAAATCTTGGTTAATCAAAGATATTGGTAAATGATCAAGGTTGATCGAGGGCGCCCCCCATTCCGATAAATATTTCGATATTGCCGATAGCTCGGAATGGCCGATCACCGATTGGCAAGCACTCACCCGCCATTTTTCGCCGGCAAACCACCTATAGCCTTTCGGTAATAATTCATGTCGCGCGGGTGATTGTTTTCAGCTATATCTTTGCGTTGATAGATCTTCCCTATCGGCCTGAATCAATGAACGAGTTTCCGATGACGAAAATCACGCGACGCACTTGGGGAGCGCTGGGCCTGCTTTTGACTTTCACGCTGGCCTTGCCGCAATGGAGCCTTGCGCAGGCACCGGCACCCGCGCCAACGGCTGGGACAGGTCCCGTTATTTTCGCGGCGGCCAGCATGAAGACCGCGCTCGATGGCGTCGCCGCCGCCTGGCAAGCTCAGACCGGCAAAAAGCCCGCGATCTCCTATGCGTCCTCCGCCGTTCTCGCCAAGCAGATCGAACAGGGAGCTCCGGCTGATATTTTCATCTCCGCCGACGTCGAATGGATGGATTACCTCGACAAAGCCAAGCTCTTGAAACCCGGAACGCGGCGGAATCTCCTTGGGAATGAATTGGTCCTGATCGAGCCCGCCAATGACAATGTCGCCCTGAAAATCACTTCTGGCTTTGATCTGGCCAAAGCCACGGGCGATAGCAAGATTGCCGTCTGCACCATCAGCTCCTGCCCAGGGGGTATTTATGCGAAACAGGCCTTCGAGAATTTGAAGGTCTGGAGCGAGGTGGAGCCGAAACTGGCGCAAGCCGACAATATCCGCAACGCCCTGGCGCTGGTCTCGCGCGGTGAGGCGAAATTCGGTGTGGTCTATGCCACCGACGCCAAGGCAGAGCCGAAGGTCAAGGTCGTCGATACCTTCCCCTCCGCGAGCCATAATCCGATCGTCTATCCGATCGCGCTCCTCAATAGCTCGACCAATCCGGACGCGCAGGCCTTCGCTGGTTTTCTGACCTCGCAAGCGGCGACGAAGATCCTGACGGATCAGGGCTTCAGCATCCTGCAGAAATAAATTCGCTTTTCTGCTGATGCCCTTCCGGTGCGTTGATGCGCCGGAAGGGCATTTTACTTATATACAGCCGGGATTGGTCTGCCCACGTGGCAAGCTGCAATCGTCAAGAGACCGCGCAAGCAGCGTGGTTACGGATGGCTTCAGGCTTTTGATGAAAACATTTTCAAGCGAAGCGAATTGTTTTGCATGGAAATTGTTTTAGGGATCCTGCCCTGCGCAATGTCCCTTTTGGGAACCAATGCCTTCTTGAAAAGCGGGCGTCGGAATGGTGTTCAAGGATCGTATTTGATGGAACTTTCCGCCGATGAATGGGTCGCCATTTGGCTGTCGTTGAAGATCGCCATTGTCGCGACAGCGGTGAGCCTGCCTTTCGGGATTTTCTTTTCCTATGCCCTCGCGCGATGGGACTTCCCGGGCAAGATCCTGCTGAATGGCTTGATCCATATGCCTCTGGTTCTGCCGCCGGTCGTCACAGGCTTCATCCTGTTGATTCTTTTGGGCCGCAAAGGAGTCATTGGCAGTTATCTGGCGGAAATCGGCATTGTCTTTTCTTTCCGCTGGACTGGCGCCGCCGTCGCCGCCGCTGTCATGGGATTTCCGCTCATGGTGCGGGCCATGCGGCTGTCCTTCGAATCCATCGACCAACGGTTGGAGAAAGCTGCCGAAACACTGGGCGCTAGTCCCGTCGCAAGGTTTTTTCTGGTCAGTCTGCCCCTGTCCCTGCCGGGGGTGATCGTCGGGGCGATCATGGCCTTCGCCAAGGCATTGGGCGAATTCGGTGCGACGATTACCTTCGTCTCCAATATTCCGGGGGAGACCCAGACGATTGCTGCGGCCATTTATACTTTCACGCAGGTTCCAGGCGGGGACACGAATGCCATGCGCCTGACGGTGATCTCGACTCTCCTGGCGCTGACGACTTTGTTCATCTCTGAAATCGTCCAGCGGCGGGCGGAACGGCGTTTGGCTCTACAAGCATGATCGATGTTGATGTCACTCTGAAGGTCGGGTCCTTCACGCTCGCGGTCACCTTTCGCAACGGTCACGGCGTTACCGCGCTTTTTGGTCAGTCCGGTTCCGGAAAATCGGTCACCTTGAGTCTGATTGCAGGACTCAAACGGCCGGACAAAGGCCATATCGTGATCGATGGCCATACGCTCGTCGATACGGAGAAGGGGATCTTCGTGCCGTCCTATCGGCGGCGCATTGGCGTCGTCTTTCAGGATTCCTACCTGTTTCCGCATTTCAGCGTCAGGCAGAATCTGCTGTTTGGACGCTGGTTCGCGCCGAAGAATGATCGCAAGATCGATTTCGATGCCGTCGTCGAAACGCTGGGGATCAGCCGCTTGCTCGACCGGCAGCCGCAACGCCTCTCGGGCGGCGAGAGACAGCGTGTCGCCATTGGCCGGGCTCTTCTGTCCTGTCCCCATCTTCTGCTTTTCGATGAGCCCCTGGCTGCGCTCGATCAGAATCGCAAGCTCGAGATCCTGCCGCTAATTGAGAAATTGCGAGACGAATTCCATATTCCGATGGTCTATGTCTCGCACGCGATGGAAGAGGTCGTGCGTCTTGCCAGTTGCATCGTCCTTCTCGAAGGTGGGCAGGTGAAGGCGATCGGCAATGCCGAGGAGATTTTCGGGCGGGCGGCCACGCAATTGAGCATCTCCCGGCTCGAACGCTCCTCAATTCTAATGATGGAAGTCGGTCCGCGCGACGGAACCTATGACCTGACCCCTCTGAATCATCCTTCGGGCCGGATCTGGTTGATTTCCTACAATGGCAAGGTCGGGGAGAAAGTGCGTGTATTGGTCAATGCAACCGATGTTGCCGTGAGCCTCGTCAAACCGAACAGCCTCAGCATGCAGAACGTGCTGCAGGGTACGGTCAGTGGTTTTTATACGGAAGGCCCAGCGGTGATGGTCGAGATTGTCCTGCTCGGCGATGGGAAGATTTTTGCCATGATCAGCCGTCGTGCCTTCGAGGATCTGCGTCTTGAGGCTGGCACGCAGGTCTTTGCCCTGTTCAAATCCACCGCCCTCGATGAAAATCAGGCGGCGCTCGTATATCCCAATATTGTCTGAGCCGACCCTTCCGTCGGGTGGGCGAGGCCGATGCTCACCAAAAACAAGGGAGATGCCGGGGCGGGCATCTCCCTTGTTTCTTAAAACGCGCCGGTCAGAAAGGCGATCCCGGCAAGGCTCATGGCGCAACCAGCCGCCCGCTGCAGAGTCTGCGCCGAGGTTGCGTTCAGCCTATTGCCTAAAACAGCGAGACCAATACCAATGCCATGCAAGAGAGCCGTGGCGAGCAGGAACGCCGCGCCATAGGCAAAGACAGAGGCCGCCGCGGGCATTTCGGTGCCATGCGCATGGCCGTGAAACAGGGCGAAAAAGCCAACAAGACCTATGGAGGCGGCGACAGGCATTTTGAGGCCGCCCGCCACGATCAGACCGAAGATTGCCACGGACAGGCCGATGCCGGTCTCGACGAAGGGCAGATCAAAGCCAGCCATGCCCAATGCGCTGCCGAGAGCCATCATGCCGAGAAAGCTGGCCGGCACAAGCCACAGGGCGCGGCCACCGAGCAAGGCGGCAACCATGCCGACTGCGACCATGGCGAGGAGATGATCGACGCCGCTGAACGGGTGCAGGAGCCCGCTCAAGGCACCGAAACCATGCTCATGCGCGAGGCCCGCGCCGGGATGAGCGAAAGCAAAAGAAGGGGCCGACAAGGCGGCAATGACGAAGCCGAGTGAGAAAAGGGCCTTGATCATGATTATTTCCTGATTTTGCACCACCAAATGCTTCTGCTGGCGAGGAGCGTGCAAGGCGAGAGGCGGGCAAGGCGAGAGGCGGGCAAGGAGGGGAAGAGGACCGGAAGCCGGAGGCTTTTTCTGAAAGTCTCTTCCAAGAAAAAGGCGTGGGATGATTTGCGCGACCATGACGCAGCAGGCGGATTGGTGCAAGTGCCGCTTGCTGAAATCACTCAGGCTTGAGATTTGCTCTTAAGATTCAACCTCCAGATAAGCGCGCTTTCAAGTGACCGGAGGTTCGCCTTGCGTTACAACCGGAGCGCTTTGGCGAGGGGTTGGCTCTATCGGGGAGAAGTAAAGTGACCGATGTGGCGGGAGAGCGTTCGATTGTGGTCGAAGGGATGCTGATCCAGCGTCCAGAACTCGTCTGGCGTGTGCTGACCGAGGCGGATTTGATCGCGCGTTGGTTCATGCCCAATGACTTCGAGGCTGAGCCTGGTCAGACATTCACCTTTCGCAGCGGCCCGGTCGGTGATTGGGATGGACTTTCGCAGGGCGAGGTTTTGGAGGCCGAACCCTATTGGCGGCTGCGCTATTCCTGGCGCGGTGGCTCGCATAATCTGCCGGGCTTCGGCCGTTACATTGATACGGTCCTGACCTGGACTCTTTCGCCGTTGCCGAACGGCACACATGTCCGGCTCGAACATTCGGGATTCACGGACGATTCCGCTCCCGTTTTTGAAATCATGAACAGCGAGAACGGCTGGCAAGCCGTGATCAATCGCTTCGCCAAGGTCGTGAATGAAGTCGCCGAAGACGAGTGATGCTCTCGGCGATTGTTTTCTGCGGCGATGAATACGCGTCACGGCTGTCGCGGCGTGGCACGAAAGAAGATGATTTCGATATTGCGCAAGCCATGGTCTCGACGCTCACGGGGCTTGTACCGGCTCATGTGGATGGTTTGCTGCGGGACATGATCATCATCGGCCCAGCCGGCCATGATCTCGCGCTGATCGCCGATCACGCGGGCTGCGGCTTGGTCGAGGCGGAGACGGAAGCCGAAGGTTTTGCCGCGGCAATCGCCATGGCGCGCGGGCCGGGTCTGTTTCTGCTCAAGGCGGGCTTTCGTCTTGAAACGGGGTTCATCGAGGAATGCAGGCGCCACCTGCGGCAAGGCGATGATCCTCTGCCGTTGTGCATAAAAGGACGACGACCGGAGACGTTGTTTGAACGGCTCTGGCCCACCAGAAGACCGCTTGCAGGATTGATCCTGCCACGTGGAAACGGAACGATGCGGCCTGGAGAAACTTTTGCCTCGTTGAGCCAACGGTATCGCAAGGAAAAGCCTTTGCGATGCCGAGCCTTCGAGGTCTAACGGCCGCACATAGCACTCGTCTCAAAATCGATAGCAGTCACAATGCATAAGCCGGGAAGGAGGACATATGAGCATTGTGTATATTCGTAGAGCAGGAACGGAAGATATTGTCGCAATCACCGCACTCACTCATGCTGCCTACTCTAAGTGGGTACCAATTATCGGGCGTGAACCACTTCCGATGAAGGCGAATTATGAGGAGGTCTTCAAATTACACCGCTTTGATCTTCTTTACGAAGATGATGTGTTGGTCGCATTGATTGAGACAGTCGAAAAGGACGGCGGCCTACTGATCGAAAATGTCGCAGTCCTGCCGACTTTCCAAAAGCGTGGTTACGGACGGATGCTTTTGGAGCATGCCGAGAAGCTTGTGGTATCCCGTGGATTTTCTATTACAAGACTATACACCAATTCAAAATTCGAAGAAAATATAAGATTATATAAATCAATCGGCTACGCTGTTCACCATGAGGAGCCTGCAAATGGTGGCATCGCCGTTCATATGGAAAAGAACGTGAGCCCTATTGCGGCACAACTCCCTTATCACTTGCCTGACACATACTCATGAAAGCATGAAAAGTTCAGTTTCGAAACGGATTGGAATCGAAGTGCAACGTGACAGAGTGCTTCTCTTGCATGGCATTGCCAGGGGTGCCGGGTCGATGCGTCGTCTCGAACGTGCAATCAATTTGGCTGGATATGAAACGCTTAATCTCGATTATCCATCCTGTAAAATGGGACTTGCCGAGCTGGTGGAGCAGATTCATGCCCAGCGAGATTGGATCACTGCCGGCGACGGAAGGACACATATTGTGGCCTATTCCATGGGGTGCCTTCTCGCGCGCGCCTACATCACACGCTATCGGCCACCTAAGCTTGGGAATGTTGTCATGCTCGCACCACCCAATAGTGGTAGCGAGATCGCGGATTTGTTAGCTGAAAATATCATCTATCGCTTTATGTTCGGTCCGGCAGGTGCTGAACTCACGACTCATCCACCGCCGGATATAGTCCGCCTGTTCGGCCCGATTGACTATCCTTTAGGTATTATTGCCGGTTGTCGGTGCCTCGACCCATTTGGCTGGTGGCTTATTTCTGGGCCAAATGATGGCCGCGTATCAATCGAACGCACCAAAGTCCTTGGAATGACTGATCATGTCACAATCAAGGCGGCCCATTTTACGATGCCTTGGAGCCGCATCGCCATCGAACAAACCCTGTATTTCTTGAAGCATAAATGTTTCAAAAGCCCGGTAAAATAGAGCTCTAAACGTACAATTTCTTTCGTTTCGCGAACCGTCCCCCCAATATAAACTACCTTTGTCCAGTTTGAAGCTCTTTTGTAACCTTCAATTTTGTTACATTGGATGAGTGCATTTTAACTTTTCATATCGGCGTATTCTGTTGAAAAAGGGTTGGCTTTTCCGGCGACGAAACGCATTTGAAGCGCGTCATTTATAGACGGTGATAGGACGAGGCCCCTCTTATACTGGTTTTGGCTGTGGTATTGGGATGAGCTTGGCGAGCTTCCTCAAGTTCTGGGCTGTGGCTGCGAGATGGAATTCATCCCGCGCCCCATTTGGCCCGCGCAATCGGAGCCGATCGAGGTGCAAGATCCGTTTGAGATGGGCAAACAGCATCTCGACCTTTTTGCGCAGACGCTGTGATGTCCGGCCCTCCTTCGACTGCAAGATATCGCGGGCCATATCACGCGCGCCCTCGTAGATGGATCGTGGCACCTTGCGCGCGGGTGTGTTGGGACAACAGCGCGATTTCAGGGCGCACTCATCACAATCATACTTGCTGGCAAGATAGAGCAGCGTTGCACCATCATTTACCAATGTTCCCTTGCTCGTGAGCATCTTTCCTGCAGGACAGAAATAGACATCGCCTTCATGATCATAGACGAAATCGCCACGCGAAAAGGTTCCATCAGTCCGGGTGGATTTGTCGAAGACGGGAATGTGCGGCTCGATCCCCTGCTCGTAAACGAGCCAGCCGAGCATCTCGCCGGAGCCATAGCCCGTGTCGCCAGCAAGGCTCTCTGGATAAAGCTCGAAACGGGCCATCGTCCGCTCAATCATGCGTTTGGCTGCCGTGACTTCGGCTTGGCGAATGGCCGTGGTCGGTTCGACATCCACGATGATCGCATGATCCGTGTCGATCAGATAATTGACTGTATAGGCAAAATAGGCCGGTCCTCCCTGAGCGCCCGTCCAGCGGGCCGCTGGGTCGGCTGGAGAAATGAACTTCGGCTTTACGGATGTTGCGGCGCCGAAAGCGGCATCGTCAAGCACTGTGAGATATTCCTCTACGGCCCGGCTCATTGTATCCGCTGGCAACCCTTCGGCTCCCGGCACACAAGTCTGACGGCTGGCATCGGCTTTGATGAGGCTACCATCAATGGCGAAGCCTTCTCCTCCGACCAGGCCTTCCTCGATACAGCGCTGCAGGACAGTCTCGAACAGACGTCGCAGCAGATCGCACTCACGAAAACGGCCATGACGATTCTTCGAGAAAGTGGAATGATCAGGAACACGGCCCTCAAGGCCCAGACGGCAGAACCAGCGATAAGCGAGGTTCAAATGGACCTCCTCACAGAGGCGTCGTTCCGAACGAATGCCGCAGCAATAGCCGATGATTAGCATCCGCATCATGAGTTCGGGATCTACGGAAGGACGGCCCGTCGCGCTGTAAAAAGGCGCCAGCTCCTGCCGCAAATCCGAAAGGTCGACAAAGCGGTCGATCGCTCTCAGCAAATGGTCCGGCGGCACATGAACATCGAGCGAGAAATTATAGAAGAGTACCCCTTGCTCGACTTGCCGCGGTCCGATCATCACCTTCAACCCTTGCTTTTCAACTGGATTGAATCAGCGATCTACCATCCACGCAATATCGACTTTTTCAACAGAATAGGCCCTTTGCAGGCGTTCAACGCATCTGCTTTCTTGTAATGCAGCGCTTTAGAGTGGATTCGGTGAGACGCAGCCTTACCAACATAGCAACTTGGTCATGCTTTACAGTCCTGCTTTTGCTGATCATCGCTTTTGGCGGCGGAACAGGGAGTGCCGCTCAATTGACAGCCGCACTATCTATCCTTGCGCTCGCCGTTCATGCGGTGATAGCACTCGGATGGGTCGAGGCCACCGTCTTTGCTGCAATCTGTCTGACGGTTACTTTCGTCATGGAGAATATCGGTGTGCTTACCGGGTTTCCATTCGGCCGGTACACATTCATCGTCGGACGCGATATGCCCCACATCGGCGTAATTCCGATGATTGTTGGACCGCTTTACTTCGGGATGGGCTACGCGTCATGGGTGATCGCGAGTTTGCTGATTGGCTTCCGAGTAGAGCGTCCTCAATCCGTCTATGCGCTCATCGCCGTTCCGCTGATCTCGGCTTTTGTTATGACGCAGTGGGACGTGGTCATGGACCCGTCGGCTTCTACTCTGTCCGGGGCATGGATTTGGTACAACAGCGGCGGCTATTTTGGAGTGCCACTCTCCAACTTCTTGGGATGGCTTCTGGTTACCTGGCTCTATTTCCAGGGCTTCGCCATCTACTCTTATAAGCGCCGGCGCCACGATGCTTACCCATTGTTTTATCGCCTATTTTGGTCCTTGCCTATTCTGCTCTATCTGGCGGCGGGCCTTTGCCGCCTTCCTCCATTGCTGGCCTCCGACTCCACACTTGTTGATGCCGCTGGCCACATTTGGTCGGCGGCAGACATCCGAGAGACAGCGGTGATCGCGATGCTCTTCACGATGGTGCCAACCAGCCTTTTGGCTTTGCTACGGCTTGTAGGTCCAGAGGGATGTAGGCTTTCACGCAAGGGGTGATGTCCACGTCACATTCTTTTCGGCTTATGTCGTATCGATTGAGAGCTATCAATCGTTACAGTTGAACCCGCAGGTGTCGTCGGGCTTGCTGCCAAATCGGATGAACTCACTTTCTCAAACCCACCGTCCCTGAAGGCTGCCATCAATCAGCGGCCGGTATCCGCTTCTGTGGAGTCCGACAGGCAATGAAGGCTTTACGCCAGATGAACCGGGCGGTCCATGCCGTCGCTTCTCACACGGCTGCTGACAAGCCTGGGACCAGTTTCGCCAGATAGGCAAAAGGCCGGTCTTCCGGAATCTCCTAAGAAAGCGTTAACACCCCTTGACACTTACCGATCGGTTGGCAATATAGCCTAACTTACCGATCGGTAGAATCGAATATAAAGATAAAAAATAGACTCTCCTTCCAACTTATATCTGCTTCTGCAGATATAGTAATGCTCACCTTGCCTGTGAGGCGCCAATGACCAATAATTGTGGGAATTCCATTGATATTGGAAAAGCTGAATTATCGAAGATGTATTTTACTTCTGAATATATCCTTTCGATAATGAATGATCTTTTAGCAATTGCGAAGAAGAAAAAGATTGTAGCTTTGCAAAGCCTCATCACCTCAGCCTGCGTGGAAGCGGAGAGGTGCCGGGATGAAACGATTCAGGCCTATAATTGCTAAAGTCATCAGCCTATTATTAGGGGTTTCACATGATTGATGCAGATTGCTCTTCGTCCTACTGCGCTGATTTGCTCTTCCCTGCACATGATGGGAAAACGGCCGAAATCCGTCGTCAAACCAATTATATCCGCCAAATCTCTTTGCAGATGAAAGTGCTGGCTGAAGCCACGAACCTCTCGGGACTGACGGAGATCTTGGAACGGATCATCCTTGAAGCCGAGAATATTACCCATGAACAGATGCATGACGACACCAGTGCACGCACACGCTACCTGAAATTAAAATGCGGCCGCCTTGAAGGAAGTGGCAGGCTTTCAAAATTTTAAGCCTTCGCAAACTCAACTCGGCTGTGCGCAATTATGCGGCATAGCAATCGCTATCTGTCATACAGTCGAAGATGTGGCCGGGATTGTTGATGGGTCTGCATCGGGCGATAAGATTACGATAGTCTTCTCGTCCCAAAATTGGCGCCGGACGGCAGTCAGAGCATCGATGAATGTCAAGGTTGCCTTGCTATAAGGGATCGCGTGCTATGAAAGCATTTCCCCTCAACTTGCGCTATGTCGTGCCTAGAGACTATCCGTCATGGTTCCATTCGCGTGAAGTTTTTGGAGGAACCGCTTCGTCAGCCGCTGAACTGACCAGATTGTGCCATTGATCCTCGCCATGATGAGGGCGCCTTGCAGGTTGGCGACGAAGATATCGGCAATTTCCTGCGCCTCCTCAAAAGGATATTGGTCTTCAAGGATGGCGCTATAAGCATTTTTTAGCGATGAGAAATAGTGCCAGATTGGACCAGTAAACATTGAGTTTCTGTGCATCTGCTCAATGCCGAAATTGATAAACAGGCATGCCCCTTTGTTTTTTGCAAAGTAGTCCTCAAGGGCCTGATGCAACCGGACTAAGCGTTCAGGGCTGGGGGTGGTTTTATCGTAAGCATATATTAAAATGTTTTTGTCAAATATATCCTGAATATAAGCAACGATGGATAAGGTCATCACAGCTTTGTTCTCGAATAAATCGAGAATGAGTTGTGCATCTATATTATATTCCTTGAAAATTGCATCAATATTCACTGCGGCATAACCGTCTGATTGGAACATGGCTGCTGCTTTTTGCACAATCATCTCTGAAGTTCGATTATTGCCGTGCATAGCAGGGCTCTAGAAAGGCCATCTCAAACAAAACCAATACGATTTCACCAATCGCTACGGCTTTGATGCTCAAAGTCATAAGTTACGCCATAATATCGCCATATATTAAAACCGCGTATAAAATCTCAAGCCGGAGACAGCCCGCGCGCAAATGTCATAGCGCAATAACCGCAGTTCCTCTGGAAGGAAGCCCGAAAAGGCTGACGGCGGAAGATCGTATGATTCCAAGGGGGTGTTCAGTCCATCTTGGGAATCGAGCGATATGGACTCGCCGGCAGCATAGTCGCGGGGCTTCGAGCATCACCGAGGAGATCCTGCGTCGAAAGCCGGACTAAGTCGCCTTCGCTGTCCACTCCAAGAAATGGGTCCATCGAGCGTTTCTTCGCCTGGATCAATCAAAACAAGCGGCTTCGGAAGGCTCCGGAGGTCACGATCGCCTCGGCAACCGCCTTTTTTACACAGCTGCCACCTGGTTCCCATCAGATGCATCGCCCGCGCTTCATGAGTTTCGGGGCAAACATTAAGGCAAGGTGGGCCTGAAAATTCTTGGCGGATCACTTTATTGTGATCAGACACAAAGGAAAAAGGTGCCGGACCCTGTTCTGCCAAAGGCAGATCAGACATGATTCTCTTTTTCAGATGAGCGGATTGTCTGCCATTTTTGCAATCGATCAAGAATGCTACTCGGCCAATGTTTCCTTCAAACGCAGAAACAGACGTTGCAGATAAGTCGCCTGCCGTGTGACGCGCATCATCACAAGGGCGCCTTGCAGATCCGCCACGAAGTTTTCTGCTAACGTCCGTGCGCTCTCCGAATCATAGACCTCTGCAAAAAGAGTTTCACATGCTTTCGTCCAGGATTTGAAGTAGTGTTGGATAGGAGCGTGGAACGCTGGCGTGTCCGCCAACTCTTCGACCGCAAAGCCGGCGAAGAGGCAACCGCCGGTATCGGCAGAATAATAAGCGGCCAAGTTCTGAGCCAGCTTGGCTAAGCGTTCTGATCGAGGCATGTCCTTGTCGTAAGCGAAGCCGAAAACCACTTTGTCGAAATAGGCTTGCACCTTTGCCATGACGGCGAGAGCTAACGCTTCTTTACTGGCGAAATGATAATAAAGGGCTGCTTTCTGGATCTGGCATTGCTCTGCAACATCGCTCATGGATGTCGCATGATAGCCTTTTGTTCGGAACAGGACCTCTGCTGCGGCCAGAATACAATCATAACGGTTTTGATCTTGAAGCAATGGAGGCATGCGTTCGGCTCTAAAAGATAGATTTTCTTAAAAGCAATTAGGGGAAACTGAAGCCATGAACTTTATATTATGTCACAATGAAAAACTCAAAATATAGATATCAGCCTATTGGTATGGAGAACATATTTATAGCATTCTAGGCTGAAAAGTCAACCAAATAGGCATCTGGATATAGTCTCTACATTGCTTATCAGTAAATTACAGATCACATTTTAGACACTGAATAGACTATGACTGTGAACTATTGGAAGATTCCAAAATCACATATTGCTTTTCCGATAAGCCCTGCGGCTGTCTGCTCAAGAATCCTGTTGCATCTCTGCTGATCGGTACCTGCAAATGCTGTCGAAATCTTGTTCCAGTACTCCATGGCCTGATAGCTTTTTCGCGATGAGCAACTAAGTCGTTGATATCACAGACAGACCATTGCAGCACGCTGACAGCGCAATTCGAAATAAGACTTCGAAATAAGACAAGGAAGCCCTCAACAAAAGCCCATATAATGCTGAAAGCACGCTTGCCTCGCGCATTCTTCACAAAAGACCCAAAGGCAACCCATGCGCCACAAGACTGCAATAAGATCAGCTGTTTGCCGCCATTTCGAGGTATGAGATCCTCTCGGTGATCATCGGAATATTTATATTACGGTCTTCGAGGATAACGCAAATCTCATCGACTCGGTCGTTTCATGGGGGCAGATCAGCCCGTGAATGCGCGACATCGCGTGATTTTTCATAAATACTGCGTCGAATTTTGCGCGGGGTTCCTTGGCGAGCGCCGTTGAGCTTCTTCAATCGCCTAAACACGACATGATCCCGGCGGGATCGCAGGCCTAAAAATCACCGTCAGAATTGGGTGTTGCCCCCAATCACGCACTTAGCCAACGAAACGCGCGGCTTAGGAACGCTTGGCCATTTTCGCTGACGGGAGTTCCATGAGCCATCAGCACCTTTTCAGCAGGCCATGAAAGAATATGTTCAAGTGAGGCACGCGCGGCACCTCGGCTGGTAAAGGCTAGACGGAACTTTCTGGGCACCGATGGTTCAGGGGCAATCATCAGGTCCCATTTCGCGACAAGTGCCCGCCAGCCGGAATACCAGTTGGCGGGAAGCTGTTGCAGGAGATCGGCAAAGAGCACGGTGCAACTCTTAGCGTGAAAAAACACAACCTCGGTGGTGATGACATTGCCCAGCATAAGGACTTGATCGATTTCCCCGGCCCAATAAGGCGCAGGAGAATTTGCGAGCTCATCATCAAAGTCGATGTCCTTGCGCTTCGCTCGCAATCCAGGCGGGGCATGGAGATACGCATTAGGGTAGGCGCGCTTCCAATCGGCAATGAACACGTGATGCAGTGAATTGGGCGCGACCAAATGGCGAACTTTCCCGAGGGAATCCACTTCCGCGCGAAGCCCATCGCTTAGCGCTGTCGGCGACCAAATGAAGAGATCTCCATCGGCCAATCTTATAACAGCCATGCGAGTGGGGTAACGAAATCCCAACGCTGCTACGACATTGGTTCCATCTGCGGTCCAAATCTCGGGGCCAAATTCTTTCAGCATGTCCGATCCAATACTACAGAGTTTGCAAAGTGTAGTCGTCGAAAATCTTCTATGTTGATATGGCTGATGTAGCAAATGCTGCGGGTGATTTGTACCAGCTTCAGCCTGATCAAGTCATTGAGTGGGAATACAAAAACTTCTGAAATTTGCACTCAACTGAACACGGACCCTGCATCTTACAATGAGCATTTTTATGTCAAATATCTGAAGAAGCGGTGAGCGATAACCAGCGCGCCCGGCTAAGGCGGTAAAGCACTTGATATTGCAGGGGATGTTCCTCGGGTACATGGGGATGGTTAAAGTCATCATTGGGATTATAGGACATAGCCACCTTTTCCATGACCCGCCGAGACTTCTGATTATTCGGGACTGTATTCGCGACGATCTCAGGCAGCTGGAGTGTCTCGAAACCAAATCGGATCGCAGCATTGGCCGCTTCAGGTGCATAACCGAGTCCCCAGAATGCTCGGGCAATTCGCCAGCCAACTTCGACTGCCGGTGTGAAGTGAGCATCATAGCTAACTCGAAGTAAGCCAACTGCGCCCACGAAGGCGCCTCCCTCTCTCGTCTCGACCGCCCAGAAACAAAAGCCGTGCTCCGCCAAATGGGCGAGCTGACAATTTATCCATGCGTCCGATGCGTCGCGAGACGGTAGGGGTAATAAGTATTCCATCACGCTTGCATCCGCAGACATTTCTGCGAACGGTTGTCTATCCCTTTCCTCCCAGGACCGTAAGATCAGTCGCTTTGATAAGAGCCGAACTTCCAATATCCTTTCCCCTTGAATTCAGTCGATATTCGCTTTTCCGGAAAGTCCATTATTCTTAATTTTGCGACTTTCAGATTGCATTTGCAATGACAGGAACAAGCTGACTACCACTTTGCGCCTATTCTGTTGAAAAAGTCGATATTGCGTGGATGGTAGATCGCTGATTCAATCCAGTTGAAAAGCAAGGGTTGAAGGTGATGATCGGACCGCGGCAAGTCGAGCAAGGGGTACTCTTCTATAATTTCTCGCTCGATGTTCATGTGCCGCCGGACCATTTGCTGAGAGCGATCGACCGCTTTGTCGACCTTTCGGATTTGCGGCAGGAGCTGGCGCCTTTTTACAGCGCGACGGGCCGTCCTTCCGTAGATCCCGAACTCATGATGCGGATGCTAATCATCGGCTATTGCTGCGGCATTCGTTCGGAACGACGCCTCTGTGAGGAGGTCCATTTGAACCTCGCTTATCGCTGGTTCTGCCGTCTGGGCCTTGAGGGCCGTGTTCCTGATCATTCCACTTTCTCGAAGAATCGTCATGGCCGTTTTCGTGAGTGCGATCTGCTGCGACGTCTGTTCGAGACTGTCCTGCAGCGCTGTATCGAGGAAGGCCTGGTCGGAGGAGAAGGCTTCGCCATTGATGGTAGCCTCATCAAAGCCGATGCCAGCCGTCAGACTTGTGTGCCGGGAGCCGAAGGGTTGCCAGCGGATACAATGAGCCGGGCCGTAGAGGAATATCTCACAGTGCTTGACGATGCCGCTTTCGGCGCCGCAACATCCGTAAAGCCGAAGTTCATTTCTCCAGCCGACCCAGCGGCCCGCTGGACGGGCGCTCAGGGAGGACCGGCCTATTTTGCCTATACAGTCAATTATCTGATCGACACGGATCATGCGATCATCGTGGATGTCGAACCGACCACGGCCATTCGCCAAGCCGAAGTCACGGCAGCCAAACGCATGATTGAGCGGACGATGGCCCGTTTCGAGCTTTATCCAGAGAGCCTTGCTGGCGACACGGGCTATGGCTCCGGCGAGATGCTCGGCTGGCTCGTTTACGAGCAGGGGATCGAGCCGCACATTCCCGTCTTCGACAAATCCACCCGGACTGATGGAACCTTTTCGCGTGGCGATTTCGTCTATGATCATGAAGGCGATGTCTATTTCTGTCCTGCAGGAAAGATGCTCACGAGCAAGGGAACATTGGTAAATGATGGTGCAACGCTGCTCTATCTTGCCAGCAAGTATGATTGTGATGAGTGCGCCCTGAAATCGCGCTGTTGTCCCAACACACCCGCGCGCAAGGTGCCACGATCCATCTACGAGGGCGCGCGTGATATGGCCCGCGATATCTTGCAGTCGAAGGAGGGCCGGACATCACAGCGTCTGCGCAAAAAGGTCGAGATGCTGTTTGCCCATCTCAAACGGATCTTGCACCTCGATCGGCTCCGATTGCGCGGGCCAAATGGGGCGCGGGATGAATTCCATCTCGCAGCCACAGCCCAGAACTTGAGGAAGCTCGCCAAGCTCATCCCAATACCACAGCCAAAACCAGTATAAGAGGGGCCTCGTCCTATCACCGTCTATAAATGACGCGCTTCAAATGCGTTTCGTCGCCGGAAAAGCCAACCCTTTTTCAACAGAATACGCCATGAGCAGTCATTTAATCGAAGAGTTCATCAGACCAAAGCAGCTGTTTCGCCTTACTTTCGTAAGTTTATTTTTTACCTAGTCTGCTGTGTAGCAGTTCAAGAGTCTTCGTAAATTTATACTCTATTGCATATTTTTCCACTGTCTTGCCTTCATTAGATTTCGCGGCAATGTCCGCACCTGCTTCGATTAGCGCTATGGCTGCATTGTCGTTTTCGACTGACAAAAGCGGTGTGGCTCCATATTTGTTCCTGATCTCCAGATTTGCACCTGCCTTCACGAGCAATTGCACAACATCAGCATTGGTGGCTCGATGCAGTGCTGTTGAGCCCTCTTCGTTTTGAAGGTTGGGATCGGCCCCTGCACTGAGCAAAAGCCGGGCAACGGCAGCAATATCGGTACCCACCTTCTCATCATTACGATGGCGCGCTCTCCATATGTTTATCAAAGCCGTGTTACCGTCTGTGTCCTGGGCGTTGACGTTTGGGCCGTATTTGAGGATTTCTTCAACGACAAGTGGATTTCCGGAGCTTGCTGCTCTGCGCAATGCTGCTTCCCTGACATCTGAAGGGCCGGCTGAAAATGCTCCTTTAGCCAAGAGGGCTTGAACAATCGCAGTTCGTCCGGCGCCACTGGCTTGTTCAATAGCCGTGGGACTATTTATCGAGCGAAAGGGAATTGATATCCGGCCAGTTGCTGGCGCCCCCTCGGCGAGCAGACCGAAAAGCACCTCATCGGGTGCAGACGCTGCACCGTTGGCCAGGATCGTCGCCGCAGCCTCTGAATGAAAGTCAAAATGCTCGTTGCGCAGGCTTGGAAGAGTTTTGCTATCGCCGTATACCCAACGATTCGCACCGATCCTATCGATTTCGTCTTCGAGCGCGGTGACAGCCTTTGGCATACCTACCGCAAGACCGACATAGTCAATCACCGACTTCTTATGACTGCCGATCATAAGCGTCACTTGATATTTCGGAGAGTCATAAAACGGGGCGATATAACTATTGTTAAGGGACCAGAAATCTGCTTTTCGGAACTGTGCCAATAAGCACTGAATGGTTTCCGGTGAAACTTCAAAAGCGTGCTGCCCGGTAACAAGGACGAAGTCTTTGCCCGTATATAACGCTGACCCATCGCCCCGCAGTTCGATGGAATAGCTCGGACATGAACCGCGACACAGCGATCGCTCTAGCGATATCCGAACGGAGCTGAGCGTACCATTTGGCATCGTGTGATGGGCGAGTGGCCGATTTGATTTTTTGAGTGGACCGATCATGATACTAGCGGCTAAGCCATCTTCAATGACTCGATGATTCGAAGCCGGCGTATCCGGGCAGGCGGCCATGCCGAAATTTGTAGGTCCGATGATGTAACCAATCACTGTTATTGCGATCAGCTTTTCCACCTTCAATTTACAGATCCTTCGTATCTCTCGAAGCAGGAGATCGCCTCACATACAAATAGTCTAAGTGGCAGACGAATTTTGGTCAACTTCCGCTATCCATTTGATTCGATTCTTCGCGATTGTTCTATAATTATCGCCTTGGGGCGCTGATTCCGCTCCTCGAGATCGATGCGATCGACTCAATGATGCCTATGCGTTACACGTCACGGAGGTAATCCAGTGACATCTATTTGTAATCGACACCGGGCGTATAGGGGAGAGTGAGCGATGACCAAGCCGATCATCAATATTGCGGACGTTGCACTGCATCCGCGTCCTCCGGGTTTCGCGCCGACTGGCGCGGTGGCGGAGCGCTATGATGCACGGATGGGTTTTATTGGCGCGGGTCTTGGTGCCTCTAAGCTCGGTTACAATATCACCGCCATACCTCCGGGCAAGCGGGCTTTTCCATTCCACAATCATCGCGTGAACGAGGAAATGTTCTTCGTGATCACTGGCACTGGTGAGATTCGCATCGGCGAAAACACCTATCCCATCCGGGAAGGCGATATCATCGCTTGCCCGGCCGGTGACAAGGAGACCGCGCATCAGATCGTCAATACCGGAACGCAGGAACTGCGTTATCTGGGCGTCAGTACCAAACTTTCGCCCGAGATCGCCGAATATCCGGATACGGGGAAGTTCGGTGTCCTCGCCGAATATTCACCCGGCCCCGATGGACAACCAAACAGGTTCGCCTTCGTTGGCCGGGCAGAACAAAGCACCGATTATTGGGAAGGGGAATAATCGGGCGAGCGACACAGGCAGGGCCGAGGATTTTCGTGCCCGAGGATTTTCGTACCTATGCCTGTCTCTGATCAGTTTATTGCGCGAATGTATTGCAGGAATCGATCTGGCCTGAGCGCAAACCGGTGTTCAGCCATTGTGTGCGCTGGGCGGCGGAGCCATGCGTGAAGGAATCCGGCACGGCATAGCCGCGCGAGGATTCTTGCAGGCGATCATCACCAATCGCCTGGGCCGTGCTGATCGCTTCCTGGATATCGCCCGGCTGCAAGGTCTGGAATTTGCGGTCGGCATTGGCGGCCCAGACACCGGCTAGGCAATCGGCCATGAGTTCCAGGCGCACGGAATAGGCATTGGCCTGGGCCTGGCTGCTGGCCCGTTGTTGCGCCGCCTGAACCTTTGGCAGAATACCGAGGAGATTTTGCACGTGATGGCCGATTTCATGGGCGATCACATAAGCATAGGCGAAATCGCCACCGCCCCCGAGGCGCTTTTGCATATCCCGGAAGAAGGCAGTGTCGAGATAGACTTTCTGATCATTCGGGCAATAGAACGGCCCCATGGACGCCTGAGCACCGCCGCAGCCCGATCGCGTCGAGCCGCTATAGAGCACGAGTCTCGGCTTTGTATAGGCGACGCCTTTTTGCTGCGGCAGCACATCCGACCAGACGTCTTCCGTCTGAGCCAAGACAGCCGCCACGAATTGCCCCATCTGATCACTGGGCGCGCCGGCGTGCGGCGGGCGCGTTTCGCTCTGTGTATATTGGTGGCGCGCGCTATTGACCATTTCGGCGCCGCCGATCAAAAGCCGCGGGTCGATCCCCAAGGCCCAGCCGACAAGGCCGAGCACGATGACCGCGCCAAGGCCGAGCTGGCCACCGCCAAACCCACCTCCGCTGGTCGGACCCTCGGCGCGGCGGTCCTCGACATTATCAGAGCGCCGAAAACTTTCCCATTCCATGCCTACCTCCGGCCGAAGCTCCTTGCAGGGCTTCGAAGACGAATCGATGGAAAATTATACCCCGTTTCGCGGCATGAAGTTCAAGGAAGAAGTTGACCGCCTGTTTGAGGCGAAAGGCTCAGGATGCCCGGGCGCGGCGCGCCCACGGTCTTGTCCCGACGGCTGTTTCGGTCCCCAGGGCCGGCTGATAAAATGTCCCGAGGTCCGGCCGTTTTCCCGCCTCCAAAAGCTTGAGGGTTGCCGGATCGGTAATTTCGAAAGCATCGAAACCGCAGCGCGCCAGCAATTGCAATTGATCGTAGAAGATTTCACCAGTGGCGCGAAGTTCGCCCTGATAGCCGTAATAGCTGCGTAATTCGCGCGCCATGGAATAACCGCGCCCGTCGGTGAATTTCGGAAAATCCACGCTGATCAGGATAAGCCGCGGCAGATCGAGGAGAAGCTCCTTGACGGAGGCTTTGGGCTCGATCTTGATGCCAGGGGTCAGGGAAGCGGGCAGGTGGTCCTTTTCGGCCTGCCAGCGCGCTTCGCTGAGAAGAACCTTGCCGCTTGTCGGCAGGGACTCGTCATCCGCGATCTTTTGCCATTCATCGGCTTGCAAAGCATTGTTCTTGAACAGGAGCATGTCAGGCATCCGGGCTCGGTTCGAGCTTTTTGATATGAATCCCGCATTCGACCTTGCCTTTGTCGCGCCAGCGGCCGGCGCGCGCATCTTCTCCCGGTCTGACCGGAGAGGTGCAGGGAATGCAGCCGATGGAAGGATAGCCTTTAGCGACGAGCGGGTGCGCGGGCAAATCCCACTTTTTGAGATAGGCGGCAAGATCTTGTGCCGTCCATCCCGCAAGCGGATTGACCTTGATGCGGGATGTGCCTTCCTCCTGCTCGAAGAAGGACAAAGCCGCGCGGGTTGCCGCCTGGAAGCGCTTGCGTCCCGTGATCCAGGCGTCGAAGGGTTCGAGCGCATTTGCGAGCGGCAGCACCTTGCGGATTTCGCAACAGCGGTCGGCATTGCTCGCCCAGAGGAAGTTTTCCGGATCTTCCGCCGCGCGCTGGGCAGGTTCCGGCTTGATGACACGGACATCCTTCAGCCCCAAAAGCTCGACGAGCGTGTCGCGATAAGCGAGCGTTTCGGGAAACAGGAGGTCCGTGTCGATGAACAGGACCGGCAAAGCCGGATCGATCTTGGCCGCAAGATGCAGAAGCACCGCCGATTCCGCGCCAAAGCTCGAGACGAGGGCGATACGGCCAGGAAACAGAGTCTCGATCACCAGGCGCAGAAAGGCCTGCGGCTCCATAGCGGCGAAGCGGCGCGAAAGCGCCGCTGTCGTGTCGGGATTATCGAAGAGAGGGACGTCAAGGCTGGGCATAAAGAGCCTCCTTGAAGGGAGCCATGCCGACGCGGCGGAAAGCGGTGATGAAATCCTCATCGCGGCTTTGGCGAAGGGAAATATAGGCGTCGACGATCCGTTCGATCGCATCGACGATTTCCTCGGAGGAAAAGCTGCGGCCCGTGATCTCGCCGATGGTGCAGGCGTCATCCGCCGTGCCGCCGAGCGTGATCTGATAGGCTTCCTCGCCACTCTTATCGAGGCCTAGAATGCCGATATGACCCACATGATGATGTCCGCAAGCATTGATGCAGCCTGATATATTGACCGTGAGGCCGCCGATATCCTCGGCCCGCGTGCCGTTGCCAAACCGTTCGGAAATGCGCTGTGCGATGGGAATCGAACGTGCCGTCGCGAGCGCGCAATAATCGAGGCCGGGGCAGGCGATAATATCGGTGACAAGGCCTCTATTGCCGATCGCAAGGCCGTGTTGCACGAGCGCGTCGAAAACGGCGGGAAGATCGTCGAGCGCCACATGCGGCAAGACGAGATTCTGTTCGTGCGCGACGCGAATCTCGCTTTGCGAATAGGTTTCGGCGAGATCGGCCACCGCTTCCATTTGTTCGGCGGTGGCATCGCCGGGAATGCCCCCGGTGGGTTTCAGGGAAATGGTCACAATGCCATGGCCCGCGATCTTGTGCTGAGCGACATTATGCTCGACGAATGAGCGGAAGGCTGGATCGGTGGCCTTGCGCGCCTCCACGCGCCCGGAGGTTTCGGCGCGAGGTGTCAGCCCGGGCGGGGCGAAATAGGCGCGGATGCGCTCGATCTCTTCCGCCGGCAATTGGAGAGGATCGACATGGTGGTGCTTGGCGAAATCCTCTTCCACCTCGGCCCGAATGACATCGGCGCCTTTTTCCCCGACCAGGATCTTGATCCGCGCCTTGTATTTATTGTCGCGCCGACCCTCGAGATTATAGATGCGCAGAATTGAGTTCGTATAGGAAAGCAGATCTTCCTTGGGCAGAAAGTCGCGGATCTTATGCGCGACCAGGGGCGTGCGTCCGAGCCCGCCGCCGACATAGACCGTGAAGCCGATCTCACCTGCCGCGTTGCGCACGATCTGATAGCCGATGTCATGCACCCGCAGGGCTGCGCGATCATGCGAGGCTCCATTCACGGCAATCTTGAACTTGCGCGGCAGGAAGGAAAATTCCGGATGCAGCGATGACCATTGCCGCAAAATCTCGGCATAGGGGCGGGGGTCTTCGATCTCATCGGCGGCGGCGCCCGCGAAATGGTCAGCGGTGACATTGCGGATGCAATTGCCCGAGGTCTGGATCGCATGCATTTCGACCGAGGCGAGCTCGGCGAGAATATCCGGGCAATCGGCGAGCGCCGGCCAGTTGAACTGAATGTTCTGCCGCGTGGTGAAGTGACCGTAGCCTTTGTCATAGCGGCGCGCGATGAAGGCGAGTTTGCGCATCTGCGTGGACGACAAGGTGCCATAGGGTATGGCGATGCGCAGCATATAGGCGTGCAATTGCAGATAGACGCCATTCATCAGCCGCAGCGGCTTGAACTGCTCTTCGTCAAGTTCGCCCGAGAGCCGCCGCGTCACCTGATCGCGAAATTGTGCGACGCGGCTCGCGACGAATTGGGCGTCGAATTCATCATAACGATACATGCGTTTTTGCCTGTATAAAGGGTGCGCCCTTGGAGCTTCTTGCCTCAGCGCTTTGCTAAGCAGATTCGATGCTCGAAAATCCGATCCGTTTAGAGGGAAACGCCCAGCGTTTCAAAACCTCTGTAGCGGGGTACCTTCCAAGTGGACTGCTTACATCGGTTTGCCAAGAGAGCTTCCTGAGTGGATTTTTCGAGTCTGGCTGAGTGAAAAAACCCTCAATCCGTGGGGCCTTCAAGAATGTGGCGCATAATTGATCGTCGGCCCCTTGGCGCGGATCTTATCGCGCATTTTAAGGGCTGTGACGTCCGGCGCCTGTGTCGCGACTTCGACGAGAAACGGATCGAGAATCAGGGCTTTTTTGACATCGGCGCGCGCTTGTTCGAGGCCGGCCGCAGCGGCCTCGCCATCGGGATAGACATGGGCGGCGGCGATATTGTCCAGCCAGGCGCCATCCGTTCCGAGATAGACGACATGACCATCGGTGAGACGGTTGGCGGAAATCACCTGAGGCGCGATTTTTGCGATCATGAACAAATCTTGACAAGACGAGGAGGAGGGATTGCCAACCCTCCTATAATCCAATTAACATGAAATAGCGAGATTTAAGAATAAATACCGCGCAAAATATGTGAATTTGACTTGCCTCGTTTGCCCTCGTAGGATAATTTCCTATAGGGTATATAGACTTCAGGGCCTATCAGGAGCCAGATTTGTCCTTTCGGCGTCCATCCATTCTGCCTGGTTTCGGCCTGACGCTTGGCTATACCCTCGTCTATCTTGCCGTCATTGTTCTGTTCCCGCTGGCGCTCCTCATCCTTCGGGCAAGCAGTCTCGGGATCTGGGGTTTTTGGCAGATCGCCACGGAGCCGCGCGTGCTCGCGGCCCTAAGGACCAGTTTCGGCATTGCCTTGGCCGCAGCGGCCATCAATGTCGTTTTTGGCGGCATCATCGCCTGGGTTCTCGCCCGCTATGAATTTCCCGGACGACGCATCATCGATGCGATTGTCGATCTTCCCTTTGCCTTGCCGACGGCGGTCGCGGGTATCGCGCTCGCTTCGCTCTATGCGCCGAACGGCTGGGTTGGCGCCCTCGTCGCGCCGCTGGGTTGGCGCATTGCCTTTACGCCGCTCGGCATCGGCATCGCTTTGATCTTTATCGGCTTGCCTTTCATCGTCCGGACGGTGCAGCCGGTCGTGGAGGAGCTTGAAAGCGATGTCGAGGAGGCCTCGGCCACGCTCGGCGCGACACGCGTTCAGACGCTCTTCCGTGTCATTCTGCCGGGTCTCATCCCGGCTCTACTGACCGGCTTTGCCTTGGCTTTCGCGCGGGGCGTCGGGGAATATGGGTCGGTGATCTTTCTCGCCGGCAATATTCCTTTCGTTTCGGAAATCGCACCCCTGCTGATTGTCGTCAAACTCGAGCAATTCGATTATGCGGCGGCGACCGCCATCGCGACCTTGATGCTCATCGTGTCTTTTTCGATTCTCCTTGTCATCAATATCATCCAGGCGTGGAGCCGGCGGAGGTTTGGTTATGTCTGAGACCCTGGTCGACTGGTCGCAGGAGGCCGGTTTCGCGCTTCCTGCCCAGCAAAAGGTCAAGCGCCGGGTTCGGACTCCCGCGACGACGGAAGGCCCGTTTCTGACGGGGGCTCTCATTGCCATTGCCTTGGCTTTTTTGCTCTTCTTTCTGGTGCTGCCGCTGATCGTCGTCTTCTACGAAGCGCTCAGTCATGGAATAGGCACTTATTGGTCTGCTCTTGCGGAGCCTGACGCGCGCGCCGCGATCGGACTGACGCTTTTCGTCGCGGCCATTGCCGTTCCGCTCAACGTCGTTTTCGGTCTCGCCGCCGCCTGGGCCATCGCGAAATTCCAGTTTCCGGGCAAAAGTTTTCTGATCACCCTGATCGATCTGCCGTTCTCGGTCTCCCCCGTGGTTGCCGGCCTCGTTTATGTGTTGGTGTTCGGGGCGCAGGGTCTGTTGGGACACTGGCTGCAAGCCAATGATATCAAAATCATCTTCGCCGTGCCCGGCGTCGTTCTGGCGACGATTTTCGTGACCTTTCCATTCGTTGCCCGGGAAATCATTCCGCTGATGGAGACACAAGGCACGGTCGAGGAAGAAGCCGCGCTGACGCTCGGGGCGAGCGGTCTTGCGACCTTCTTCCGCATCACGCTTCCCAATATCAAATGGGCCTTGCTCTATGGCGTCCTGCTTTGCAATGCGCGGGCAATGGGCGAGTTCGGGGCTGTTTCCGTGGTGTCGGGCCATATTCGCGGTTTGACCGATACCATGCCGCTTCACATAGAAATTCTGTATAATGAGTATAATATTGCGGCTGCTTTTGCCGTGGCGTCGCTGCTCGCGCTTCTGGCGCTCGTGACGCTCATCGCCAAGACCGTGCTCGAAAGCCGGTTCGGCGACGAACTCGCCAGAGGTGCCCGCCGACACTAAGCAAGCCAGATAGGGTTGCTTAGGGATCAATTGGATAGCTCTTTATCATCACCTCCGGCTTAGCGCCGGAACGCTGCTTTCCCTCGCTTTTTGAAGAAGCAGGGTTTGGAGAACCACAATGCAGATTCGTGCCCTCGATATCATCAAGCGGTTTGACGAACAGTCCAAGGGGGCCGTCCTCGACCGAGTGAATCTGAATGTGGTGAGCGGCGAACTTCTGGCCTTGCTCGGTCCTTCGGGCTCCGGCAAGACGACCTTGCTCCGGATCATCGCCGGTCTCGACACGCCGAGTGAGGGAAGTATTTTTTTTGGTGAGGAAGATGCTTCACAATTGAGCGTGCAGGAGCGGCGTGTTGGCTTCGTCTTCCAGAATTATGCCTTGTTCAAACATTTGAATCTCGAGGATAATATCGCTTTCGGCCTGACCGTGCGCGATAGCTCGACGCGGCCGCCGAAAGGGGAAATTCGACGCCGCGCGCTCGAACTTCTCGATCTCGTTCAATTGTCCGGTCTCGGCAAACGTTATCCAGCCCAGCTTTCAGGTGGCCAGAGGCAACGCGTGGCGCTCGCCCGTGCTTTGGCCGTCGAACCGCGTGTTCTGTTGCTCGATGAGCCTTTTGGCGCGCTCGACGCCAAGGTCCGGCGTGATCTGCGTTCCTGGTTGCGGGAAATCCACGATCGCACCGGCCATACGACTTTGTTCGTTACCCATGACCAGGATGAGGCTCTTGAACTCGCCGACCGCGTTGCCGTGCTGTCCCAGGGACGAATTGAACAGATCGGTTCGCCAGACGATATTTATGATCGTCCGGCGACGGCTTTCGTGCATGGCTTCATCGGCGAGGCCAGCGCCTTGAAGGCTGTCGCGCGGGAAGGGCATGTGTTCGTCGGCGACAAGCAGCTTGCGCTCCCGGTGCGGCAGACGGGCAATGGCAAGGGCCGATTGTTCATCCGCCCGCAGGATGTCGTGATCGCGCAGGGGGGGCACGCGACGATCGACGCGGAACTCGTTTCCTTGCGGAGAAGCGGCCCCATCCGGCGGGCTGAAGTCGCTCTGGCGGGCGACGCAGGCCGCATCGAAATTGATGCCCCAGCCACTCTCACGCTTGCGCCCGGCGAAAAAATTCCCCTGCATTTCTTGCGCGGAACCTTCTATCCGGACACGCAGACGGCCTGACCTTTTCAAATGCGAGAGGGAGACATGCCGTGGCGGATTTGCTATAGCCGCACGCCATAAGCGGTTTCGGCACTGGTTGAGTGGTCAAACCTTCCAGCACGCCTCTGCTCGCGAGGTCTACTCCCATCATGTCATTGACCACGGCGATCCCAGCCGTCATTTCCCATTACGGCTATTGGGCAGTTTTCGGCATGGTGGCGATGGAAAGCCTTGGTGTTCCGCTGCCTGGCGAAACGGTTCTGATTTCGGCGGCGATTGCGAGCGCGGCGCTGCACGATATGAATATCGTTCTCGTCATTGCCGCCGCCGTGGTCGGCGCGTCCCTTGGTGACAATATCGGCTATTGGGTCGGCCGCAATTACGGCGCGCAGCTTCTTGCCAAACACGGCCAGAAAATCGGGCTTGGTGAACGCCAACTCAAACTCGGCCATTTTCTCTTTCAGAAACACGGCGCCAAAATCGTTTTCTTCGGACGATTCGTCGCTTTTCTACGAACTTTCGCGGCCCTTTTGGCAGGAGCCAATCATTACGATGCCCGGCGTTTCATGGTTTTCAACGTCATGGGCGCGATTTTATGGGCCACGACTGTGGGCCTGCTTGGCTATGGTTTCGGTGCTGCGGCCGAACGGCTCGCAAAACCCTTCAGCCTGACTTTGGCGGTCTTGAGCGTGGCGACGCTGATTTGGCTCTGGCCGATCTATAAGCGACGGGAAAGCGCTTTGATGCAGGAAGCGGAAGCCATGGCGGCACGGGAAGAACAAGCTCAAGAGGAGCAAGGCTCAGGCAAGCCCAAAGCGTCATGAAGTGAGAGCGTCGGGAGCGAGATCAATTTCGGAATCGATCCGATGTTTTCTTAATCGTTTCCGCGAAGTCTATTCTCTTTTTTAAGATAAGATCTTGTGCGGAGTTGTTAAACAATTTTGCGAATCGATCGTAGTTTGAAAGACGCTGATGACCGATTCACGATTTCAAGGATCATCCTTGCGGGAACACGGCTATTCGCCCAAATAAACAACCCAAAGGAGAGAAAGCTTTGGGTCGGATGAGCGTGCATGACGGGACTTTGGAATTCGAACGTCAGTTTTGCGCGATGCGCCCGCCAACGTTCTGGAACATTGGATGTTCACGTTGAAACCTTTCCGATGCTTTCGTGCAGTTTGGAGAAATCGTTCACTTCACGTCAAGAAAAGGCCTTCATTCAATAGGCTAGAATATTGTCTTGAAGCGAGGACTCTTGACAGGGCTTTAGAGCATCAAGCCAAAGGCAGTGCTGCAATTGGCGGGTTTTGATGTGTTTATAAAGACTTATAACTCGTTCTTGAACGCGGCTCATGCGCGATGCGGCAAAGCCTTTAGCAAGACATCAACCCATGATCTCTATCTCTTTGTTTAAATGTGTAATCCATGCCCAGAAATCGAAGGCTTGGGAGACGCGTTCGATCAAGAGCTCTGCTTGGGTCTTTCCCCACGGGGCTTCTTTTTTGGGAAGAATTTTTCCTTCACTCTGATAAACCGTCCAGGCTCAGATTTCTGAATTTGGAGATTGCGTGTTTCTGACCAACATCGAGCCCTATATTGCCCAGCATGGCTACTGGGCCGTCTTCGTGATCGTCCTACTCGAGAGCGCTGGTGTGCCTCTGCCAGGGGAAACCGCCCTGATTCTGGCTGCCGGCTATGCGGGCGCGACGGGGCAGATGAATCTCCTCTGGATCATCATAGCGGCGGCGGCCGGGGCCATTCTTGGTGATAATCTCGGGTTTTGGATTGGGCGGCGATGGGGCGCCAAATTTCTCCTGCGTTACGGCAAATATATCCATTTGCCTGAAAGCCGATTGCGGCTAGGGCAGTTTCTCTTCAAGAAACATGGGGCCAAAATCGTCTTTTTCGGTCGTTTCGTGGCCTTTTTGCGTGTCCTCGCCGCACTTCTTGCCGGTGTCAATCACTTCGGCTGGGGACCTTTCCTCGTCTATAACGCGGCTGGCGCTATCGTCTGGTCTGTCATTATGGGCGGAGGGGCTTATATTTTTGGCGATTCGGTAGCCAAAGTCAGCGGACCCTTGGGGCTCATTGCTCTGGCCATATTCGTTGGGGCCATCATCGCCTTTATGGTCGTCGTTCGCCGCGAGGAACGTAAATTCGAAGAGCAGATCGCTGGCTGTGCCGATGTCGATATCGGGACATTGCCTTAAAACGCAAGTATGACTGAGCTTTGCAAGCAATAGACAAGCATATACTTATGTATGCTTGTTCTGATAGAAGATATTCTTGGAACAAAGCGGGGCAGGCGCGTTTTCGGAGATCCCTAATCAAGAACAAGATTAAAGGGTTCTCCAATGCGACCGGCTTTTTAGACGTTTATTTTCTGATGGTCGCGATGACAGCCTCAACACTTGTCTTGGTCTATACCGACCTCGAATATGCAGGAAATCCCCCCGAGCCTTGATCCTGAACTGGGCCGGTTGCACCTCAACACAATATTTTATGCCAGTGCCCAGCAAGTCCGAAATTCGTTGCGGATGGGGCGAGCGTCAGCCAGAGCGAGCGCTATAGGCTCCCTGCCGCGACGGGAGGCCTCACACACTCTGTCGGAACCCCAACCGACTCCCGCCGTTCTCTTTTTATCCCTCTGGGGGGCGGACGGTTGGGGTTATCCGCGGCGAGAACAGTGCCGGCTGCTGTGGAAAACTTCCGAGTCATGCGATCGAGGCCGTCAACATGGAGTCCTTCGATGCGGCAGAGAGTTTGGAAATTGGTGGTCTGGTCCGTCATTATAGCGGGGGCAACGCCCGTTTTGGCACAAATGGAGCCTGGGCGAACAGGAAATCCCAAGGAAACCATCCCAGAGATTGATCGTTCGCAACCGACGACTACACCTTATATGGGTGTTCCCCTGCCGCAAAATCCGTTGCGGGAGGGACGAAGCAGCAGTCCGGGCGGGAAACATGAACCTGCCAACGGGGGTAGCGGGTCTTCAAAAAGCATGGAGCCGGGGATGGGCAACAGCGCGCCCGTGCCTTACCCCAATTCGACGGAAGAAGGCGACAATGTCTTGTTCCATAAGAAATGGCCCCAATAAGGCACGGGAATAACCGTTAAATATGAGGCGCTTTGGAGTGGTTATGTAGGCCGCGAGAGGAGGCGCCAGGCATGATCTAGCCGGGCGTCCTCATCGCGACGCGCGGCCTTTGAACCCCATTTGACAATTTCATCTCGAAAGTGCTCTGTGGCGGCATTTATTATGCCTGTTCGCGTTCGCATGGGGCAAATTTGTCCTATGCCAGCATTTTGCGGCCTTTCCATCAATTCCGGTCGATCCTCATTGAACGCCCCCATATCCCCGCCACGCGCTGTTTTCACGCAAGGCGCGCCCATGCGCCACGTGCTGGTCATGACGGGCGCCGGTTCGATCGGCTTAATTGCCGCCTTTCTGGTCGATTTTCTCTCGCTGCTCTATGTTTCGCGTTTGAACGATGCGCATCTGACGGCTGCCGTGGGCTTTTCGAGCCAGGTCCTGTTTTTCCCGATTTCGATTGAAATCGGCCTGTCGATTGCCATCGGGGCGGTGGTCTCTCGCGCGATTGGCGCTGGAGATCGCGTTAGGGCGCGCCAATTAGCGGCCTCCGGGCTTGTCCATGTTGGCTTGCTTCTGGCGGTGCTCGTCCTCGCTATCATGCCCTTTCTGGACGAAATTCTGATTTTCGCCGGTGCGAGCGGGGAGGCTTTGGAGGTCGGCAGCCGCTATCTCGCCGTGACATTGCCGAGCATGATCTTTCTTGGTTTCGCCATGGCCTTGGGCGGATTGCTACGGGCGGCCGGCGATGCCAAGCGCTCCATGTATGTGACCCTCGGCGGCGGCGTCGTAACGGCCATTTTAGACCCTTTATTCATTTTTACCCTCGGCCTTGGCGTTCAGGGTGCGGCGATCGTCGCTTTTCTCTCGCGGATCGCTTGTATGCTGGTCGGCTTGCATGGCGCTGTTCTGCGTCATGATCTCATTGGTCGGCCGAGATTGCGAGCAATCGCTGGCGATGCCAGGCCCATTTTCGGCATTGCGATACCGGCAATTCTGACCAATTTGGCGGCGCCGGTGGCCAATCTCTATTGCCTGCGGATTTCCGCTTCTTTCGGCGAAGGCATTGTGGCGGCTTTCGCGCTGATCGACCGGCTGACACCTCTCGCTTTTGGCGTTCTCTTTGCCTTATCGGGCAGTGTCGGGCCGATCATGGCCCAAAATCTCGGCGCCTGCCTGCCGCATCGGGTCCGCCGCACCTTCACGGATTGCCTGATCGTCTCCGCCGTCTATACGATTGTGGTCTGGGTGGTGCTCTGGCTTGCCGCGCCAGCGCTCGCAACCCTTTTCGCCGTTGGTGGCGAAACACGCCAGCTATTGGTTTTTTTCTGTACTTATGGCGGCGCGCTTTGGCTGTTTCTCGGCGGCATTTTCGTCGCCAATGCGGCTTTCAACAATCTTGGATATCCGCTGCTCTCGACCTTTTTCAATTGGGGGAGAGCAACACTTGGCACCATACCTTTTGTGACTTTGGGCGCGCATCGTTTCGGGGCCATAGGCATTCTCCTAGGGTTGATGCTGGGTGCGGTCTTGTTCGGTCTTGGTGCCATGGCCGCCGCTTATGTCGTGACCAACCGGCTGATCAAAAATCCCAAAAACGTGTAACCCATGCGTAACCCCAAAGCTGGCAATTCTTCTGGCAACTCTTGGGACAAGGATTATCTGTTAAAACAAGCAGATAAAGATCTGTTTTCCGTTTCGGCTGAAGCAGCAACGGCTCTAACAGCCAGAACCATGGGGTGATCGTTATGCAAGGCGCTTTTGGTGCGTCAAATGGATTGCAAAAGCGATGTCCACCGTGGGCTCGGATGCTGTAGCATCCCTTTTGCGCAAGGAGGAATCGTCGATGTTCAACCTTTATGAATTACTCCAGACTGCCCACGGCGGGCAGGCCGCAGAAAATCTAGCGAAACAATTCGGCATTTCACCGGAACAAGCAGAAGCGGTCATGCAGGCTGTCACTCCTGCATTATCCTCTGGTTTCCAAGCCAATATGATGAATCCGGCGGCCTTCGGCTCGTTTCTCGGCGCCATGGGCAATCCGAATTATCAGGCGGCCTATAACGATCCCAATGCGGCGAGCGCGGCCGCGACCGAGAACCAGGGCAATGACCTTTTGGCCCAGATGTTCGGCCCCCAGGCGCTTGAGCCTATGGCCAAACAGGCGGCGGCCCTGAGTGGTCTCAGCCCCCAAGTCATCCAGAGAATGCTGCCCGTCCTCGCATCCATGCTGATGGGTGGTTTCCTTTCCGCCATGCAGCAGAAAGGTTTTGGCGGCCTGTTCGATCAGTTGACAAAAGGGGGAGCGGGCGGCTTCGGGTCGATTTTCGGTCAGATATTCGGCAATGCTGCCGCGCCGGCTCCGCAACAACAGCCTCAGACCGAACCGACGGGACAGGCCCCGGCAAGCGGCGGTGGCCTTGGCGATCTTTTGGGTTCTGTTCTCAGTCAGGCGTTTGGTGGGCAGCGGCCGGGGAATTGGCAAGGGCAACAGGCCCCGACCGGCATGCCTTCGATGCCGGGTTTCGATCCAGCGACGGTTCAAGCGAGTTTTGAGGCCCTGAGTAAAATGTTCCAGCCCGGTGCTGGTGCGACGCCTGCGCGTGCTGCCTCGGATTCTCCCGGTGAAAATTTGTCGGAAGAGATCGGCGATATTCTGAGCAATAAGAAAAGATAAAATTGAGCTTGTTGCCAGGCCCCATGAATTTTTCTGTGCTCACCCGTGTAGCGGGCTTGCTCCGGAACGCACCTCCGCAAAAGGCCTGCGCGCGGGAATGCATTGCGCCTTGGCGCGCGCGCGCCTATGAAGCTTGGCGGTGTCGGTTCTGCCGGCCTGCCTGATTGGGGTCAGTAGGGACGTTGTTATTCTGTTGAATCACAAATGCTCCCTATCTCTTTGTTTTAACGCATAATACCTGGCCCCAAAGTGTCCAGCTTTCGGGAGGGGTATGCTCTAAAGTAGATGAAAGCGCGTCAATGGCCCGCGACGTTTCGGATTCAACGCTCATCACGTCGCGCACGGAACTCGTCGCGTGGTTTTTCGATGGAATGAAATCGCCCAGTCAATTCCGGGTCGGCACCGAACACGAAAAATTCCCCTTTTACCGCTCTAGCCATGCGCCGGTGCCCTATGAGGGTGAGCGGGGTATCAAGGCCTTGCTCGATGGCATGAAGGAAGCGCTGCAATGGGCGCCGATCACGGATCGAGACAATATTATCGGCCTTTATGATGAAAAGGGCGGTGGTGCGATCTCTCTCGAACCCGGCGGCCAGTTCGAGCTGTCTGGCGCTCCGCTTGAGACCATCCACGAGACAAGCGAGGAATTGACGAGCCATTTCGCGATGCTCGAAAAGGTCGCGGGTCCGCTCGATATCGGTTTTCTTCTGATCGGCATGACGCCTAAATGGCAGCGCGAAGAGATTCCCGCCATGCCGAAACAGCGCTACGACATCATGCGCCGTTATATGCCGAAGGTCGGCACGCGGGGCCTCGACATGATGTTTCGGACCTCGACCGTTCAGGCCAATCTCGATTATGCGAGCGAGGCCGATATGGTGCTGAAACTGCGCGTTACGCTGGCCCTGCAACCCTTGCTGACGGCGCTTTTCGCCAATTCTCCTTTCACGGACGGCAAGCTCAACGGCCTGCTTTCCGCGCGGTCGGAGATCTGGCGCGATACGGATCGCGCCCGTTCCGGCATGCTGCCTTTTGCCTTCGAGGATGGCATGGGTTTCGAGCGTTATGTCGATTATGCGCTCGATGTGCCGATGTATTTCGTCAAACGCGGTGAAACCTATCACGATGTGGCAGGGGCGAGTTTTCGCGATCTTCTGGCGGGCAAGCTGCCGCAATTGCCGGGCGAACAGGCGACCTTGTCCGACTGGGCCAATCATTTATCGACGATTTTTCCGGAAGTGCGGCTGAAACGTTATCTTGAAATGCGCGGTGCCGATGTCGGCCCCATTCCGGCTTGCCTTGCCCTCTCGGCGCTCTGCGTCGGTTTGCTCTATGATCAGACATCGCTTGATGCCGCCTGGGACCTGGTCAAATCCTGGAACGCCGAGGAACGCCAGGCTCTGCGTGATGATGTGCCGCGCTTGGGGCTTGAGGCCTCGATCAAGGGCCGCAAATTGCGCGAGATCGGCCGTGAGGTTTTGACCCTGGCTCAGGCCGGATTGAAGGCGCGCGACAAGCGTGATGCGGTTGGACGGGACGAGACCTATTTCCTCGCTCCGCTCGACGCTGTCCTGAAAGAGGGGACGGAAGCGGAAAAGCTGATCGCCCTTTATAAGAAGGATTGGAACGGTTCGGTGGAAAAGCTCTTCGATCAGGGCTCACCGGTCTTCGCGCCCGTTTGAAGGCAATCTTTTGCTCCATGGACCGCAATAAGGCGCCGCAATAAGGCTCGGCATTAAAGCGCGTATTGGTGGATCACCGGGCGAAAAACGGATCCATGGCCCCGGAGGATTGCGGCAGGCGAAGACGGCTTCTGCCTGCAGGGTCGAAGGTCTCGTCCTGAACCGGGTTGCGATCGTTACGCATGGTGGCAGGCATGGCGCTGGGCGCGGTGCGGTTCGGCGATTCCTGATCGAGCGAGGAACCGTGTCCGACCCTGACATGGCCATCTATGCGCACACAAGTGTCCCCACCTTCGACTGTGACAAAGCCGGGTCCATAGGCAGCGCAGGGCAGAGCCTCCCTTTCTCCGCTGGAAAAGGTGCCCGTTTGGGCTCGTCCCTCATCGAGGGGAGTCAAAAGAATGCAACCGAGCATGACACTAAAAAAACACGTGTCGTCATGACGAACCAAATTGAAAAACCGCAAATCAACAAAGTCCAACGGGTCCACGGTGAACCGGCATTGGGGCGATATCGTGATAGGGTCTAAATTCTCTATCCCAGGACCTTTCCCCTGAGGAGAGAGAGGATCGAGAATAAACAGAGGTTTTTAATTTTCCCTAACAAACTTTAGCCTGCCGAAAGATGCCGCGCCATGGATCATTCGTCGCGGATGGCCTGGACCAGCGCCAGTACGGCGACGGCGGCCGTATCGGCGCGCAGGATCCGCGGGCCGAGTGAGATTCGAATGTGATTCGGCTGGCTTACAAGAAGATCCCGTTCCGTGGCGTCGAACCCTCCTTCCGGGCCAATGAGGACATCGGCGCCTCGGCAGGCAACGCCGCCAGGTCGCAGGGCTTCCCGTAGCGCCGCGAGCGGGCCGATCGGTGGCGCATCCTCGTCGCAGAAAACGAGGACTCGGTTCTGATCGCGGCGGGCGAGATAGGCGTCAAGTTTCACAGCTTCCGCAATCTCCGGCAGGGTCAGGATGCCGCATTGCTCGGCCGCCTCAATGGCGTTGGCGCGCAGGCGCTCGAGATTGATGCGCTCATTCTGGGTGCGCCGCGTGAAGAGGGGTTGCAGGAGGCTCGCTCCCATTTCGACAGCTTTTTGCGCCATGTAATCGAGCCGCGCATGTTTCAGCGGCGCGAAGAGATAATGCAGATCATTGTCAGGCTCCTGCGTACGGACCTGCTCAATGGGCTCGATCTGGACCGTTTTGCGGCCAGACTCCTTGAGCGCCGCCCGCCATTCTCCCTCGCGGCCGTTGAAAACGAGGATGTGATCCCCAGCCACAAGGCGCAGGACCGTGCAGAGATAATGTGCCTGGGACTTGTCCAGTGCGACCGTGCCGCCGGCTCGCAACGGCTGATCGAGATAGAGCCGTGGCGCGGAAAAATCGTAATGCGGCATAGTTTAAGCCCCGACTGGAAAGGAAAGGGGAAGGGCCCTTGCTGGCAGCTTGGCGCTTTTGCTATGAGTGAGCGGGCCGAAAGGCGAGCGTGGGACATTTGGCAGGTGATGGAGGAAAGGCTCTGGTCATGATGACGGATCGATTCCCGGCAATGCGAAAAGCTGGTTGTCTCGTGCTGCTGGTGCTTTGCTTTGGAGGGGCCACGGCAGCACGGGCGGAAGATTGCAATACCGATATTGCTCGCCTGAACCAGCGACGCCAGGGTGTGATCAATCAGCTCAACCAACTGGCCAAGGGCAATAAGAAGCAGCTCGATCCTATAGCCTCATGCCCGAAGCTCCGCAATCTGGTCACCGTTGAACATGAACTTGTAGCTTATCTGAGCAAGAACAAGGAATGGTGCTCCGTTCCGGACGAAGCCCTGGAAAATATCAAGACCATGTCGGCCAAATCCGTCACCGTCGCCAACCAGGCTTGCGCGGTCGCTGCGCAGGTCAAGAAGGCGCAAAGCCAGCAGGCCGCTGGTGGCGGCGCACTTAATGTGCCGCAGCAGAAATTGCCGACAGGCCCACTTTGATGCCTATGGAAGGCGGGACCGAGCCTTTCGGTTCACCGATCGGTGCTGCGGCCGTGCTCCCGGATGCCGCGCCGGACCAATGGCTTTTCCGGTTTTCGCCGCCCGCAGCACATCCCTATTTGCAGCTCGCGCGCCTCGACAGGCCGGTTGGCTGGTGGCTTCTGCTGCTGCCCTGCTGGTGGGGGAGTGCTCTGGCAAGCCTGGCAGCGGGCGTGCCTTTGCACTGGGCGCATCTCCTCCTGTTTCTGATTGGCGCCATCGTCATGCGGGGCGCGGGCTCTACCTTTAATGACATCGTCGATCGCGAAGTGGATGCGAAAGTCGAACGCACGAGAATGCGGCCCTTGCCGTCTGGCCGCGTCAGTGTTCTGGGCGCGCAAGGTTTTTTCCTGTTGCAGTCGCTCATCGGCCTCGCCGTTTTGCTGAGCTTCAATCTGTTCACGATTGTTCTAGGTCTCTCCTCCCTCGTTTTCGTCGCGATCTATCCCTTTATGAAACGCGTGACCTCCTGGCCACAGGCGGTCCTTGGCTGCGCTTTTGCCTGGGGCATTTTGATGGGATGGGCGGCGGCTTTCGGCTCGCTTTCTTTAGCCCCGGTCCAGCTTTACTTGGGCGGCATAGCCTGGACGATCGGTTATGACACGATCTATGCGATCCAGGACATTCGGGACGATGTTAAGGCGGGGGTCAAATCGACGGCGCGCTTGTTTGGGACGCGTATCCGTCTCTGTGTTGGCCTTCTCTATGGCCTGACTTTGCTGCTGTCCGCCGGAGCTCTGTGGGTTGCCGGGGCCTTGCACGGTTTAGCGCTCATCGGGTGGATTGGCTTTGCGCTGCATCTTGGGTGGCAGGTCAAAAGCATTGATCTGGAGAATGTAGGCCAGGCCCTGCGCCTCTTCCGTTCCAACAGGGATGCCGGGCTTTTGTTCTTTATCGGTCTCGCTGCGCAATCGATTTTATCGACTTGATCGATCATGGCCTTTGGCGCGGGAACGTTCGTTTCCAGCACGGCGTTGTATTTGGCGGCGTTGCTTGTCAGACGAATGGAAGGCGGATTACGTGGGGCCGACTGCTCTGTAACCGTGTATGCCGTCGCGCAAGGCTTGGGGATGGGAGCACATCATGCTGAGATGGGCATTGTTCTTTTTCATCGTCTCCATAGTCGCCGCTGCCTTCGGCTTTACGGGTATCGCAGCGGCGGCGGGCGGGATCGCACGTATTCTTTTCTTTATCGTGGTTGTGCTTTTTCTTGTCTTTCTGGTTTTGGGCCTCTTGGCCGGAGAGGCCTTATTTTAGGGCACAACAAAAACCGGCTCCAAAAAAACCGGCTCAAGGAGCCGGTTTTATCAATCCCTTCATGAAAGCCTTGTTTGTTTCAGTTGATCAGAACAGGCTCTCTATCTCTTGTTTTAGCGCATCATCCGCGCCCTAAAATTGGTCAGAAAAAGTTTTCCAGCGAAATGGGCTGGACACCGGAGCGCTCGATCTCGATCACAAAGGCGACGCTTCGGGCAATTAGCCGGTCGCGCTTTGTCATGCCTGCGATTTCCGCCTGGGGATCGGTCGCAACTTCGGCGAGTTCTGCATCCTTGCTGACCGCCGAGGCGTCGCGAGCGAGACCACGCAATCTGCCGGTGGCGGGCGCCACGATGGGCGTGGTCCCGATCCAGCCCAAAACCTCGCCTTCCTCGACCCCATCACCCAAAAATTTGGCGATATGGAAAAGGCCGTGATGCGGCGCGCTGACAGTTTTGCCATCAGGAAAAGCGGAATCCTCGATCGCCGGGCGCTCGGGCAGGCTCCCGCTTCGCAAAACCGCGCCAGGATCACGACGGCCCGTGTCGATGATGATATCGCAATCATCGCCGATGACGAAGCCGGGACCGATGCCGATGCTCAATTCGGCGAGCTGGCGAATTCTTTGCCGGGGTTTGCCGTCGAGCGAACGCGCGTCAATGATGACATCCCAAGGCCAACGCTCGGTCACTTCCTCGAAGTTGTGCCAGAGGATCGGAATGAACATCCCGCTGCGAAGGCCCGCAAGAAAATCCTTGCTCTTATCCGCGCGACGGGCTTCCACACCTTCGAACGTGCATTGGCCATCCGTCCAAGCATCGGCAAAAGCCATACGCCGCCGAATGACTGAAGGCGGCGTGCTCTGATTGATGGCGACGGCGTGACCCGCGAGATGAAGTTTTCTCGCCACGGCGGAAGCCAGTTCGCCAATGCCAAGTACGAGGATGGACGTTTCTTCGTTCATCGGACTCTGATTTCCCTATGAAGGAAGGGTGACATGCCTCAGCTTGGCGCGGGAAAAGGCCGGGGTCAAGTGTGATGATTGCGCAAAATCACGGCGTCGGAGAGCGAAGAAACTGTCAAAAGGCTGATATTTCGAGCAGTCTTCTGATGTTCCTCCCGGTCAATGAAATTATGAGAATCCCTTTTAATAAAAATAATATAAACAGCGTAATATTGGAAAGTAATGATGAAGGCTCTGTTTGCGGCTCGGGAACGAACCAAGATCAAGACGCTTTTGTCGAGCTTATGCTTTCATCATCGGAAAATAAAACTTCCTGGATTCATGCACAGATAGAACTTTGCTCTCCAGATTGACGTTGTTTTCCTTGAAACCGACCACACGCGAAGGAAGAATGGGCGATCGAAACGAACCGCGCCGACAAAGGCCGGGGCGGGGTGAGGCGTCCCTCCGATGCGAAACAAACGGTCGTGACTTGGCGCGGCAATTGGCATCGCGCCCTGGTCATGCAGGGGGAGACAATGAATATTATCTGGAAAGTGGGATGTTGGGCGAGCGTGATCGTCCTCGCAATCATCGCGGTGAACTTGCTGCGGCTCCAATTCACGGGCCCGGATAAAGTGGCTGGCGCGCAGGTGCAACCCATCGCTATGAAAGAGACTTTAGGCACCGGCCGCTCGGTCTATCGGCCAGACAATTTTCCCGGCTTTTATGGCGTGGACGAAAAAGGTCGAAACAGCGGATTGTCAGAGAATCCGCAATAGGATTGCGTCAACGGACACATGAAGTGACTTTGAGAACTGGCTGCGGGATGAGCCTCATTCCGCAGCCAGTGGCGTTGGGCCACATGTTGGGGCGGTGCACCAAGCCTCCAGGTCCCGTTCCGCGCGCTGGCTGAGCAAGCGTTTCTTGAGTTGGTCTTTCTCTGGACCGCGAAGGCGCTTTCCCTCGGGCGAAACGATTTTTTCCGTCAGGGGTGGAAACAGGCCGAAATTTACATTCATCGGTTGGAACGAGCGTGGCCCCGCGTCGATCGTTTCTATATGGCCGGCGGTAATGTGGTTCAAAAGGGCGCCGAGCGCTGTCGTCGTCGGGGGCGGGACGAAAGACTCGCCCAAACGCTCGCAAGCCGCCATGCGGCCGACCAAAAGCCCAATGCCCGCGCTTTCCACGTAACCTTCGCAGCCGGTGATCTGGCCGGCGAAACGCAAGCGCGGATCAGCTTTCAGCCTTAGCCGCATATCAAGCACTTTGGGCGTATTGAGAAAAATATTGCGGTGCAGACCGCCAAGGCGCGCAAAACGCGCCTGTTCAAGTCCGGGAATGGTGCGGAAGAGAGCGATCTGCTCGGCGTGTTTCAGTTTGGTCTGAAAGCCGACCATATTATAGAGCGTGCCCAGCGCATTATCCTGCCGCAATTGCACGATCGCATAAGGCTTGACGGTCGGCGCATGCGCATTGGTCAGGCCGACGGGCTTCATCGGTCCATGCCGCAAGGTTTCGGGACCGCGCTCAGCCATGATCTCGATCGGCAGGCAGCCATTGAAATAGGGCGTGCCTTCCCATTCCTTGAAACTGATCTTCTCGCCCTGGATCAAGCCTTCGACAAAGGCTTGATATTGCTCCTTGTCGAGCGGGCAATTGATATAATCGGCGCCATTGCCGCCGGGTCCGACCTTGTCGTAGCGCGACTGGAACCACGCTTTCGTCATGTCGATGGAATCGCGATAGACCACTGGGGCGATCGCGTCGAAAAAGGCGAGATCATCCTCGCCGGTCAGTGCCTTGATGTGAGCGGCGAGAGTCTCCGAGGTCAGAGGACCCGTCGCGATAATGATTTGATCCCAATCGGCGGGGATTTCAGTCACTTCCCCACGTACCAGCGTGATGAGCGGAGAGGCCTTGATGGCGGCGGTGACGAAAGCCGCAAAGCCCTGCCGGTCCACCGCCAAAGCGCCGCCGGCAGGCAGGCGATTGCAATCCGCCGCTTGCAAAATCAGCGAGTCGAGGCGCCGCATTTCGCGATGCAGAATGCCGATGGCGCTGCTTTCCGCATCATCCGCGCGGAAGGAATTAGAGCAGACGAGTTCGGCGAGATCGGCGGAATGATGCGCGGGGGTCGAACGGTCCGGACGCATTTCGTGCAGGATCACGGGGATCCCGGCCTTGGCGATTTGCCAGGCTGCCTCGGCGCCCGACAATCCTCCACCGATGACATGAATGGGAGACGGCATTGTTTTGCTTCTCGAAATGGATCGGCATTGGCATCCGCATCGTCCGTTGAGCAGGACGCGGGAGCTATGCTGTAAACCCTCATAATAGCATCAAACCTCCCAAAGGGGCTACTTTTGGGGGTGATCCTGTCGATTCAGCGAGTCCCGATCTCTGGTTGCTGCTCCGAATTTTCGCTTTTCATGGCTTTTGAAAATTCGGAGGGACCAGACGGCCTTCTTTGAAGACGGTCGAGGATGAGAAAAGGGGAAGCTTAAAAGAGAAGCGCCCGCCGGGGAGGATCGGCGGGCGCTACTATTCAGCGAGGTGGTGAGGGAGGGATCTCACCCCGCATGAGCTACGGGCTTCAAGCCGATCCGTTCTGTAAGAGATGAAAGTGTGGGATAAACTTTCACCGGAATAAGCCGCGGGGGGAGGAGGCTCATTCAGAACAATTCAAGGCGACCCATAGCGACCAGCCATTGGGGAGGGATGTTGGCTTGGTCGATGGCTGGATCATCGAGCACGGCAGAGCTTTGCACAAGCAAGCTTTTTACTGGGCAGGTATGCATTTCTCGCATAAACAGGCTCATCGAAGCCGGATGGACCGGCTATGAATTTCCTTAATTCGGGTTAATTCGTGCCATGATCATTGCGTTAAACGCATAACATTCTTGTGATTAGCAGCTATAATACGGCTCAGCTGTTTCGATCCATGATTTAATCCGGCGCTCCATCCTTCCCTTTTTGTCCTGAGGTGCGACGCGCCAGGACCTCGGCAAGATAATGGCCCGTATAGCTTTGCTTGACCTTGACGATGGCTTCGGGCGGGCCCTCGGCGATGATCGTGCCGCCGCCATCGCCACCCTCGGGGCCGAGATCGATGATCCAATCGGCGGTTTTGATGACCTCGAGATTATGCTCGATGACCACCATCGTATTGCCCTGTTCGACCAGTTGATGCAGCACTTCGAGCAATTGCGCGACATCGTGAAAATGCAGACCTGTGGTTGGCTCGTCGAGAATATAAAGCGTGCGGCCCGTTGAACGGCGTGACAATTCCTTGGCAAGTTTCACGCGCTGCGCCTCGCCGCCGGAAAGCGTATTGGCCTGTTGGCCGACCCGGACATAGCCGAGGCCGACGCGGGCGAGGGTTTCGAGCTTGTCGCGGATCGAGGGCACCGGCTTGAAGAAGGCGGCGGCTTCCTCGACGGTCATGTCCAGCACGTCGGCAATGGACTTGCCCTTATATTTCACCTCCAGCGTTTCTCGGTCGTACCGTTTGCCCTTGCAGACGTCGCAGGTGACATAGACGTCCGGCAAAAAATGCATCTCGATCTTGATGACACCGTCGCCCTGGCAGGCTTCGCAGCGCCCGCCCTTGACGTTGAAGGAGAAACGGCCCGGCTGATAGCCGCGCGCCTTGGCCTCGGGAAGGCCCGCGAACCATTCGCGGATCGGTGTGAAGGCGCCGATATAAGTGGCCGGATTGGAGCGGGGCGTGCGGCCGATCGGTGATTGATCAATATCGATCACCTTGTCGAGCTGCTCGAGCCCTTCAATCTCCTTGTGTGGAGCGGGATGTTCGAGCGCGCCATTGAGACGCCTCGCCGCCGCCTTATAGAGCGTGTCGATGATGAGGGTCGATTTGCCGCCGCCTGAGACGCCAGTGACGCAGGTGAAAAGGCCGAGCGGCACGCGGGTCGTGACATGTTTCAGATTATTGCCATGCGCGTCGATGATCGCCAATTCGCGCTCGGGATCAGGCATGCGCCTGACGCTGGGCACAACGACCTCGCGCACACCGCGCAAATATTGCCCCGTGAGCGAGGCAGGAATAGCCATGATCTCCTCGGCTGTACCCTGCGCGATGATCTCGCCGCCATGAATGCCGGCGCCCGGCCCGACATCGACCACATGGTCGGCGGCGATGATCGCATCCTCGTCATGTTCGACGACGATGACGCTGTTGCCGAGATCGCGCAGCCGCCGCAAAGTGTCGAGCAGCCTGGCATTGTCGCGCTGATGCAGGCCGATTGAGGGTTCATCGAGCACATAGAGCACGCCGGTGAGGCCGGAGCCGATCTGTGAAGCGAGCCGGATGCGCTGACTTTCGCCGCCAGAGAGCGTGCCGGAAGAACGGGCGAGCGTCAAATAGTCGAGACCGACATCGACGAGGAAGGTGAGCCGGTCGTTGATCTCCTTGAAGATGCGCTTGGCGATTTCCTGCCGTTTGTCATCGAGCTTGGCGGGTAAAGCGGCGAACCAGGCGCGCGCGTCACGCACGGACAGCGCGCTGACCTCACCGATATGGCTGCCATCGATCTTCACCGCCAAGGCTTCCGGCCGCAGCCTGTAGCCAGAACAGGCCTTGCAGGGTGTCGCCGTCATATAGCGGCCGATCTCTTCGCGGGTCCATTCGCTGTCGGTCTCGCGATAGCGCCGTTCCAGATTGCGTAGCACGCCCTCGAAAGGCTTGTTCACGTCATAGGCGCGCACATTGTCTTCATAGACAAAATGCACGGACTCGGTTTTGGAGCCATAGAGCAGCATCTGCTGCACTGAAGGCTCGAGCTTTTCATAAGGTGTATCGAGGCGGAACTTGAAATGCTTGGCAAGCGACTCGAGCGTCTGTGAATAATAGGGTGAACTCGATTTTGCCCAGGGCGCCATGGCGCCCTTGCGAAGGCTGAGCTTTTTGTCGGCGACGACGAGATCGGGATCGACCGTTTGTTCGTAGCCAAGGCCGCCGCATTCCGGACAGGCGCCAAAGGGATTGTTGAAGGAGAAAAGACGCGGCTCGATCTCAGGGATCGTGAAGCCCGAAACAGGGCATGCGAATTTGGAGGAAAAGACGATGCGCTCGGCTTCTTTTGCCTTCTCCGGCTTGTCCGCATATTCCATGATGGCGATGCCATCGGCCAATTCGAGTGCGGTTTCGAAACTTTCCGAGAGCCTGGCGCGCATGTCGTCTCGCACGGCGATGCGATCGACCACGACATCGATATCATGCTTGAATTTCTTATCGAGTGTCGGCGTCTCATCAATCTCGTAAAAGGTCCCGTCGATCTTCAGGCGCTGAAAACCACGCTTCTGAAAATCGGCAATTTCCTTCCGATATTCCCCCTTGCGTCCGCGCACCACGGGCGCGAGCAGATAGAGCCGCGTGCGTTCGGGCAAAGCCAGGACGCGATCGACCATCTGGCTCACCGTCTGGCTCTCGATCGGCAGGCCGGTTGCCGGCGAATAGGGAATGCCGACGCGCGCATAGAGCAGGCGCATATAGTCGTGTATCTCCGTCACCGTGCCGACGGTCGAACGGGGATTTTTCGACGTGGTCTTCTGTTCGATGGAAATGGCCGGTGACAACCCGTCGATTTGATCGACATCGGGTTTTTGCATCATTTCCAGAAATTGCCGCGCATAGGCCGAAAGCGATTCGACGTAGCGGCGCTGACCCTCGGCATAGATCGTATCGAAGGCGAGCGAGGATTTGCCAGAGCCTGAAAGGCCGGTAAAGACCACGAGCTTATCGCGCGGGATGGTGAGATCGACGTTTTTGAGATTGTGCTCGCGCGCTCCGCGAATGACGATCGAGCGCTGGGCCGTGCTCATATCAACGGGCGTTTTCTGCGCCGAAGCTTGCGCAAATTTGGCGGCCGCGCCGTTTTCAGGACCGCTCTCGTGGCCGCCCTTTTGGCCGGCGTCGGCGCTGATAGGGGCTGCTGACTGCGCCACAGTCTTGTGGCTGGCGCGGCGACCTGTCTTTTCTCCAGCCTGGGGCTTTTTCGTCGTCATCATCCCGTCCTTCCAAGGTGAGCGACGAAAGCCGGCGGGTCCGCCCGCACGGCATCGAGGATCTACCCGGCCGCGCATCTTTGCCACGCACGCCCATCGAAATCCAGAGAGCGCTTTTAGCGAAACCGGAATCCACTTCCTCCAAGATTCCCGGTAGGATGGGATTCGTCATCAAGACATGCCGCTATCTATCCTATCTCCGCCGAGAGCCGAGCAAAACAATGGTCGCGATAAATCCGGAAAATCTCGCCAAGCCTCTCGGCGCGCCCCGCGCCGTGCCATTCTACCGCATCCTCTATGTCCAGGTGCTGATCGGCATTTTGCTTGGCGTCCTGTTTGGTTGGCTCTGGCCGGCGACGGCTTCCGCCGATTGGGTGAAGGCGCTCGGCGATGGCTTCATCAAACTCATCAAGATGATGATCGCGCCGATTATCTTCTGCACCGTGGTCTCCGGCATCGCGCATGTCTCGAGCGCGCAAAAGGTCGGGCGCATCGGTGTCAAGGCGCTCGTCTATTTCGAGGTGGTCTCGACCTTCGCTTTGGTTCTCGGACTTGTGATCGGTAATCTCGTGCAGCCCGGCCGCGGCATTGCCGACAAGGTCGATGCAGGAGCCGTCGCCAAATATGTGGGGCAGGAGCATTCGACAGTTCAGTTCCTGCTCGATCTCATTCCGGATAGCGTGGTCGGTGGTTTCGCGCGCGGCGATGTGCTGCAAGTTCTTTTATTTTCCATTCTCTTCGGCTTTGCCCTTCTGGGGCTTGGATCTCGCGGCGAAAGCCTGACGAAGCTGATCGACGATGTTGCACAGGCGGTTTTCGGCGTCATCGCTATCGTCATGCGGGCGGCGCCGATTGGCGCCTTCGGTGCCATGGCCTATACGGTCGGCCGCTATGGTCCGCAAACGCTCGGCAATCTCCTTGGTCTTGTCGCCACCTTCTATCTCACGGCGATTTTGTTCATCGTGATCGTCCTCGGGACGATCGCCAGGCTCGCGGGTTTCAGCATTTTCAAATTCCTTGCCTATATCAAAGATGAATTGCTGATCGTGCTTGGCACCAGTTCTTCGGAAAGCGCCTTGCCGGCCTTGATGGAGAAACTCGAACGGCTCGGCTGTTCCAAACCCGTCGTCGGTCTCGTGGTGCCGACTGGCTATTCCTTCAATCTGGACGGCACCAATATCTATATGACACTCGCGACCCTTTTTGTCGCGCAGGCGCTCGGCGTTCCCTTGAACCTTGAGGAACAGATTACGATTCTTTTGGTCGCCATGGTTGCCTCAAAAGGGGCGAGCGGTATTTCTGGCGCAGGATTCATCACGCTCGCGGCGACGCTCGCCGCCGTCAATCCTATTCTTGTGCCGGGCATGGCCATGTTGCTCGGAGTCGATAAATTCATGAGCGAATGCCGGGCCTTGACCAATATTATCGGCAATGGGGTGGCAACGATCATCGTCTCCCGCTGGGAAAAGGAGATCGACCCCCGAGCGTTGCGCGCCGCATTGGAAAAGACCGTGGATACAACCCATTTCACGGCGGAGGATCAGCCGCTTTAGAAGAAGCCATCTATGATCGCGACAATAGAGCATCGGACTTTTACTGTCCGATGCTCTATCTTTTTGTAAACGCATCAAATTGGTCTTTTGGGTCTGATGCTCTAGTCGCTGCGGTCTGCTCTCATAAGCGGGATCTTGCTCGCGACATCCTCTCTTCATTTTCAAAGATCTATAGAGGTTTGATTTTATATCCTTTCTCGTCGAGAATCTGATATAGCTCCGCTACAGTCAGAGCATGAAGATTGTTCGATGAATGACGTGGACGCATTGAAGAAACCATCTGGCCCGACATTGTCATCCCTTGCTTCGCTCGGGCTGGCCTTGGGCCTTCAGACCGTCGTTGCTGCTTTGATCACGATCTTCGTGGGGCCACGAGGGTGGGACGATGGCGCCATCACGCTTGCCTATTCGAAAACCTTCGCCGAGACGGCCCACATCGCTTTGACGGCTGTCTCCGAACAGGTCGAGGGATTTTCGTCGGTTTCCTGGTTCATCCTCAACGCGTTGATTGCTCTGTTTCATCCAGGCTTTGCGGGAGCGATCCTCGCCGCGCAGATCATGGCCGCTGTCTTTTTAGGTGTGACCACGGTCTTCATCTGGCTGATGGCCGAGGCCATTGGACTGGAACCGCGCACCAGGCTTGTCGTTCTTGTCGTTTTCGCCATTTTCGGCCCGGCCTTGAGTGAAATAGCCAATGGCATGGAGATGACGCTCCTCGCCGCTTCCGGTATCGCTTTCATCTACAGTCTGTATGTGCGTGAGAATCGTGTTCTTCTCTTGCTTTCCGCCGTGGTGTTCCTTTCGACACGGTTCGAAGCGATGATCTATTATGCTGTGTTTCTGGTGCCCTTGCTGTTTTATGGACGCTTTCGCAGCTTTTTCGCTCTGGCTGGTTTTGGATTGGCCGTGACTGGCATGCAGGAAGCCATTCGGTATGTTTGGTTTGGCGATCTCCTGCCGAATACAATTTACGCAAAGATGAACCCCACTTATAGCGCACGGGGTCTCGAAGCTTTGCGCTCCCGGTTTGCTGCCGCCACGGATATCATAAAAGTTTTTCTCCCCTTCGTTGCGGCCCTTCTGGCGCTCGTCTTTTTATCGCGTGAGGAACTTTACACACGTTTGCGCGGCCTGAAGACCATTCCCCGCCAATGGGTGATCCTGGCGACGCCCGTTGTCGCGGCAGAAGTGTTTGCGATGATCGGCGGCAGCAATTGGGGCTATGCGGGCCGGATGACGTTTTTCGCCCAGCCCTTCGCGCTGCTTCTGATCGGCCTTTTTTGCGACCATCTCGCGGTTTTCAGAAAAGCGGCTTTCCCTGCCGCGACACTGGCTGTGATCACCCTGGCGACAATCGTCTACAGCTGGAACAGGAGTGCTCCGGAGGTCTTCAAGGAGGTCGCAAGAGGGATAAAAAGCAGGAGTGTCGCCCCAGATTATTTCGGTGTTACGCCTCTTGCCTATTGCAAGACAGGAGTCCAGGTAGATCACTTGCGGCAGATGCTGGATCTGGGCACGATTACCTTCATGACCCCGGATGTCGGGGGATTGGGATTGTGCGGCGATAGAATTCGTGTCGTCGATCTTGGACTTTTGACCAATAAGCAGCTTGCCAAAAACGGCTATGCCGCTTTCCCCAAGCTCTTCGCGGAGGAAAATCCGGATATTATCGAAGCCCATGCCGGCTGGGCCTCGGGCCCGGGCCTCTATGATCTGGCTTCCTTCAAGGACAATTATCAGCCGGCTCTCTTGGAACAGACCCGGTTTTTCCTGCGAATTGATCATGTCGACGCCTTGCTCGCACAGAACAAGGCGGATTGGTGCCAGCTGACTGAACCGCAATGTTTGCGCACCGTCCTGGAAACACATCGCTATGCCGGACATACAGAACGATTTGACGATGTTTATTTCATGAAACCAGGACGAGTGCTTATTCTTCGGTGAGGTGAATATGTCTCTCGTCAATCCGAAAGATCGCGCCAGAGATCGATATGACCTTCGCGCGCATAAGCATCGATCTTTTGGAGTTCTTCCTTGCTGAAAGACAGGTTGTTCAAGGCATCGAGGGAATTATCGAGTTGCGCCACATTATGCGCCCCGATCAGGGCTGAGGTGACGCGCGGATCGCGCAAGGTCCAGGCGATCGCCATTTGCGCGAGGCTTTGACCGCGTGCGCTGGCAAGAGCGTTCAAGGCGTGGACATGGTTCAGATTATCCTCCGTCAGCATGGTCTGGCGGAAGGAGCCATTTTGCGCGGCGCGTGCTTCGGCCGGAATTCCTTTGAGATATTTATCGGTCAGAAGACCCTGCGCCAGCGGTGAAAAGGCGATACAGCCCGTGCCAAGTTCAGCGAGCGTGTCGAGCAGTTTCACCTCGATCCAGCGATTGAGCAGAGAATAAGACGGCTGATGGATGAGAAGCGGCACGCCCTCGGCTTTGAGAATGGCCGCGGCTTTGCGCGTGCGCTCGGGGCCATAGGAAGAAATGCCGACATAGAGGGCTTTACCCTAGCGGACCATTTGCACCAGCGCGCCCATGGTTTCCTCGAGCGGCACATCGAGGCTTGGCCGATGCGAATAGAAAATATCGACATAATCGAGCCCCATCCGCTTTAGGCTCTGATCGAGGGAGGCTATGAGATATTTGCGTGAGCCGCCAACGCCATAGGGGCCGGGCCACATATCCCAGCCAGCCTTCGATGAAATGATCATTTCATCGCGGTAAGCGGTGAAATCCTTTTTGAGAATGAGGCCGAAATTCTCCTCCGCAGAGCCATAGGGCGGGCCATAATTATTGGCGAGATCGAAATGCGTCACGCCGCGATCGAAAGCGCGGCGAATGACGGCGCGGCCGGTCTCGAAAATATCAACGCCGCCGAAATTATGCCAAAGCCCGAGGGAGATCGCAGGCAAGACAAGCCCAGAATGGCCGCAGCGCCGGAAGGTGGCGACATCATAGCGGTTAGCGGCGGGTCTATAGGTCATGGGGAGGGAGCCCTTTCACGATTCACGCGTGCCTGCCGCATACCATGCTGGCGTCCACAAATGAATCCACTGAAGCGTGAGGAGATAGAAAGAGCCTTGCGCCCTTAACCTTTCTGAAGGGGAGCTATGATCATCCCGCTTCGTGTTCCAGAAGAGTGAGAAAGAGCTTGCGCACGCGCGTGCGGCTTTCTTTCAGCGCCCGCTCCAACATGGCATAATCTGGAAGGTCGGCGGTCTGCGCGAGACGCCGTTTGACGGCGGCATTGGCACGGGACGCATCGATCTCGGGATCGAGGATCAAGCGCGCCATCTGCATGACATTGGTTTCAAGCCAATAGGCGTGCAACAGATTGGCGCAATCTTCGACGCGCAGCAATGCATGGCGACAGCTTTGTTCCAGAATGGCGGCAGTCGTTCCCGCAATCAAATCCGGCCATTCGCGCGCATGCCGCAAAACGAAATATTGCGCCAGGAATTCGATGTCCATGAGGCCGCCGGCAATATGTTTGGGATCGGCCGGGTCTGTCTCTCCTTTTTCGCGAGCGACCAAACGGCGCATGGCGAGAACATCGCCGTTCAGGCTTTTGTCGCGTGGCAAGCGCAAGATGCGCTCGATGGCGGCCTGTGTGCGTGCCGCAAGGCCTGCATCGCCGGCGACAATGCGCTGCCGGACCAGCGCCATATGCTCCCAGCTTTCCGCGTCATTATATTGGTAATCGACAAAGCTCTCGAATTGTGTGGCGATGGGTCCCTTGCGGCCACTGGGGCGCAGGCGCAGATCGACATCATAGAGACGGCCGCGCCGTGTCGCGACGGTGAGAGCGGAAATCAGACGTTGGGCGAGACGGGTATAATATTGCAGGGCATGCAGCGGATGCCGCCCATCCGACTGGGGCGTTTCGGCGTCGAAATCATAGATGACGATGAGATCGAGATCGGAACTTGCCGTCATTTCTCCCGAGCCCAGCTTGCCGAGCGCCACGACGACGATGCATCCCTTGGCGATTTTGCCGTGTTCCTTCGCGAAAGCCTTTTCGACATGGGCAAGGCAGGCTTTGATGAGGGTGCGGGCGAGCGCCGAAAAAGCGGTGCCAGCCTGCGGCGGTTCGATTAATCCGCTGAGAAGCCGGAGGCCGATCAAGAAATTTTCCTCGCGCGCGAAATCGCGCGCCGCATCCAGGAAATCCTCTGTGTTTTTGGCTTTCTCCAGAAATGTATGCGCGCGCGTGTCGAAAGCTTCCTCACTCAGTTCCGAATGCAACATCCGCCCGTCGATCATGGCATCGAGCAAATGCGGATAGGCGATGACGACGTGAGCGAAACGGGGCGCACCGCCGAGAATATCGCCGAACAATTCGCAAAGGCGCGGATTCGATTTGAGGATGGAAAACAGCTCGACGGCGGCCGGCATGCGGGCCAATGCCTGATCGAACAAGGCGACGGCAGCGTCAGGATCACCTGAATGCGCGAAGGCTTGCAGGAGTTGTGGCACGAGTTCGGTCAAGACCTCGCGCGCACGCGTTCCCCGGATTGCGGCGTGATGGCCGAAATGCCAGCCGCGCACCATCTCCGTGACCTGTTCCGGTTTAGCATAGCCCAGTTGCCGCAGGGTCTCGAGTGTTTCCGGATCATCATTGACACCGGTGAAGACAAGACTGCCCATGGCAGTGTCGAGGCTTGGGGCCTGTTCGAACAGGCGTGCATAATGGAAGGAAACGAGATGCAGATGATGCATCATCTCGTCAGTGAAAGATTTTTCACTGCTTGCCCCGCAGAAGCGGGCGAATTGGCGCAGCGCCTTTGTCTCGGCGGGCAGGCGCTGGGTCTGTTCGTCGGCGACCATTTGCAAGCGATGCTCGATCGTCCGCAGAAAAATATAGGCGCGTGTGAGATCTTCTGTGGCTTCCTTCGTAATCCATCCCTCGGCCGATAATTCGCCGAGCATGGCGAGGGTCGTTGACCCGCGCAGGCGTGGTCGTTTGCCACCAAAGATCAATTGCTGGGTCTGGACGAAGAATTCAATCTCGCGAATGCCACCGCGGCCGAGCTTGATGTCATGGCCCTTGACCGTGATTTCGGCATGGCCACGGAAGGCATGGATCTGGCGTTTCATCGCGTGAATGTCGGCGATGGCCGCATAGTCGAAATATTTGCGCCAGATGAAGGGCGCGAGCGCGGCGAGAAAGGTTTCCGCGCGTTCCCGATCGCCAGCGACGTAGCGCGCCTTGATCATAGCCGCGCGTTCCCAGTTCTGGCCGAGGATCTGATAATAATCGAGCGCCGCTGGGGCACTCATGGCAATGGCTGTGGAACCGGGATCGGGGCGTAGGCGCAAATCCACACGCAACACGAAACCATCGGGCGTCGTTTCCTGAAGCAGGCGCACGAATTGTTTGGTGATGCGGACGAAGAGGGGGCCGGCCTCCTGTTTTGAATCGAGCGTGACGACGGCGGGATCGTAGATCACCATTAAATCGACATCGCTCGAATAATTGAGTTCATGAGCGCCAAGCTTGCCGAGCGCGATAATGGCGAGGCCGCAATTTTGCGCGGGCTTATCACGATCGAGATTTTTGAAATGTCCCTTGATGATCTCCTGCCGCAGCAAGACGTCGAGCGCCTGGCCGATAAAGGCATCGGCTGATCGCGACAAGGCATCGATGATCGAGGCGAAATCCCAGACGCCGCCGAGATCGGCGAGGGCAACCAGAAGGGCGATTTCCTGCCGTGCGCGCCGCAAGGGAAGCATAAGATCTGTGGGGGCTTCTGTCTTGGCAGCCGTCTCGGTTAGTTGTTGCAGCGTAGAGGCGAGACTCTGCTCAGGGGGATGACACAGAAGCCGCAGAAGGCGGAGAGGATCGGCGCGGATCAAATGCCAGAGAAAGGGCGATTGATCCGCAAGGGCCGCGATCAGGGCGTGCACATTTTTGTCGTGCATCACCGCGTTCCATTCCGGCGCGGCTTCCGGTTCCTTCAAGAGAAGATCCTGAAAAAAGGCCTCGGCGCGGCGTCGGTCATTCGGCAACGGCGCCGTTACAAGCCGCTGCCAGAGCGGCAGGGAATGGTCTTCCTTTCTTTGGGTGTCTTGTCTCTTTTTGGGCATTTGGCGCGCCTCACGAAAGGGCCGTTGCCTCGATGAGGGGCGGGGCGGAATGCGGTTTTCCTTGCACAGCTTGAAACGTCAGCACGACGCGCAGGCCTGGATGATTGTCTTCGAGACGCAACTCCCCATTATGCAAGCGCATCACGGCGGCGGCGAGGGAGAGGCCGAGGCCGGAACCCGGCCGCGAACGTGAATTTTCCAGCCGCACGAAACGATCGAGGACATGATCACGGTCTTTCACGGCAATGCCTGGCCCATGATCGGCGACACTGATTTCGATCTTGTTGCCGATGTGGATCGCCTTCAGATCGATGCTCGGACCCGCACCATCGGGGACGGTTTCCGCACCATATTTTAAAGCATTGTCGATGAGATTGGAAAGAACCTGACCCAAAAGCTCGCGACTGCCGCGCAGCCACAGATCGGGCTCGACATGCAGCGTAAGCTTCACGCCCTGATCCTCGGCAGCGGGTTCATAGAGTTCGCCGACATCGCGCACGACATTGGTCGCATCGAACTCAGTCATGCCCTCGCGTCCGCTGCCCGCCTCGGCGCCGGCGATCATCAAGAGCGCGTCGAAAATTTGAATCAGGCGATCGGATTCTTCGATGACTTTTTCGAGGGCGCCGCGATATTCCTCCGGTGATTTGGCGAGCCGCAAGGCTTCCTCGGTCCCATTGCGCAGGCGCGTCAGCGGCGTCTTGAGATCATGGGCGATATTGTCGGACACTTCCTTGAGTCCGCCCATGAGTGCGCAGATACGGTCGAGCATGGTATTCAGATTCATCACCAGCCGATCCAGCTCGTCGCCGGTGCCAGCGAGCGGCAGGCGGCGGGAGAGATCGCCCGCGACAATGGTCTTAGCCTGGGCATTGATGGCGTCGATGCGATTGAGCACACGGCGGGCAATCCACAGGCCGCCCAAGGTTCCGATGACAATGAGCCAGATCAGCGAGGTGACGAGCGCGCCACCGACGATGCGGCGCAAGCTTTCGCCTTCTTCGAGATCATGGCCGACAAGCAAACGAAAGCCACCGGGCAAAGCGAAGATGCGGGCGATCGCGTGATGCTTCTTGGCTTCATTCGGGCGTTGATATTGAGTCTTGACGAGGCTCGAATAGCTCGGAATGCCTTCCGGCAGGCGGGCGATATTACCTGCGATGGGCTGACCCGCATGGGTCGTGACGAGATAGAGATCGGCGCCAGGCTGTCTCGTTCGTTGTTCGATGATTTCGACAAGGCGTGTAATGCCACCTTGTGCATATTGCTCGGCAAGGCCGGTAATATCGGCATCCACCGTCTGTCCGATCTGATCTTCGATGAGTTCCTTGATATGCCAGCCAATGCGGCCGAGCACTAATCCCGCACCTATGGCGGTGATGAGGAGATAGGCGAAGGAGACCTTGAAGACGGTGGAGCGGAACAGTTTAATGATCGCTGTCACGGATCATATATCCTATGCCGCGGATGGTTTGCAGGAGTGGTGGATCGAAGCCTTTGTCAATCTTGGAGCGTAGCCGGGAAATATGCACGTCAATGACATTGGTCTGCGGATCGAAATGATAATCCCAGACATGTTCGAGCAACATGGTGCGTGTCACGACCTGGCCGGCATGTTTCATCAAATATTCGAGCAGGCGAAATTCACGCGGTTGCAGAATGATTTCCTTGCCGTCGCGGGTCAGCTTATGCGCGAGGCGGTCGAGTTCGAGCCCGCCGATGCGATAGATGGTCTCCTCGGCCGTGCCCGGCGGCTTGCGGCGGGCGAGTGCTTCCACGCGCGCGAGCAATTCGGAAAAGGCATAGGGTTTCGGCAGATAATCGTCGCCGCCGGAGCGCAGGCCCTTCACCCTGTCATCGACCTGGCCGAGCGCAGACAGGATCAGGACAGGGGTCTCGATCTTTTGGGCGCGTAAACCGCCGATCAGGGACAAACCATCGAGTTTGGGCAGCATGCGATCAACGATCAGGACGTCATAATTCTCCTCACAAGCCTTTTGATAGCCAGCAAGGCCATCGCCTGCATGATCGGCGAGGTGGCCGGCCTCGCGAAAGGCCTTGACCATATATTGAGAGGCTTCAGGATCGTCCTCAACGATAAGAATGCGCATAGGCTGCATGATAACGGAATTCCAAATGATTTGTCTCGCTCGGAGAACGAAAAGGTCGAGAGAAAAGGCTTTGAATATGCGGCGCGCCGGAAGCGGGATGCTCCCGGCGCGCGCCATCTGAATCAGCCTGCGAAGGGGGCACAGGCTGGCTTGCAGACGATCTCAGTCAGGAAGCCGGAGTGGTCGCAAGCGCGACGTAGCGGGTGCCTTCCCGATTCTTGACACGCATGAGCACGGCCTTGCGGCCATCTTTCTTGGCGGTGCTCAAGGTCGCGCCGATTTCGGCCGGACGGCTGACAGCGTGCCCACCGGCTTCGAGAATGACATCACCGACACGCAAACCCTTTTGTGCGGCAACGCCATCGGGATCGATGTCGGAGACGACTACACCTTCATCGCCGGCGCCGGGGACCTGCGCCGCCGGGGCGAGCGTCAGACCGAGATCGCCGAGGACGTTTTTATCGGGGCGTGTCGTGATGTCCGCCTTGGCTTCCTTGTCATTTGGCAGATTGCCGAGTTTCACCGCGACGGTCTTTTCCGAGCCATCGTGCCAATACATGAGATTGGTGCTCTTGCCAGGGCCGAGCGCCGCTATCTTGCGGGCCAGTTCGCGCGGACCATCGATGCGTTCGCCATCGACGCCGAGGATCACGTCACCGGAGCGGATACCGGCCGAGAGCGCGGGAGAATTCGGCTGTGCCTCGGCAACCAGGGCGCCCTTGCTGGTTTTCAGGCCGAGACTATCGGCGATTTCCGCTGTCACAGGCTGAATCTGGACGCCGATCCAACCGCGCGCGACCGTGCCTTTCTCCCGCAAGGAGGTGATGACGTTTTGCGCAACCTCCGCGGGAATGGCGAAGCCGATGCCGACGCTGCCGCCGGACGGTGAGAAGATCGCCGTATTGACGCCGACCACGTCGCCCTTGGCGTTGAAGGTCGGGCCACCGGAATTGCCGCGATTGACCGGGGCGTCGACCTGCAGGAAGTCGTCATAGGGGCCGGCGCCGATATCGCGGCCGCGCGCTGAAATAATGCCTGCCGTCACCGTGCCGCCGAGACCGAAAGGATTGCCGACAGCGATGACCCATTCGCCGACACGGGGTGTCTCGTTGGAGAATTTGACGAAGGGATAGGTGCCCGAGCCATTGATCTTCAAGAGAGCGAGATCAGTCTTCTTGTCGGTGCCAACCACGCTCGCGGTCAAGGTCTGACCGCCATCGGTCGTCAGGCTGACCTCTGTCGCGTTTTCGACGACATGATTATTGGTGACGACATAGCCATCGCTCGAAATGATGAATCCCGAACCCTGCGCCTGGCCGGTCCGTGGCTTGCCGCTATGTTTGTTGAAGGGGACGCCTCCTTGTTCGCCAAAGCGGCGGAAGAAACGCTCCAGGGGATCGCCCGGGGCGAATTGAGGCATGTCGTTTCCGGTATTGGCCTCTTCATTATCGGCGGTTTCGGTAATCTTGACCTTGACCGAAACGACAGCCCCCCGCACATGGTCGACCACATCGGCAAAAGAGACCGGTCCGACGACTGGGCTGCTATTCGGCGCATTCACCGGCACGTTCAGGGTGGGTGTTTCGGCATTGGCCGCTTGCGGCAGCAGGACGGAATGCGTGAAGGCACCGGTCAGGGCCACGGCCGCTGTGGCGCCGAGCAGGATGGCGCGCATCCCCGGCCGACGCTGCGAGCGTGGCGTGGCGGCGTTCCGTGCGGCGCCTTTATCCTGCGGGGGAAATTCCAATTGCGGCATTATTTGCTCCATTTATCTCGTAAACTCGCTCGATATTTCGAGTCGAAAGGGCTCGAACCTCTTTCGCTTGTTGAGAAAATGGGGGAAGCCGGCTTACATCGCCATTTCGGTGGAATGAAACTTTTGTAAGATTCGCGTGAAGTGCTCTCTTGGATGATCTCTGGGCGGTCTTTTAGGCGACGGCTTGAACCCAACGTGGCGGGCAATCATGCCCAAGGGGCTGAAAAATCGCTTTCCGTTTTCTTCAACCTCCCGATAAAACAAATGTTTATCGGAAAAGAGCCCGCACGGCGATCTTGGACTCAATGGTTGTCCAATTTTTTGATAGAACCATCAAACATACGGGGGCACGCGCGGGTATTGCCCGCCAGGATTTCGAGATCAGCAAGGTTTTGCGAGAGCCGGCTCAGGGAAATGTCCAGTTCGAACGGGCTCAATTTTGCGGCGGAAAGGGCAGCTCCCTTCCGCCCGGCTGAAAAAAGCGAGTTTGATCACGGGCTTTATATTTCCGATAATGGCCCTTTACATGCATCCTGCTCAAGGAAAAGGAGATGACGCCCATGGGCGATGGCAGTAGTCTGAGTGATATCCTCGGGATTCTTGCTGTTTTCCTGCTGGTCTTCGCCAATGGTTTTTTCGTCGCCGCCGAATTCGCGCTGGTCTCGGTCCGGCGGAGCCGCGTGGCCGAACTCGTGGCCGCCAAGCGCGTCAATGCGTTGAGCCTGCAAACGACTCTCAACCATCTGGATCTCAATCTCGCCGCGACTCAGCTCGGCGTCACCATTTCCTCGCTCGGCCTTGGCTGGATCGGCGAACCGGCCCTGGCGCATCTCATCGAGCCTCTGTTCAGCGCCTTGCCGCGTGACTGGATGTCCGCCGGCTCGCACGCAATCTCCGTCGCCATTTCCTTCATCATCATCACCGCCTTGCATATTGTGCTCGGTGAATTGGCTCCCAAAAGCCTTGCTCTGCAGCGAACGGAACGGACCGCGCTTTTCGTCGTCGGCCCCCTCAATGTGTTCCAATTCGTCCTGCGACCGGCGATTATAGCCTTGAATACGCTTGGTAATATGGTTTTGCGCATCGTTGGTCTTCAGGCTGGAAAGGGCGAGGAATCACGCCATTCCCCGGAAGAGTTGAAATTGCTGGTCGCGGCGAGCCGCAAGGCCGGTTTGCTGCAGGAAGCGCAGCAGGAAGTTCTCGACCGCGTGTTCAATATCGGGCAGCGCCGGATCGGCGATATTATGACGCCTCGCGTCGATCTCGATTGGATTGATCTCGACGATAAGCCGGATGACATTCTCAAATCGATTCGGGAATGCCGGCACGAGCAATTACTGGCTGGACGCGGCAATATCGACGAGCCGCTTGGCATGGTTTCCAAGAAGGAATTGCTCGATCAGGTTCTCGACGGGGGGCAGATTAATGCCGCCGCGGCTCTGCGCGAGCCGCTCGTCGTGCATGAATCGACGCCGGTGTTTCGTGTGCTGGAGCAATTCAAGCGCGCGCCGGTCAGGCTGGCTTTGGTCGTGGATGAATATGGCAGTCTCGAAGGGATTGTGACGCAGACCGATCTTCTGGAAGCGATCGCCGGCGATCTCGCCGCCACGGAGGATGATACTCCCGATATTGTCGAGCGCGCGGATGGTTCCCTCCTGATCGAGGGCATGATGCCAGCGCATGAGGCTTTTGAGCGTCTGGGCGTCAAGGATCGGCCGGAGGAGGAAGATTATCACACGCTCGCTGGTTTTGCCCTGCACCAGCTCGAACATCTTCCAGAGGTCGGCGAGGAATTCTCGTGGGATGGCTGGCGTTTCGAGATCGTCGACATGGACGGGCGCCGGATCGATAAATTGCTCGCGACGCGCGAGAGCGAATCGAAAAGCTTATGACCTTTGTTCGTCCTGACTTGTGAGCAAGGCGTCGAGCCTTGCTTGCTCGGCGGGATCGAGGGGAACAGCCTGATGTGAGTCTTCCGCTCCTCTTCGGCGGGAGGCCAGCCAAATCGCAAGGCCTCCGCCGAGAAGAATGAGGAGCGGCGTGCCCCACAGAAGGAGGGTGGCTGTTTCCACAGGCGGTTGCAGGAGAATGAAAGGCCCGTAGCGCGTAACGAGGAAGGCACGGATCTGGTCGTCACTCTCGCCAGCCTGCAAATGCTCGCGCACGAGGACACGTAGATCACGCGCCAGTTCAGCATGGGATTCATCGATCGATTCGTTCTGGCAGACCATGCAACGCAATTGCGCCGAGAGGTGCCGCGCCCGCGCCTCAAGTTTGGGGTCCGTGAGAATCTCGTCCGGTTCGACCGCCATGGCTCTCGGCAGGGCCGTTCCCAAGATCAGCAGGGCCAGGCAAAGGGTGCGGAGCCTGCGAGGGTGGGGCCGGGACGTTTGGAGGGGAAAGGAGAACAGGGACATTGATCATTCCGCCGGTTGCGGCCTTCCTTGACGAAGGGCAGCGGTGCGCCGGGCAAGGCCGAGGCGCAGCCGCCGATCGCTCAAGGAGAGCAGGCCGCCAAAGCCCATGATCAAAGCACCGATCCAGATCAGAATGACGAGCGGCTTCCAGAACATGCGGACATTCACGCCGCCATCGGGGCTTTGCTCGGCAATACTCATATAGACTTGGCCGAGACCGAGCGTGACAATGCCGGCTTCCGCGCGGCTCGAGCGCCTGGCTGGGAAGAAACGCTGCGAGGGTTCGATCACAGCTTTCTCGATGCCGCCGCTGCGCACGCTCGTGCGGCCGACGAGTTCGGTATAATTCGGCCCCTGACGCGGTGTGAGCTCGGTCAAGGTCAATTCATAGCCGCCGACATCGACGGTCTCGCCCACTTTCATATGGGCGATGCGTTCAGCGCCCCAGCCCGTTGCGGCAAGCCCGAGGAGGGTGACGCCGAGCCCAGCATGGGCGAAGGCCGTGCCGAAGGCGGAGCGTGGCAGGCCGCGCAGACGGGCCCAGATTTCAGAACCTGCCGCTGTGTGGCCGAAAAGCCGTAGGGCGAGATCGGTGAAAGAGCCGATGATCGTGAAGAGGGCGAGCCCGGCCATGATGACGCTCAGCACCGGCCCGCCATGCCACAGGGCGACCAGCAGCATGAACCCAAGGCCGCAGAGAATGGCAAAGGCCAGCCTCTGCGCGACGCCATAGAGATCGCCGCGTTTCCAGGCGAGGGACTGGCCGAAGGGGATCAGGAGGAACAGCGGAATGGAAAGAGGCACGAAGGTCGCGTTGAAAAACGGCGCGCCGACAGAGATTTTTTCACCCGTCAGGGCTTCCAGGGCGAGTGGATAGAGCGTGCCGACGAACACCGTGGCGCAGGCCGTGGTGAGGAGCAGATTATTGATGACGAGCGCAGCCTCGCGCGAGATGGGGGCGAAAAGGCCGCCCTGTTTCAGGATCGGAGCCCGCCAGGCGAAGAGGGTCAGCGAGCCGCCGATGAAGAAGACAAGAATAGCGAGGATGAAGATGCCGCGCCTTGGATCGCTCGCAAAGGCATGGACCGAGGTCAGGACGCCGGAGCGCACCAGGAATGTGCCGATAAGAGAGAAGGAAAAGGCGAGAATGGCGAGGAAGATCGTCCAGATTTTCAACGCATCGCGTTTTTCCATGACGGCGGCGCTATGCAGCAGGGCTGTCGCCGCCAGCCAGGGCATGAGAGAGGCGTTTTCGACCGGGTCCCAGAACCAGAAACCACCCCAGCCAAGCGTATAATAGGCCCAATAGGACCCCATGGCGATGCCGAGCGTCAAGGCGATCCAGGCGATGAGGATCCAGGGCCGGACCGTTCGTGCCCAGAGCGCGTCGATGCGGCCGCAGATCAGTGCACCTGCCGCGAAGGAAAAGGTAATCGAGAGCCCGACATAGCCGAAATAGAGCAGGGGGGGATGAATCGCGAGGCCAGGGTCCTGCAGCAGGGGATTGAGATCATTCCCCTCGATCGGTGGCGCCGCCAGTCTTGCGAAAGGATTGGAGGTGAGCAGGATGAACAAAAGGAACGCGCTGCCGATCCAGGCCTGGACTGCGAGCACGCAGGCGCGCAGATCAGCCGGCATAGAGCGTGAGAAGAAAGCGACCGCGCCGCCGAAGAGAGCCAGCACCAAAACCCATAAAAGCATGGAGCCTTCATGGTTGCCCCACACGCCACTGATCTTATAGATCAATGGCTTGGCCGAATGGGAATTCTCGACGACATTGACGAGCGAGAAATCGGAAACGATGTGGGCATAAGTCAGTGCGCCATAGGCCAGAACCACGAATGCGCATTGCATGAGAGCGACGCTGGGTGTGACAGCCATCAGCCGCACGTCGCGCGTGAATGTGCCCCAGAGCGGCAGGACCGCATTGATGAGGGCGAGCGCCAGCGCGAGGACGAGCGCGTAATGGCCGGTTTCGACGATCATGACATTATCCCCATGCCAGCGATCATAAAGGATGAGCGCTGCAACACTCTCGCATTTTCACATTTCCTAATGAGCGAAAATGCGAGCAAGGAAGCAGGAATTGCTTGAAACGGTCTTTGATACTACCGCCATTCCGAAGGAATAAGGCGGTACACTCTGGTCAATCGCTGAAACGGAAGATTCACCAGAACGGAACCCCGAATTCCTGTGGAATTGGGGTATTACCGGATGAGCGGCGCCGCTGCGCCCTGTGTCGCGGGTTTTGCTTGCCCGTCCTCCTGCCAGACGCCCTGCTTTTTCAAGGCATCGGCCACTTCGCGCGGCATATAGCGCTCGTCATGTTTGGCGAGCACGCTGTCGGCGCGCAGAGTCTCTTTGCCGGTCAATGTCCCTTCCGTCACCACGCCTTGTCCTTCCCGGAAGAGGTCGGGCAGGAGGCCGGTATAGGTGACGGCGACATCATGCTTATTGTCAGTCACGATGAAATGCACCGTCTGGCCGGCTTCCCGCTCGAGCGAGCCTGGTTTGACGAGACCGCCGATCCGCAGCCGTGCGCCGGGATGCGGCGCTTTCTCGGCCAGTTCCGTCGGGCCATAGAAGAAAACGATATTATCGCTCAGGGCGAAAAGGATCAGGCCCACGGCCACGCCGAGCGTGCCGAGCGCGCCAAAAATCATAAAAAGACGGCGTTGCTTGCGCGTCATGATGAGCCTGTCTCCAAAAACGCGCGTGGGCTCCCCCTTCCTCGCGCCTCGTATCGAGAATCATAGATTCTCGAACCGTCACTTTTTAAACTGTATCCACTTGTCCTCATTGAACCACGACAAGTCACGCTTCAATGAGGGTGGATACTGGCTAGTCGTCCGCTTTCCTCTAAAACCAGCCGTGTTAAAGGGAAAGCGGTTTGTCCAACTCTTTCGATCATCCCTCTTCGATCATCCCTCTTCGATCATCCCTCTTCGATCATCCCTCTTCGATCATCCCTCAAGGCCCAGCTCATGCGCCAAGGCGTCGATCCGGGACACAGCCTCTTGATTGCCCGCCAAGGCGCGACGGGCATCGGCCAAGGCCGCATGAGCCTTCGCCTCTTCCTTCAACACTGTATAGGCGCGGATAAGCCGCAGCCAACCTTCCAGGTCTTCACCCTTTTCAGCGAGCCGTGCCGCCAGACGATCGACCATCGTGTGGATGGCGGCATTGCGCTCGGCCTCGGGCATGGCGGCAATCGCCGCGCCGCCTTGTGGGATGTTAGCGGCGCTGGCGTTGCTACCTGACGGACTATTTGGAGGCTCACCGCTTTGCTGCAGGCCATCGAGCTCAGCCAGGCGTTGACGCAGCAACGGCACGAAGGCCGCGTCAGCCGGGGCATCGGCGAGGAGTTGGTTCCAGATGTCGCGCGCCTTGGCCTTATCGCCTGCTTGTTCCGCGGCAAGCCCCAGATAGAAGCGTGATCTCGGCTGATCGGAGGAGGCCGCGAAGGCTGCTTGCGCTTGTGAGGTGACTTCGCCCTTGGCTGCGAAAACCAAAGCCTCGCCATAGGCGGCTTGGCGTGTGGCGGTTTCACCCTCAAGACGCAGGATTTCCGCATAGGCCTTGGAAGCATCGTCGAAACGGCCAAGCCGCATATAAATCGGGGCGAGCAGTTCATAGCCGCGGGCATCGTCGGGAGCCTGCCGCAGATGCGCCTCGATCTTGGCAATGGCCGCCATGATGTCCATGGATTGCGGCTGTGCGTCGAGACGGGCTTGCAATGGATCGTCCGGCTGATCAGGCGTGCCAATGCGCGTATAAAGGCCGAGCGTAATGGCGGGAATGATGATGAGAGCGAGAAGGGCGGCGATCCGGACGGGCCAGGGCGAAGAATAAGGAGGGGAAAGATCAGCGCCGACGCGTTTGTCGGGGGATTTTCCTGCATCGGCGATGAAACGGCGCGCTGTTTCCGCCTTCATCGCTTCGGCTTGCTGGGCCGAGAGCAGGCCACGGCTCACATCCTGCTCAATCTCCTTCACCTGCGCCTGATAGAAATCGGCTTCGCTGTCGCGCCAGGAACGACCCAGGGGTTTGCGCGCGAGCGGCCAGAGGACGCTCATGACGGCAAGCCCGGTCAGGACGGCGAAAACGACCCAGAGCATGGGGCAGGAATCCTTCGACGGTGAGGTTTGATCGCGCGTTTAAAGCTATGTGTATCACGCAGCCGGAAGCCGCAATTGCGCCCGCAATCCCCTGGCAGGACTGACGTCGAGCGTCAAGGCGCCGCCGTAGAGCGCGGCGAGATCCGTGACGATGGAGAGACCAAGCCCCGAGCCCGGTTTGGTCTCGTCGAGCCGGCGGCCACGCTTGATGGCCTCTGCGCGCAATTCGGCGGCAAGGCCCGGTCCATCGTCGTCGATCGTGATGCGCAGGAATTTTCGATCCTCGTTGGTCAACTCGCCTTCCGCGCGCAGCGTAACAGTTGAGACTGCCCATTTTTGCGCATTATCGACGAGATTGCCGATCATTTCTTCGAGATCCTGCTTCTCTCCCTTGAATTTGAGGGAAGTTGGGACATCGGTCTCGAAAGTCAGATTGCGATCCCGATAGATCTTGCCGAAAGTTCGCTGCATGGCCGCGACAACGGGCTCGATGGGGGTCGCACTGCCAAGCGTTCCCGCCCGCACGGCGGCGCGCGCGCGGTTGAGATAATAGGTGACGTGATCACGCATCAACAAAGCCTGTTCGCGCACCTTCGCCGCAAAATTCGTTTGTTCTCCATCGGCCTCATTGACGATGACACTGAGCGGTGTCTTGAGGGCATGTGCCAGATTGCCGACTTGGGTTCGCGCGCGCTCGACGACCTCGCGATTGGAAGCGATCATCAGATTGAGTTCGTCGGCTAGAGGCGCCAGATCGCTCGGAAATGACCCTTCGATCCGTTCTTTCTCGCCCCGCCTGATCGCCACGACGCCTTCGCGCAAGTCCCGCAGGGGCCGCAGACCATAGCGCAATTGCAGCCAAGTGGAGCCGATGAGGGCCAGCGCCAGCAAGAGGAACGTCACTGAGAGCGCGAGTTCGAAGGAAAAAATATGCTGGTCGAGTTCCTCGGTGGTGGCAGCGATCTGGACGAGATAAATGCCCTGATCTCCCGCGTCGATGATGCGCTCGACGATCCGCAGGCGGCGCTCGTCAGGGCCGATCGCATAGCCGTGCCGCGCGCCACCAATGCCGGCCGGCACGCCGAGATCGGCGAGTTTCGGCAGTTTTGCCGCAAACAGCGAGCGTGAGGTGCGGATCTGTGGCTCGGCGCCATCAAGCCGCGTAATCTGCCAATACCAGCCAGACAGAGCGAGATCGAATTGGGGATCACCGAGTTTGTCGGGATCGTTTTGCCGTTCCTCTGTATCCGATTGGCTCGGCGGCGTCGCAAGATCGACGATGAGGGCGCGCAGATAGACGCCGAGTCTTTCGTCGAAACTCATCTCCTCGTTTTTTTGATAAAGCGTCGAAAGCACGATCCCCGCGATGAGCAGGATGGTGAAGCTGAGGATGACGGCCAGGAAAAACAGCCGTGCCGCGATCGATCCTGGCGGCTGCAATTTCACGAGTCGGACTTTGCTGACTTGGCGGATTTCGCCGGAAGTGTCTCGCCGGCGGCCGGCACACGATAACCGAGGCCGCGCAAGGTTTCGATAATGTCGAAGCCCAGTTTCTTGCGCAGGCGCCCGACGAAAACCTCGATCGTATTGGAATCGCGATCGAAATCCTGATCATAAAGATGTTCGATGATTTCAGAACGGGATATCACCCGGCCGGCATGCAACATCATATAGGCGAGCAGACGATATTCATGTGAAGTCAGCTTGACCGGGACATCTTCGACTGTCACCGCGCCAGAGCGTGTATCGAGCTTGACCGGGCCGCAGACCAGTTCATCGCTGGCCCGTCCGGCCGAGCGGCGCAGCAAGGCGCGCAACCGGGCGAGCACTTCCTCCATATGAAACGGCTTGGCGACATAATCGTCGGCGCCGGCGTCTATGCCCTCGACTTTGTCGCTCCAGCGGTCGCGCGCCGTCAGGATCAGGACCGGCATTGAGCGCTCGGCTTTGCGCCACTCCTTGAGGACGGAAAGCCCGTCCTTCTTCGGTAGACCGAGGTCGAGCACCACGGCGTCGTAAGGTTCGGTATCGCCCAGGAACCAGCCTTCCTCGCCGTCGAAGGCATGATCCACGGCATAGCCGGCCTGGGAGAGAGCCGCCGTCAATTGGCGGTTGAGGTCCTTGTCGTCTTCGACCACCAGAATGCGCAAGATGAAATTCCTATTGCGTCCAAGCGGGCTGCGGGGAGCACCGCGTCGAAATCTTTTCAACTGGAGGGAGATGATTCTAGAGCGCTTTCATCATTCTTCGAATCACAAAAAGCGCTCTTGTTCTTGAATAAGAGCATTATCTTGACGCAAGGCGAAGGGGGCTTCGCGTCAAGATAATGCTCTATCGCGCGTCAGCCATCGCCGTGCCGCTGGTGGCATTGAAATAGACGTGAATGACATGGCCATCCTGCCGCAGCAGGTTGATTTCATAGACGAGTTGACCCTTCCAGCGACAGAGCCGCGCGCCGAGCGACTCGGCCTTTCGTTGCTGGCTCTCGCGCTGGATAATCTGGAAGGGCGGGACGAGATGTTGCGCTACGACCTGCTCACGTGTGGAATTGGCCGAAAAGCAGATGCGTTCGGCTTGCGCTTCCGCGCGATGTTCTTTCTCTTCGGTCAATTCTCCCGCTTGGGCCACGGTGACAAAAGCACAGCAGGAAACCACAATGAGGATTTTCATGGAAGAAAACATGGGGTCGAAGGAATGAATGGACCCTGAACTCGAGCTCTACTGCTTATCCTGCCGAGCCTTAGGTCATGAGTTTAAATAACACCGTATTGTACAACATATCATCGATCGGTCGAGTTATTATGCCGGCACATGAAGAAATGAGAGAAAAGAACGAGAGCTGTTAATATCGGTATTGCTCCTAACGCCCGATATTAATGGCTTGAAATTAACCATTCGCGAAGTTGAGCTTGCCGAGGCGTCTCAAAGCCTCATCCAGGGGACGTTCGGCCTTATGGTAATCCGCCCAGGCCTTGCCCAAGAGGTCCGGGGCGGTGCGCAAGGTAAACGTTTTGGGATCGAGATCGTCGGTCACCTGATCCCAGGTCAGCGGCATGGAGACATGAGCGCCAGGCTTCGCCCGGGGCGAAAGGGGCGCCACGGCGGTCGCCATCCGATCGTTGCGGAGATAATCGAGAAAGATATGATGTTGGCGGTGCTTCTTCGCCATATTGACGATGTAGAGATCGGGTTCCTCGGCCGCGAGGCGGGCGCAGATTTCCTCCGCGCAGGCTTTCGCCATGGCCCAGTCCGAAGACGCTGTTGTGGGCGCCGTCAAAGGGGTCACGACATGCAGACCCTTGCCGCCGGTTGTCTTGCAAAAAGGAACGAGGTTCAAAACCTCCAGGCGGTCGCGTAATTGATGCGCCGCTTTGGTCACGATGGAGAAGGCCACGCCGGGTCCCGGGTCAAGATCGAAGACCAGCCGTCCTGGGACTTCAGGCTCGCCGGGCCGGCCATTGGTCGGATGCAGTTCGAGCGCGGCGATCTGCGCCAGGGAAATCAGCCCTTCGACCGAATCCACTGTGAAATAGGGTTTAGCTTCGCCATCGAGCGGCATGGTCTTGAGGAATGAGTCCGTATGGGGTTCGGCATGGCGTTGGAAGAAAAGTTGCCCGCCAAGCCCTTCCGGCGCGCGCAAGATCGAAAGGGGCCGTCCTTCTATGTGGGGCATCATCCACGCGCCCACGGTCTCGAAATAATAGGCGAGATCCTCTTTCGTGACCGCTTTGCCGTCGTCGGCATCGGGCCAGAATTCCCTATAGGGGTGAGTTAAGGCAACGCCCATGTTGGCCTCATTGGTGTGGGAGGTGGAACGCAGCTGTCATTGTCAGGCCTTGCGCCGAGAAGCTTGCATGAAGGGCGTCGGCGCAGGCCCTTGACCCGCAGTGATCGCGGCCATGTCGCGGCCTGAAGCCACCGAGCGATCCCGGGAAAGGATTGCTTCCCCCTCGCCATCACGCGCTTCTTCATCGCGCTGCTTGATCAACAGCCAATTGTTCTTGGTGCTCTTGCCATAACGATTGTGTCGCATGCGGACGAGCGCCCAGCCGCCATGCAATTTTTCGCCGAGAAGTTGGAAGGAGAGGTCGCCTTTTTCCAGCGCGGCTTGTGGGGAAAGATCGCCTGTGGGCTCCCAAAAGCCGCGATCCCAGATCTGAACCGTACCGCCGCCATATTGCCCTTGGGGGATCGTCCCCTCGAAATCGCCATAATCCAGCGGGTGATCCTCCACCTCGACGGCCAGGCGCTTGTCATGTGGATCGAGGGAAGGCCCTTTCACGACGGCCCAGGATTTGAAGACGCCATCGAGTTCGAGCCGGAAATCATAGTGCAGGTGGCTCGCTGCATGTTTTTGGATGACAAAGCGCAAGCGCTGCGAGGGAGCCCAATCGGTTTGGCCCGCAGGCTCGCGCGTTTTCGCAAAATCGCGCTTGGCGCGATAAGTCGAAAGATGTGGTTCCCTGTCCATGGGACTCTCGTGCGCCTCTGGCTGTGCGAAAGGGTTTTCGCGTCATATGCCTTTTGAACGCACGAGTGCTGATTTTGGTTCTTAAGCGTTACAGAACAGAAAAACCGCCGGCAATGCCGACGGTTTTTATAAAGCTGAATGTCACGAAGAAAGTGTTCAAGCCTGACCGCTGGCCGCAGCCGCGACCTCGGCCGCAAAATCGCTTTCCTGCTTCTCGATGCCTTCGCCGAGAGCGTAACGATAGAAGGCGACAAGGGTGACCGGCGCGCCGGCGGCCTTTTCGGTGTCCTTGAGGACCTGGCCGATCGTCTTGCCGGCATGCTCGGGATAGTTCGAGACTTGATCGAGCAGGCAGGTTTCCTTGTAGAAGGACTTCAAGCCAGATTCGACGATCTTTTCCAGAACATTGGCGGGCTTGCCGGCATTCTTCTCGGCGAGGACGGCTTTTTCGCGCTCGACGACAGCCGGATCGAGACCCGAGGCATCGATCGCAAGCGGTGCGGCGGCGGCGATGTGCAGGGCGATCTCGCGGGCGAGCGGCTGCACAGCCTCGGCATTGCCCTCAGTCGCCAGACCAACGAGCACGCCAATCTTGCCGAGACCTTCGGTCACGGAATTGTGCATATAAGAGCCGATCGCGCCTGTCGGCACATGGATGAGCGCCGCACGACGCAGCGTCATGTTCTCGCCGATCTTGGCGACGGCTTCGGAAATCGCGTCGCCAAGCACGCCACCGGCCGGATAATGGGCTCCCTTCAGAGCCTCGACATCAGTCAGGCCCTGCTGGATCGCGACCCGGGCGATATTGCGGACGAGGAATTGGAAATCCTCGTTGCGGGCCACGAAATCGGTTTCGGAATTGACCTCGACGAGGACGCCGCTCGTTCCTTCGACGTCAAGGGCAATAAGGCCTTCGGCCGCGACGCGTCCGGCCTTTTTGGCAGCCTTGGAAAGGCCTTTCTTGCGCAGCCAATCGACTGCCGCCTCAATATCACCGCCCGTTTCGTTCAAGGCGTTCTTGCAATCCATCATGCCGGTGCCGGTCTTCTCACGAAGCTCTTTCACCATCGCGGCCGTGACGTTCGCCATAAACCTGTTCCTTCGCGCTTTTGGCGGGCGTCGCCTTGGCGATCGCCCGCTGCGTCAAACCTACCCTTTATTCCTTGCCGTTATGCGACGACTTAGCTGGCGATCAGGCTGCGCGCCTGATTGACCCAGCCGTCACGCTCGATGCGGCCGCTGAGCTTCAGATCATGATCGAGCTTGGCGACATCCTCGGGCGTCATCGCGGCCACCTGCCAATAATGGAAGATGCCGGCATCGTTCAGCTTCTTGACGATCTGGGGGCCTGAGCCCGGCAATTTGGCGAGATCGTCGGGCGCGCCGCGGGGAGCGTCGAGCAGTTCGAAAATCTCGGTCGGAGCCGCTTCATATTCGCCTTCGACGGGCGGCAGGTCCTCGACAGGGGCTTCCAGCTCGCCGGCATCGAAACCACCCATGCCTTGGCTGCGGGAAATACCGTCGAGCGCGGCACGGGCGATGAGATCACAATAAAGTGAAATCGCGCGGCCCGCATCATCATTGCCTGGGATCGGATAGGTGATGCCATCCGGATCGCAATTGGTATCGAGAATGGCGGCGACCGGAATATGCAGGCGTTCAGCCTCCTGAATCGCCAATTGTTCCTTGTTGGTGTCGATGACGAAGATCAAGTCGGGGACGCCACCCATGTCCTTGATGCCGCCGAGCGCCTTTTCCAGCTTGTCGCGCTCACGCGACATCATCAGGCGCTCTTTCTTGGTCAGACCGCCGGCGCCCGACGCCAGAATCTCGTCCAATTTGCGCAGCCGCTGAATCGAGGCGGAAATGGTTTTCCAATTGGTCAGCATGCCGCCGAGCCAGCGGGAATTGACATAATATTGCGCCGAGCGCTGCGCGGCGTCAGCAATGGCTTCCTGCGCCTGGCGCTTGGTGCCGACGAAGAGCACGCGTCCGCCGCGCGCCACCGTGTCGGAAATCGCCTTCAGAGCCTGATGCAGCAGCGGCACCGTCTGGGCGAGATCGATGATATGGATATTATTGCGGGCGCCGAAAATATAGGGCGCCATTTTCGGGTTCCAGCGATGGGCCTGGTGACCGAAATGGGCTCCAGATTCGAGCAGACCGCGCATAGAAAATTCAGGAAGAGACATGGTTTTCTCCGGTTGAGCCGCCGCGATGCCGTTTGGACCAGATCCGATCATCAAGATGATCACGAGCCTGGCCACCGGGAACGATCCTTAGACAGGACCGAGGGAATCGCGTGTGGAATGCCGCGCTTATGAGCCAAATCGACGCGCCGCGCAAGCTTTGGCTCATCGATTGCGGCAAGGAGGCTGGTTTAAGCTTGCAGATTATACGTCCGTGACACGGATTTGGGTCCGTTTGCCGGGCATCGCACTATCATCCCAAAGTGGCGAGTGCCGGAAATTTTTCCAAGAGCCAGAAGGAGATGGTCTGCAGCGAGCCTGTCAGAAAGGCGATGCCGGTGAGGACGAGACAGACGCCAACCACTTTTTCCATGATCCCGAAATAAGTCTTGAAGCGTTTCATGAACCGGATGAACGGCTCGATCATCGCTGCCGCGAACAGGAAAGGGACGCCAAGCCCAAAGGAATAAGCGGCCAGCAGAAGCGCGCCAGTACCGATTGTCTCCTGCGTTGCGGCGACGGCGAGAATGGCGGCAAGGATCGGTCCGATGCAGGGCGTCCAGCCGAAGGCGAAGGCCAGCCCCATAATATAGGCGCCCCAGACACCGAGCGGCTTTTGTACTGAAACACGCGCCTCGCGATAGAGCAGGGCGAATCGAAAAACCCCCAGAAAATGGAGACCCATGAGGATGATCGCCACGCCGGCCAGCATCGATAGAGGGTTGAGATAGGCTCGCAGCACCCGGCCGAAGGCCGAGGCTGTGGCGCCAAGGCCGACGAAGACCGTGCCGAAGCCAAGAACGAACAAGAGCGCGGCGAGCATGATGTCGCGCCGCGCCTGACGTTCCCGCAGCACCGCGACATCCTCGATCGTCGTGCCGGCGATGAAGGTCAGATAGGGCGGGACGAGAGGCAGGACGCAGGGGCTGAGAAAAGAAAACAGGCCGGCGAGCACAGCGGCGGAAAGCGTGACGTCATGAGTCATGGCTGCAGGCCTAAAAGATTCTAGAGAAAAGCGGAATTCACTTTAATTCAAACTTCGCGCTCAAAGGTGGCATTCAACCATAACACTCAACCATAGCGGCTCAAGCCGGGCATTCGAGACGGGCTTGGCAGATCTCCAAGGCTTGCCGGGCTGTTGTCGTGGCCTCATGGTCGGAAACAAGATGATGCCATTGGATGGCGCCTGTGTCGCGATCTCTTTGGGCAAGCACGATTGTCGCGTCAGCGTCGGATGCATCATTGCGCCGTGCCTCGACACGTTCGATCTGGCGTTCGAGGCTCGTTTCAAGCCAGAAGCCGAGAAAGGGGACATTCCCCTTCGCGGCAACGCGTTCGATTTCGGCGCGGTCATCCATCCGGTCAAAAACGGCATCGGCGACGACACCCTGGCCGAGATGCAAAATCGTCTCGGCCAGGGTCGTGATTCGCGCGTAGACGCGGGCTGAGACTTCCGGCGCATAGGCCTCGGGGGGCAGGCGCGTCTCAGCGCGAACACCGAATAATCCTTTGCGGATACGGTCGCTCGAAAGAACGCGGGCGCCAGGCGCCGGCCCGATCGCGGGTGCCAAGGCGGCGGCAAGTGTCGATTTGCCGGTTCCAGAAAGACCACCAATGCTGACCAGTGCAGCGGGTCGTGGATGCAGAAGCGCCTGGGCGAGGGCGAAATAAGAGAGGGCTTCGTTGGATCGGCCGAGCGTCGCCGCGACATGGGCGCGAATGGCCGCGCGCAGCGCCATGAAAAAGGGCATGGCGGTCAAGCCGTCGTCTTCGTCCATCTGATCTAGATAGCGGTTGAAAATCCAATTGGCTTCCCGCGCTAGGCCGCGATGCCAGAGATCCATCAGAAGAAAGGCGAGATCATAGAGAATATCGACACGCGCCATATCATCATCGAACTCGAGGCAATCAAACAACGTGGGTTCTCCCTCGAGGAGACAAATATTGCGCAGGTGCAGATCGCCGTGACAATGGCGGATCTTGCCCGCCTTGGCGCGATGATCGAGCAGACTTGCAAGCGCTGCCAGCCTGGCGCGAAAAGTTTGAGCGAGTGCCAAGGACGCTTGTGCGGGAATGATGCTATTGCTCGCGAAAGCCGCTTCGTTGAGGTCGATTATCCTGGCCAGCCGCGCTGTGGCGGTTTCATCGTCCCTTCCATTCGCGACAGTTTCGGCGGCGCGGTGAAAGGTCGCAATGGTCTGAGCGAGCTTGGTCAGGAGCGGGATGGGGAGGCCGCCCTGCTCGGCGTGATGGGCGAGCAGGGCGTCATCGTCGAACCGCCGCATATCCACGACGGCATCGACCAGAGGTCCCTTTCCGTCGATCTGTAAAGATCCGTCATTGTCCCGTGTAATGCGCCGTACACCCGAATAGAGAGTGGGCGCTGTGCGGCGATTGAGCGCCAATTCACGCTCGCAGGCGGCCAACCGCAGGGCCGGTGTGGAAAAATCGACATAGGGAAAATGGACTGCGCGTTTGAGCTTGATGGCGCGCTGTGCGTACAGAAAAATCAGCGAAATATGCGTCGCTATGGGGGGCCTGAGCGGCTTTTCGCCAAACGCTTTCTCCGATTGCAGGAACGCTATCGTCTCCGCCTGTCCGTCATCGTGGGTGTCATGGGCCAGTTCGCCTGGAGATACGGGCGGCATTTCTTTCCCTGCCATGTTCAAGATATGGTTGCCCTCTGTCCGAACGGATTGTCCAGCCAAACGTTAGACTATGATACATCTTGTACGAATCGAAAGAAGAACGGCTGATTCCGTCACTTTGTTTCGATGTGTTGGAATGGACGAAGCGGGTCAACTCCGGAGACAGACACATGAGTTATGCGGCTTTGATGGTCTATGTCGATATGCGCGAGGATGCCCCGGCGAGGATCAAGCTCGCGAGCAATCTGGCGGAAGTGTTCGACGCGACCTTGATCGGCATTGCGGGAAGCCTGCCCGAATTGCCCTCTGTCGATCCCTATGGCATGGGAGCGATGGTCGGTGAATTGATGACGCTCGAGCATGACCGGGCGCAGGCCGCGGTGCAGGAAGCAGCCGATCGGTTCAAGGACCTTGTCACCGGGCGCTCCATCAAGACCGAATGGCGGGGTGCGCTTTCCTATCCCGGCTCGCTCCTCGTCAAGGAGGCGCGCGCCGCCGATCTCATCATTCTCGGCCGTGAGGCAGGGGCGACCTATCCCTATAACGAACCCAATGTCGGTGATGTCCTGTTGAGCGCCGGCAGGCCCTTGTTGATCGTGCCGCAGGGCGTCGAAAAAGCGCCGGCTGGCAGTGCGGCCATTGTCGCCTGGAAAGAAACCAAGGAAGCACGGCGCGCTGTGCATGATGCCTTGCCTCTCCTGCGGCATATTCCCGATGTCACTGTCGTCGAGCTTTCGGAAAAGGACGATTTCGAAGAGGCTCAAGGTCATACCGAAGACGTGGTCGCTTTTCTCTCGCGTCACCGGATCAAGGCCACGGCCCTTGCCGAAGTTTTGGGGAAGAAATCGGCCCCCGAACGCTTGCTTGAAATCGCCAAGGAAAAGAAAGCGGACCTCATCGTCATGGGTGGCTACGGCCACGCCCGCCTGCGCGAGTGGACTTTTGGGGGCGTGACGCGCGATTTGTTGCAGACGAGCCCGCTCAGCATTCTGCTCAGCCATTAGAGCATGCTCTTTACCTCTCCATTTTGACGCATAATCCCTATCCAAAAAATTGGAAGCTTTTGGGGATTATACTCTAAGTTGTGACGGATACGACTAAGCGGCTGAAGCGATAACCCCGCAGCCGCTTTTTTTTATGGATTTGTCCAAAGGTCCGTCCATCCTGCTCCTGGCAAAATGAACGGGCTCCGAGGAATGGAGTAGGCCTTGCATGAAGGATTTGGCGACAGCGGATCGAACGATATTCACATCCGTCCGTTTCGTGCTGACGGACATGGATGAAACACTCACCTATAAAGGGCGCCTGGCGGCGCGGACCTATGAGGCCCTGGAGCGTTTGCAGAATGCCGGCGTGCGCGTGATTCCGGTAACGGGAGCTCCCGCGGGCTGGTGCGATCAAATGGCTCGTATGTGGCCTGTTGATGGCGTGATTGGCGAAAACGGTGGCTTATTCATCCAGCGTAGTCAGGACCATGGTGTCATCCGTCTCTACTGGCATAGTGAGACTGATCGCCCGCGTATTGCCGAGAGACTGGCCGCGATCGGGCGTGAAGTCCAACAGCAAGTTCCTTCGGCCCGCTGGGCGGATGATCAGCCTTTTCGTCTGACGAGCCTGGCTTTTGCGCGGCCCGATGACAGATCTGTTCGTGAAGAGATTCTTGCCACACTGCGTACTGCCGGTGCCGATACGACTGTCAATAATCTATGGGTCCTTGGCTGGCTTGGCGGCTATGACAAACTCACCATGGCGCGGCGTGTCATGGCGGATGTCTATGGCGTCAACATAGACGAGGAACGCGATGCGATCCTCTATTCCGGCGATTCCACCAATGATGCGCCCATGTTCGGATTCTTCAGGCATACAATTGGCATGAGTACGGTGCGGCACTATCTCGACGAGATACCAACACTGCCGGCCTGGATCACCGCCGGACCGGGAGGCGAGGGGTTTGTCGAGATAGCTGATGCTCTTCTTGTCGCGCGGGCGTAAAATAGCTTTTGCCTATCGGTGAGGCAGCCGAGCCTGCGTTCGGCGAGCCCTTCGAGCCTCATTCCTATCATCGATGATTGTCAGCAGTCTCAATGCCGGACTTGCAGCTTCCCGCGAGCCCGCTATTCTGCGCCCAAGCGTCGGCCTTTGCTCCTTGTGAGAAAAGAGAGAAGGGCGCAACGAGGGAACAGGGAGGAAGTCAGAAATGGCTGCGAGCCCGGCAATATTGTCCGCACGAAGAGCGGAGGGCGATCATATCGAGGAAATCGAGCGCGTCCTCTCCGGCGCGGTCTCGACGCGTGATAGCACGGTCGTGCGCTCCTGGTTGCGCTGTGTGGATGAGCATAAGCTCGATCCCGCCCGGCCGACGGAAGCCTATATCGTGCCGGAGACGCAATTGCGGGAGCATCGGGAGCAGTCGGAGCGCCTGATCGGCATTGCGCGGACCGGGCTCGAACATCTTTATCGTCAGGTGGCGGGCCAGAATTATGTGCTGCTGTTGGCCGATGCCCAGGGTGTAACCGTCGATTTTCTCGGCGATCCGGCATTTATGGACCCTTTGCGTGAGGCGGGTCTCATGCTCGGTTCGGAATGGTCGGAGGCACGGACCGGAACCTGCGGCGTTGGTTCCTGCATCGTTGCCGGCGAGGCGATGACGATCCATCAAAGCGATCATTTCGACACGACGCATACAAGGCTGAGTTGTACCGCCGCGCCGATCTTCGACACGAATGGCGCCCTCACGGCTGTTCTCGATATTTCACTCTTGCGTTCGCCTCAACCCAAGGTGAGTCAAACTCTGGCTTTGCATCTGGTGACGGCGTCCGCGCGCCGTATTGAACTCGCCAATCTGATGGCGCGGATGCGCTCCAACTGGGTGCTGCGTTTTTCCCGCTCGCCGGATTTTCTCGATGTTGATCCAGAAGCCGCCATTGCGCTCGACGGGTCGGGCCGTATTCTTGGCATGACGCATGGGGGCGCCATCTTGTTGGCGGGCGTCGCGGGGCTCGATTGGCGTGAAGCTGCCGGTATTATCGGCCAGCCTTTATCCTGTTTCTTCGATATGAGCGTTGATGACCTTCCAGCTTTTACCCGTGGCCGGGCGGCGGAGGAACGGATCCTCTTTGCCCGCGACGCCAGCGCGGTCTTTGTTCATGCCATCGAACCGGAGCGCCATCCCGCCAGCAAGCGGATGCCTGCTCCCATTCTGCCTCAATCCTTGCGGGGCCTGAGTGGAGGCGACAGTCAAATGGATGCCCTGCAAGCCAAGGCCGCCAAACTGGCCGGGACCGACATCCCCATTCTCCTCCAGGGCGAGACGGGGACAGGCAAGGAATATCTGGCGAGGGCCATTCATGAATGCCGTCCGGGCAATGGATCTTTCATTGCCGTGAATTGCGCTTCGATCCCGGAACAACTCATCGAAAGCGAATTGTTCGGATATGGGCCAGGGGCTTTCACTGGCGCCCTGGCGCGGGGAAAAAGGGGCCTGATCGAGGAAGCGGATGGGGGCACATTATTTCTTGATGAAATCGGCGATATGCCGCTGGCCTTGCAGGCCCGTCTGTTGCGCGTCCTGGCCGAACGGGAAGTGACACCCCTTGGACAATCGAAGCCGAAGACGGTTCGAATTAAAATCATTTCCGCATCGCATCGTGACCTCGGCCAACTCGTCGAGGAAGGGCGCTTTCGTGAGGATCTGTACTATCGCTTGAATGCCGCCGTTCTGACCTTGCCGGCGCTGCAGCAAAGAGAGGATTTCGATTGGCTCCTCGATCGTCTGATCCACCAGCGGGCCAGTGCGCAGAACAAACAGATACGGCTTGCTCCCGATGCGCGGTTGGCGCTCTCCCGCCACGGCTGGCCGGGCAATCTCCGCGAATTGGTGAATGTGATCGATGTCGCCCTTTCTCTCAACGAGGATGGTGTGATCACTGGCCAGGATCTGCCGGCATTGGCTCGAACGCCACCATCGCGTGAGACGCTAAATCAGCAAATTCCGTTTGAGGCAAAGCGATCCAAGAGTGCGCGTGCAAAGCTCGAAACGGCTTTGGCGGAATGCCAAGGCAATCTGTCTGAAGTTGCCCGCCGCCTCGATATCGACCGGACGACCGTCTATCGGCGCATCAAACGCCTCGGCCTTGTCATCTCGCGCCCGTAGAACGCCACATGTGGCATTTGCAATAGAGAGCGCTGTGGCAGATGCCACGGCAGGGGTTCGGCTCAAATAATAAAGATGAGTATTTTCAATAAAATAACAATAATGTAGTTCCCGGCACGGCCCTTGCCCAAAGGTAGAACCGCCCACGAAAAATAATGGGGCGGAATGCAGGAGGAAAAGGATGAAAGCGCTTCGCTTCCACGCTGCCAAGGATTTGCGTATCGAGGATATTCCGGCGCCGCCGCCGACGCCTGGGCCGGGAGAGGTGCTGGTCAAGAACCGTTTCTGCGGTATTTGCGGGACCGATCTGCATGAATATGTGTCTGGTCCGATTTTCATTCCGGTCGAACCGCATCCCTTTACCAAAGTGTCTGGTCCGCAGATCCTGGGGCATGAATTCGGCGGCGAGGTCGTGGCCGTGGGGCCAGGGGTCACCTCGGCCAAGCCGGGCGATCGCGTCTCGATCCAGCCGCTTCTCATGCCGCGTTCCGGGGATTATTTCTCTGATCGGGGTCTGTTCCATCTGAGCCCCGTACTCGCACTCGTCGGGTTGAGCTGGCAATGGGGCGGCATGGCGGAATATGCTCTGGTGAACGACTACAACATCCATGTGATTCCGAACGAGATGACGGATGAAGAAGCGGCATTGGTCGAGCCGACAGCCGTTGCCGTTTATGCTTGTGACCGTGGCGGTGTCACAGCCGGTTCAAGCGTGCTCGTCACGGGCGCAGGCCCAATTGGCATGCTCACTTTGCTCGCAGCGAGGGCGGCTGGCGCGACACAACTCTTTCTGTCCGATCTCAACGAAACACGGCTACAGATTGCCAAATTCATTCTTCCTGATGTGATTACTCTCAACCCTAAAAAGGATAATGTCGGTGATCGTGTGCGTGAAGAGAGCGAAGGCAAGGTTGGTTGCGATGTCGCGATCGAGTGCGTTGGCAATGAACATGCCTTGAAAGCCTGCGCGGATGCCGTGCGTAAACAAGGTGTCGTCGTGCAGACCGGATTGCATCCCGGAGAAAACCCCCTCAACTGGTTCAATGTTACCTTCAAGGATATCGATATTCGGGGGTCCTGGGCCTATCCCACCCATTATTGGCCTCGCGTCAGCCGCTTGATCGCTTCCAAACAATTGCCGGCCCAAAAGGTTGTCACCAAGCGCATTAAGCTGGATCAGGCGGTCAAAGAGGGCTTCGACGCGCTTCTCGACCCAGCCGGTCAACAATTGAAGATCCTGATCGATCTCGCCTGATAGGGGGATCTGTTGTCGGATTGCCACTAACTACGCGACTTGAGTGCTTTTTGAGGTGAAGCATTAACTTGAGACAAAATTTCCTATTTTGTCTCAAGTAAGCTCCTTATTTGAGGCAATCAGACACTTAGTTTAGCGGGCTTTTTTGATGCTGACAGTCCCGCACCGAACTGTGTTTCGATGCCCAATTAATCGTGTGCGTCAGATTCACCAGCGGACCAGGATCTGATCTAGCCGGGCTCAAAACAGATCCTGCTAGAGATCAAAATAATGTTTTCATCGGCCGAGAACTCCCCGCACTTATCGACTTCAGAATGTTAGAGCGCGTTGAGGAAATTCACGAGATCCTTTTGTTCCTGTATCGTCAGGCCAATATTGAAGCGCTTGTTATAGAAATAAACGACATCGCCCAATGTTGCCGCAGACCCATTGGAGAAATAGGGTGCGTGTGCCGCCAAGGCCCGCAGCGGTGGCACCGACGTCCGGCCGATATCGGCGCATTTGCCAGTGATCAGAGCCTTGCCCGGATCATTGGTGAGGACAACCGAACCATGGTAAACGGTGGATGCGCCATTCTTACAGGTGAGCTTGAAAATCGGCAGCGTTGTTGAAGGCGCCGGCCCATTGTCGCTCACTGAGTCGCCGACCGTCCCAATGTCATGCTGAGCCGTGACGAAAGTGTCGGTTCCGGCATTGCGCTGACTATGGCAGGTGGAACAAGTTCCAGAAAAATTGTTACCCACGGCCGCAATATTGGTGAAGCCCGCGACATTGTTGATGATAAATTGTCGATTATTGAAGAGGTTCATTCCCCGGTAGATCGATGCCCGCTGCAGCGCCTGCATGCCACTGGCCGCGCTCCAGGCATTGTAGATATTGAAAGTCGGGGTCAGCACAGGGAAGTTGCCCGCCGTCTGTTGGGAGAGGTTCACCGGGCCGCCGAGCGCGCCGTCAGCGTTGAGACTACCCGCCGAATAATCATAAGCCTGCGCGCTGAAAAAGCCGGTTTCAAAGGCAACGATTTGTGCAAGCTGAGTGGCTGTGGGTGCCTGAGTTGCTTGCGCATGCCCTAAAGTCGCGTTGATGGCCTGACTTTGCAGCGTGGGTTCGCGACCATCCCACATGATGTTGCCGCTTTGGCAAAGACCCGTAAAGGGATCTGTCGGCTGTCGTGCTCCGGTGATTCCATCGGCGCAAAGGAAAGTGTTGCCGGGGATGGCCCCATTCGGGTTGGCACCCGTCTGGGTTACGAATTTGAGATTGGTCGATATGAGCGGGCGGCGGTAGACGGAGACCATCTGCACGGTCTTGCTGGTCGTTGGATCGATGCTTTGGGCATAGGCTGAAAGCGTGTTGCATCCATTCGGATCACTCGACACTGTGAGAGTGTATTCGGCATTGGCGGGAACCGGCAGGAAGATTCGGAATAGACCTCTGTTCAGTAAAAGTTTGTGATTGCTTGGTTGATTCGGGCAGTCGGCACCATCGACTGCGGCAAAAACCGGATCGCGCCCAAGGCTGGCGGAGAATATCTGCTGAAGAGCGGCCGTGCTGACGCTCATGCCGCTGGCTGGCTGATGGCAGGAAAAGCATGTGCGCCCGTTATTTCCAAGCGACTGGAAAAAGGCGTTTTCCGATGTAAGTGTCGAACCGCCCGGTTGATAGCTGCCGAGCCAGCCCGTAAAATTTTGGTCCTGACTACTTTGCGGAATTACCTTTGGCGGCAGTGTTCCCGGCGAGGTCGGCACACTCGTTGCTGTCGGAATACTGAGCGCCTGGTACAATACAGGAGGAAACCAGCTCGGCGGCTTTACGGGCAGAGTCGTAATGAGAGATTTGACGGCGTCAGGACTGGCGGTTTGAGCCTCAGCGATACCTATTGGAACGTAAACAGCCCCAGCTATCATCCCGGCGGCGGCGCTAGCTCGCAGAATGGGCCAATTTTGCATAATCTTACGCATGGTTTCCCACCCCATTATTCAATTGAGGCCAATCGCTAGATTGATTCGTATGCGTCAGATTTCCGCGATAAGGAAGGCGCTTAAAATTCCAACGAAAAAAATGCATATTAATCATTGTCATCAAATATATCGCGGAATACTAGAGCATATATCCGGAAACGCTCCACCAAGAAAAATCAAAGTATTTTCAAAGCAGTGACATTGCGAAGCGATTCGTTGTTATCGGAAAAAGCTTTAAGGTCATGCCTTAATACAATTACATGTTTACACTATGATATTAAAAAAATTACCATCATGAGATTGTGTGATTTTTGTAGCCTATGCAAGTCACTTTGAGATATGACTTTTATCCATGTTTTTGTGCTCACGACCGACTTGACAATACAGGTTTCTCACACACACGAACGAGTTCGTCTAGGTCGAGTGCCAGGATATGAAGCGACATGAAATCGAGCGATACAACGGGTATCGTGTAAGGTCTCGATCCAACCTTCAAAGGAAAGCACACTATCTATCCCTAGCGCACTCTGAGCCCATCGACAAATGCACCATACTCTTCAATCTGACTATCGATGGATCTAATCACGACAATGACCAGCCAAGCTGAGGCCCGGGGCGGGCGCGCCGCAAACTTTGTATGCGATGACAAAGAGGCATCGGCAGGCTTGATTTTTACGTTTTGTTAACTTCCTGGAGTCTGAAACAGACAGAGAGCAGGTCGTTCTGTTCACGCATAATCCATAGGCCGATGAAGCCGAAGCCCTTGCGCAGCTATAGCATGGCCTCGAACCCCTTGATGGTCCGCCTGGCGGTGACGACAGATTGGACGCAGCCGACTTTCGTCAGCTAATCCTTGTTCGATTTCGTTCGGCTCAAGTCGCTTTGGCTATCGATTTCTTCCAGCGATCCGATGATCGTCTTCAGCGTAGCTAGAAATGGCTTGCGTTCATGCTCGGGAATATCAGCCAATGCTTCGGAATTGACGGCTAGAACCGCTTGCTTGACCATTTCTGCCTTTTGCATGGCAAGCGGCGTCAAAGAGAACAGAAAGCCCCGGCCATCCTGTGGATCTGGCTGGCGTTCGACGAGGCCATCACGTTCCATGCGTGACAATGTAGCCGCCATGGTTGGTTGCTCGATCGAGGCCGCCTTGACCAGGGCTTTTTGCGAAAGCGCTTCACCATTGCCGAGCGCGAAAAAAACCGGGAGCTGACCGGACGAGACGCCGAACTCGCGCAAGCGTCGGTCGATGGCGCGCGCGAAGAGCCGCGCTGCCCAATTAGTCAAATAGCCTGCCGAGGCCGCTCGTTCGAAAGGCATTTATATCGCTTGCTATGTTAATAGATCGTCTGCTATATAAATATGCCAGAACGAATCTGGCAATGACAGAAAGGATTGATTGGAAACGGCTGTCGGGCCGCCAATTTCGTTTTTGCGAGTTGTTATCCCAAAAGGAGCACATCATGCCGAAATTCGTTGAACTTGATGACGCTGTCACGCTGCATGATCAATTGAACGTCAGTGACGGTGAACCCGTCATTCTCGTCAATCTGTTCCATGTGGCGGCGCAAGATGTCGATCAACTCCTCCGAGCCTGGGCGGATGATGCCGCATTCTTTAAGGCACAGCCAGGCTTTATTTCGACGCAGCTTCATCGCGGAATCGCGGGCAGTTGTACCTTTTTGAATTATGCAATCTGGGAAAGTGTAGAAGCCTTCCGGACGGCCTTCGGCAATCCGGTTTTCCAATCAAAGCTTGCAGCCTATCCGTCAAGCGCGACCGCCTCGCCGCATCTTTTCCGCAAGCTCGCGGTTGCCAATATTTGCGTGGCCTGAATCGGATCAGCGCCCCTGCCAGTCGGTCTTGTTCTTGGAGCCGAAAGCCGCTACGGCGCGATGGAAATCCTCGCTGCCGTAGCAGGCATGGATCAGGTCGGAGATATCAGGGTCGGATGCCTGTACAAGGCGACGTAATGTTTCTCGACTCGCCTTGATGGTTAAGGGCGCGTGTTCCAACAGACGATTGCAGAGTCTTGTGACTTCGCCATCAAGTTGTTCCGGCGTCGCCACTGTTTCCAGATAGCCGATCGCGGCCAATTGCTCAGCCGTGGGCATTTCGGCGAGCAGCAGCATCCGCTTGACCCAGGATATTCCCAAAGCCGCGACTAACCGGCGTACATTCGCGGCGGAAAGACAATTCCCCAATGTCCGGGCGATGGGTACACCGAAACGCGCTCCGGTGGCGGAGAGACGGATGTCGCAGGCATTGGCGATGGCGAGACCGCCGCCGACCGCATAACCTTCAACGACTGCGATCGTCGGCACGCGAAGGTTCTCCAAGGTCGCGATAAAACGATCGACCTTGGCTTCATAGGCGACGCCGTCATCGCCCGTGAACGTCTGGAATTGCGCAATATCGGTTCCGGCGACAAAGGCCTTGCCGCCAGCGCCGCGCAAGACGGCGACACGGATGCTTGGATCGGCATCGATCGCCGCGCAGGCCGTGGCCAAGTCATCATACATCGCCCAGGTCATCGCATTGCGGGCGGATTGATGATCGAACACAATATAAGCGATCGCACCCTCGACATTGAGGGTCACGCGTCCCGGGTTGGCAATCGGCGCATTCATAGTGAGAAGGCTCCCTGAGCGCGTAATTCTTCCAAGCTCTCCGGCTCGAGACCGAGCTCGACGAGCACTTCATCCGTATGCTCGCCGAGCAGCGGCGGATGCATGCGAATCTGTTGCGGTGTTCCCGTCAGTTTGACCGGAAAACCGATATTGGGCACTTTGCCTTCGACAGGATGATCAATCTCGAGACGCATCTGACGATGGCGGCCGTGTTCGCTTTCAAAGGCTTGCGGGTAAGTGTGCATATGCCCCGCCGGTATTCCGATGTCGAGCAGGCGCTTCACCCATTCGTCTCTTGATCGGGTGATGAATGTCTTTTCGAGTTCCGTGATGAGAATGTCCCGATTGGCGAGACGTGACGGAATATCCGTGTAGCGTGGATCATCGAGCAGGTCTTCACGGCCCAGTTCCTGACAGAGCAGACGCCAGAGTTTCTGGTTCGTCGCGCCCATGACGAAATAGCCGTCCGCTGCCTTCACGGCTTGATAGGGCGCGCTCATGCGGTTGGCTGTGCCGAGCGGCTCCGGCACGCGGCCGGTGCCCCAATATTCTGAAATGTCCCAAATGGAAAAGGCCATGGCCGCCTCGAACAGCGAGGCATCGATGAATTGTCCGCGTCCCGTGGATTTGCAGCCGATATAGGCAGCGAGGATCGCATAGGTCGCAAAGAGGGCGCAGCCGATATCGGCGACGGGGACGCCGGCCTTCACGGGCGGGCCACCCGGATGGCCGGTGACACTCATGACGCCGGACATGGCCTGCGCCATCAAATCAAAGCCGGGGCGATCCGCCCAGGGCCCACTCTGTCCGAAGCCGGAAATGCTTGCATAGACGAGGCGGGGATTGATTGCCGAAAGAGTCTCGTAATCGATATCAAGTTTCTTCACGACGCCGGGCCGGTAATTTTCGACGACAATATCGGCCTTTTCCACCAGTTTGAGGAAGGTCGCTTTTCCAGCCGGATTTTTGAGATTGAGCGTCAGGCTTCTCTTGTTCCGATTGAGATTCAAGAACCCCATACTGTCATTGCCCTTGAGCTTGAAGCCCATGGCGCCACGCGTCTGATCACCCGTCTCGGGTGGTTCGATCTTGATAACATCGGCGCCCAGATCGGCGAGCAGCATGGTGCAGAAGGGTCCGGCCATGACCTGCGTGACATCGAGAACCCTGATCCCCGCGAGCGGCAGTGGCCTTGTATCAGCGGGCGGGGAATCGGGTTCTTCGATTGTGTCCATGCTGGCGCCCTCCGTATCTTGGGCCTGGGATGCATGTTCCATGAAGATAGCCTCCTTCCTCGTCTTTTGTTTTAGTCCAAAAAATGAATTCATTATTCATAATTGATTGAATGGCTCTTGGCAAACTGCCATTCGTATAATGAATTATGAATTCATTTTTGTTGACGGTCTGCCAGCCGCCGATTAGCACTAGAGGCTCTCGCGAAGGATCGGGGTGAAGCACCGGTCCGTATGACGAGACGACAAAAATAAAGGCAGGAGAGGAAAATGGCTGCTGGATTTCAGGGAGGCCTGGTTCAGGCCGCCAAGCGAACGGCCACGACGACCACGGGACGCGTCTTCGGCTTGATCTGCTTGATGTATTTCATCACTTACGTCGACCGCGTGAATGTCTCGACTCTGGCGCCGTTGATGTCGAAGGAATTGGGGCTTTCCAATATTCAACTCGGGTTGGTTCTCTCGGCTTTCGGCTATCCTTATGCGCTGTTGCAAATTCTCGGTGGCACCGCGGCCGACAAATTTGGTGCGCGCAAAACCTTGACGATCTGCGGCGGCATCTGGGCTCTCTCCACGATCGCGACCGGATTTGTCGGTGGTCTTTTCTCCTTGCTCCTGGTGCGGATTTTCGTCGGGATCGGCGAGGGCGCAACTTTTCCCGCCGCCACGCGGGCGATGGCGTCCTGGGTACCGGAAAGCCGGCGCGGCTATGCACAGGGCATGGTTCATTCGGCTTCGCGTCTGGCCAATGCGATCACGCCGCCTCTGGTCATTCTCATCGCCGCCTATCTCGGCTGGCGCGGCGCCTTTCTGGCGCTTGGCTGCGTGAGCATGGTTTGGGTCCTGGCCTGGCTTTTCTATTTCCGGGACAATCCTCGTGATCACACTGGGGTATCGTTGCAGGAAATCGCGCTGCTGCCTGAGCCGCGACAGAAGACGCAGGCGGGCGCCGTGAAAGTGCCATGGGGACCTTTGACGCGCGCCATGATGCCGACGACGCTCGTCTATTTCTGCTATAATTGGACATTCTGGCTCTATATCACCTGGCTACCGAGCTATTTCGTGCAGGCCTATGGCCTCGAGCTGAAACATATGGCCGCTTTCACCTTCGCGATTTTTGCAGCCGGCGTCGTCGGTGACACATTGGGAGGTGTGTTGACGGATTTCGTGTATCATCGGACGGGTGATCTTCCGGCGTCGCGTCGCCTTGTTGTCGTCTTCAGTCTCATCGCTTCGATGATTTGCTTGATCCCGGCTTTGTTCGTGCACGATCTCGTGACGATCGGTTTCTCCTTGGCCTCGGCTTTCTTCTTCCTTGAACTGACGGTTGGGCCGATCTGGGCGGTGCCCATGGATATTGCGCCCCATTTTTCGGGCACAGCCAGTGGCATCATGAACACGGGCTCGGCAATCGCCGGTATTGTGTCACCGATCGCTTTCGGCTTGGTGATCGATCTTACGCACAGCTACACTTTGCCTTTCTATGGGTCGGTGCTGTTGTTGATGATCGGTGCCTGCATCGCCTTCTTCTTCATGCCGAGCCGAGGGCTTGTCGCGTCTTCGGCCACCGAAAACGCGACGACGGGGCAGGCCAATTCGCCCAGGATCAGCACCATGCGGGATGTGGCCGGCCAATGAGCACTAGACAGCAATCCATCCCATCTTCTGTCCTGGCAGGGCAGAGGAAATGGTCAGATGAAGAGGCGCGTGGATTCGTGCGCCGTCTCTTTGATGCCGCCGTCGCTTCGGCCGATCCGCTGCATGTTCTGGCAGCGCATTTGCCCGATCCACCCCGCTTGGGGCGCTGTGTCGTGGTTGGCGCGGGCAAATCGGCTGCCACAATGGCTGCCGCTTTGGAACGGGCTTGGCCCGACGTGGACCTTTCGGGCCTCGTCGTGACCCGTTACGGCCATGCGGTCCCCACCCAGCGGATCGAAGTGATCGAAGCTGCCCATCCCGTCCCCGATGACCGCAGTGAACATGCCGCGCGACGCATGCTCGCCGCCGTTTCCGGCCTGAAAGAAGGCGATCTAGTGATCGCGCTGATCTCCGGCGGAGGCTCGTCGTTGCTGGCTCTTCCCCGGCCGGGCTTGAGCCTTGCCGATAAGCAGGCCGTCAACCGTGCTTTGCTGCATAGCGGTGCGACCATCGCGGAAATGAATCTCATCCGCAAGCAATTGTCGGCGATCAAGGGCGGTAGGCTCGCCGCTGCCGCCGCGCCGGCGCGCGTTATGACGCTCGCCATCAGTGACGTGCCAGGGGACGATCCGGCAACTATTGCCAGCGGGCCGACCGTGCCCGAACGCTTTGACGCCGAGGCTATTGGCGAAATTTTGGCGCGCTACAAGCTGGATCTGCCACCGCATGTGATGAAGGCATTGAGTGATGGGCCTGCCGGACGACCGGCGCTTAACGATCTGCCACCCGTCGATTTCAGGATGATCGCCACTCCGGCCATGGCGCTTGCGGCTTGCGCGGCCACGGCGCGGGCTCATGGCGTGACGCCGATCATTCTTGGCGATGCGCTGGAAGGTGAAAGCCGCGAGGTCGGGACGGTCATGGCCGGGATTGCCCGCAGTGTGAGGGATTATGGTCAGCCGGTTGAGGCTCCCGCCGTGCTTTTGTCAGGCGGTGAGACGACGGTTTCGATCGGTATGACCCCTCCTGGCCGTGGGGGACGCAACACGGAATTCCTGGCGGGGCTCGCGGTCGCTTTGGCTGGTGCGCGCGGCATTTGGGCCATTGCGGGGGATACGGATGGCATTGATGGGACGGAAGATGCGGCGGGCGCTATCGTTGCGCCCGATACATTGATCCGCGCCGAGGCGAAGGGGTTGAATGCGCGCGACTATCTCTCGCGCCATGATAGCTATTCATTGTTTCAGGCCCTCGGGGATCTGGTCGTGACGGGTCCGACCTTGACCAATGTCAACGATATCCGTGCCATCTTAATCATGCCGAAGGGATAATCGGCGATGGCCATTCTTGATTCCCGCGTGGATGAGGCTAGATCAATTCCGTGCGAGCAGCATCGGCCGTCTCGTCATTTCAAACAACGGCAGGAAACAGGACCGACGTCGATGGCCGAGCCCACTCCAATTTTCCGGCAGAGCCTGCATGATGTATTGACGCCGAGCCTGCGCCAATTGATCCTGGGCGGCGAGTTGAAGCCAGGCGAGAAGATCCCCGAACGCCAGCTTTGCGAGCGTTTTGGTGTCTCGCGCACTCCCTTGCGGGAAGCTCTCAAGGTGCTCGCCGCCGAGGGGTTGATCGAACTCTTGCCGCAGCGCGGGGCGATCGTCGCACAAATCAGCCCGGAAGATATCGAGGAATTGTTTCCCATCATGGCGGCCCTTGAGGCCTTGGCGGGTGAACTCGCCTGCGAGCGTGCGACCGATGCGGATATCGCCCAAGTTCGCGCCTTGCACGGTCAGATGATGGAGAGCTATCGAAACGGTGACGAAGACGATTATCTCCGCCTCAATCGTCGCATTCATCAAACCATTTTTGATATAGCCCATAATGAAACGCTTGCGGCCATGTATCAGCAAATTCTGACACGCATGCACTCACACCGTTTCATTGTTCGCAAGAGCGAGGCAAACTGGAAGAGCGCCGTGGAAGAACATGAAAAGATCATGGAAGCGCTCGCCGCGCGCGATAAACGTCGGTTGCCCAGCTTATTGCGTAAGCATGTGACGGGAACAACCGTGAGGATCGCCACGGAATCCGTTGAACGCACAAGGGTGTAGCTTTAACTTGATTGTGCATTCTCATGACGAGCATTTGGCTCGTCATGAGAATGGTGAAGAATGTCGCTCTTTTCAGGGCAATATACTAATAGGCGTGACGGCGATTGACCCGGCGCGCGGTTCGGCGGCTGGAGCGATGGGCTACTCCAGCCCGCGTCACGGTTTGAATGATCGGCCCGGCGACTGTCGGCAATTCGGTCACTGACCGTGCAAAGCTCACAGGTGCGGCCTGCACGTCTACACAAAGCCCCATGGTCAGGACTGCTCCCAGTGCCATGCCGGCGAGTTTTTGCACGCTCTTCGTCATATTTGTCTCCTCGTTCTGAATGCTGACTAGACATTGCTTGAGTGTAAACTATTCGCTCATGCGATTGCTGCGTTGTCCTTCTTGCATGAGACGTTTCTCGTCTTCTGGCGATAATTTCGGTCGATCGATCTTGATCGTCAGTTTGTTGAGTTTACCAGTAAATCCGAACGGTACTTGATAGTCATTATCATCAACAGGCGTACCGGTATCGGCCCCAATGTCAAAGGTCTCATCCCATTGAAGAATAACCGGAATCGTTCGTTCCATCGTTTGTGTGGCCACGATTTTCCCATCGACCCGGAGCGTGCCCGTGCCCCCCTGGCCAAGGCCGCTCACATTGTTGAAGGCCAACGTCCCAAAACCGAGGCCGTCATATTTGAAGTCGAAGACCAGAGCATGTTTTCCTGGTAAAAGGGCTTCCGGATTTTCCCAACGAACGCGTTTGAGATCGAGCAGGTTCCAGGTAAAGACGGGTTTGCCTTTCACAAGATAGAACCCCCATCCGCCGAAGCGTCCTCCTTGGGTCGCGAGTATTCCCTCGGCGCCACCTTCAGGGACATCGATCTCTGCTGTGATCGTATAGGAAGCCGCAATCAAACTTGGAGCATCGCCCATCGGGACGCCGGTCAATTCGCCTGTATAAGTGAATTCAGTTCTTCCGGCCGTAACGCTGGGCCTCGGCACGACCATTCGTGAAGCGAGTGAATTGTCGAGCGGGAAGACCTGATATTTGGCGGCTTCGACCAGGAAAAGATCCTGCATCTCTTTCAGCTTGGCGGGATTGGCGGCGGCGAGATCTTCGTTCTGCGTCCAATCCTTGGTGAGATCGTAAAGCTCCCATTTATAGCTGTTTATGACGTTTGGGTTTGGTGTGGCGCCGAGTTTCCACGGCGGGCTGATCGGTTGTGTATTGGCGTACCAGCCATCGTGATAGATGCCGCGATTACCGAACATCTCGAAATATTGGGTGTGATGCTTGGTGGGGGTGTCGGCGTTCGCTTTATCGAAAGTATAGGCTAAGCTCACGCCTTCGATCGGATTTTGGGCGATGCCATCGACCATCACCGGAGGCGAGATATTCGCTGCTTCCAAAACGGTCGGGACAATATCGATGACGTGATGAAACTGATTACGGATGCCTCCGACATCTTTAATGTGGCCCGGCCAACTGATGGCCATGCCTTGCCGTGTGCCGCCGAAATGCGATGCCACTTGTTTCGTCCATTTATAGGGCGTGTCGAAAGCCCAGGTCCAACCCACTGCCATGTGATTATAAGTTTTGTCCGAACCCCAGACGTCGTAGAAATACTTTAGCTGTTCTGCTACCGGCACCTCGACGCTGTTGAATTGCGCGACTTCATTAGGTGTGCCATTGGGTGATCCCTCCGCACTGGAACCATTGTCGCCGCTGATGTAAATAATCAATGTATTGTCGAGCTTGCCGGTATCCTCGACCGCTTGAATCACCCGGCCGATCTCATGGTCGGTATAGGTAAGATAAGCGGCGTAGACGTCGGCTTGACGAATGAACAGCTTTTTCTCGTCCTCTGTAAGTGTATCCCATTGCTTCAGCAAATCATCAGGCCAGGGCGTAAGCTTGGCATCTTGTGGGATAACATTGAGCCGCTTTTGGTTAGAGAAAATCGTCTCGCGGAGTGTGTTCCAGCCCTTGTCGAATAGATGCATGTCACTGATCTTTTTGATCCATTCGGGCGTCGGGTGGTGTGGTGCGTGGGTGCCCCCGGGGGTATAATTAACAAAGAATGGTTTAGTGGGATCGACTTCGTTCAGCATTTTGATATGAGCGATGGCATCATCGGCCATGGCCGTGGTCAGGTTCCAGTCGGGATGACCGATATAGGGATAGATTGCCGTGGTTTGGCGGAACAGATTTGGCTGCCACTGGCTGGTATCACCACCAACAAACCCGTAGAAATATTCAAAGCCCATACCGATGGGCCATTGCTCGAAAGGTCCCGCTTGGCTCGCCTGAAAGGCTGGAGTGTTATGGTTCTTGCCGAACCACGAGGTCGCGTAGCCATTGTCTTTCAGAATTCGACCGATCGTCGCTGTATCTCTGGTGATGATACTGTCATAACCGGGGAAACCTGTGGACATTTCTGAAATTTGGCCGAAACCCACCGAATGATGGTTGCGCCCGGTAATAAGCGCGGCGCGTGTTGGTGAGCAGAGGGCTGTCGAGTGAAATTGCGTATAACGCAAGCCAGCATTGGCAATGCGGTCGAGAGCCGGAGTGGGAATGACCCCTCCAAAAGTGCTCGGAGCGCCAAAACCGACGTCATCGGTCATAATCAGCAAGACATTCGGGGCTCCCTTCGGGGGCACAACGCGCGCTGGCCAATAAGGTTTTGATTGCACGGCGTTTAAATTAATTTCACCGCCAAATGGCGGTGGAGGGGGTGGCAAATATCGCCCATCGATCGTCGTTGTTGCACTTGGGGAGCCGGGTACGCCTTCTCGCTGTTGAGCGGCCGCAGGCACCACCGATATGAGCGTCAGCGTAAGAAAGATCGCTGATAGGCTCGTTCGCACTTTGCTCCGTGTCACTCCGCGCATATGTTCACTCCTGAGGGTCATCATTCAGGTGCTTCGGATCATTGATGCTGATCAATAGCGGCAGTGTGTAATCAGACTAACACGGAACATAGGGAGCGCAAGGAGTTTCAGCTTTTGCTACGCTTTAGACTTGGTTGAGTTTTGTTATCAATTCCGTTAGCAGAATGAGAACATGCAAAGATCAAAACCTTGGTGTTTGATATGAATTTCTGACCAAGAGATTGTATCTGCGTAAAGAATACAAATTTACGGTGAAGCTTGTCTTTTCCGTGGTTTTCCTGAATTTGTCGCTCATCTCGACTTTGGTCATAGAGAATCCGTGCTTGCCGAAAAATTGGGAAAGCATTTCATTCACGAAAAATTTTCGAATCTTCGTATCTACCTGTTTATACAAGGCTTATTATGGAAAACTTTGCAAGTTTTCGGAAATATGCTCTAGGGTGGCCTATCCCGAATCGATGAGACAGGCATGGCCACAGACACCAATCGCATTACCCGAACCATTGCCACCGAAATCCAGGCAAGACCGGAACAGGTGAAGGTCGCGATCTCCTTGCTCGACGAGGGCGCCACAGTTCCTTTCGTGGCGCGTTATCGTAAGGAGGCGACAGGCGGTCTCGATGATACTCAATTGCGCCAACTCGAGGAACGTCTAGCCTATTTGCGTGAGCTTGAGGCACGGCGCCAAAGCATTAGCGAGTCGATCGCCAATCAAGGCAAGCTCACCGACGAGATTGCCGGCAAAATTGCGGAAGCCGCCACAAAGGCCGAGCTTGAAGATATTTATCTCCCGTATCGTCCGAAGCGCCGCACACGCGCGGAAATTGCCCGCGAGCGGGGTTTGGGAGTATTGGCCGAGGCCATCCTCGCCGATCGCAAGGTGATCCCCGAGGAGCTGGCTTTGGCTTATCTGTCCGAGGATGTGCCGGATACCAAAACCGCGCTTGAAGGGGCGCGTGATATTCTCACCGAAACTTTTGCCGAAAATGCGGATCTCGTCGGCCGGTTACGGAGCTATCTCCAGGGCCATGCGATGTTGCGCTCCCGCTTGGTGGAAGGCAAGGAGACCGCGGGCGAGAAATTCTCCGATTATTTCGACCATTGCGAACTTTGGTCGAAAGTACCGAGCCATCGCGCCTTGGCAATGCTGCGCGGCCGCAATGAAGATGTGCTTTCACTCTCCATCGAAGTGGACGTGGATGATACATCGGCGATCAAGCCGGCTGAGCGCATGATTGCGGAAGCCTATGACATTCCTTTGCAGGGTGAGCCAGCGGATATATGGCTTCTCGATATCGCGCGTTGGGCGTGGCGAGTTAAGCTATCTCTGCATTTGTCGCTCGATCTGATGAATGATTTGCGGGAGCGCGCGGAAAAGGAGGCCATTTTGGTTTTCGCCCGCAATCTCAAGGACCTCCTGCTCGCTGCACCCGCTGGCTCGCGGCCGACCATGGGGCTTGATCCGGGCATTCGCACGGGCGTGAAGGTCGCCGTGGTGGACGCGACGGGGAAGCTTCTTGACACAGCGACCATTTATCCCTTTCAGCCGCGCAATGATGTGGTGGGCGCTATGGCCGAGCTTGGCCGGCTGATCCGTAAACATGGCGTTGAATTGATCGCCATCGGCAATGGTACGGCTAGCCGTGAGACCGACCGTTTGGCGGCGGATGTGATTGCCTCGCTTCCCGGGCCGAAGCCGATCAAGGTCGTGGTCAGCGAGGCCGGGGCCTCGGTCTATTCGGCCTCGGCATTGGCCGCCGCTGAAATGCCCGATCTCGATGTGTCCCTCAGGGGCGCGGTCTCGATCGCGCGGCGTTTGCAGGATCCGCTTGCCGAACTCGTCAAGATCGATCCGAAATCGATTGGCGTCGGTCAGTATCAGCATGATGTCAATCAGGCTTGGCTTGCCCGCTCCCTGGATGCCGTTGTTGAAGACGCCGTGAACGCGGTGGGTGTCGATCTCAACACGGCCTCGGCCGCCTTGCTCTCACGTGTCTCCGGGCTCAGCACGTCGCTGGCCGATGCGATCATCGTCCATCGTGATCTGAAGGGGGCGTTTACAAATCGGCGCGAACTTCTGGATGTGCATCGTCTCGGACCGCGCACCTTTGAACTCTGCGCCGGATTTTTACGAATCCCTCATGGCACGGAGCCTTTGGACGCGGCCTCGGTTCACCCGGAAGCCTATGGCGTTGCCCGCAAGATCGTGGCGGCTTGCGGCCGGGATCTTCGTTCCCTGATGGGTGATACGGCGACCTTGAAATCTCTCAATCCGGCTCAATTCGTGGACGAGCGTTTCGGTCTGCCGACCGTACGGGATATTTTGCTTGAACTTGAAAAACCCGGCCGTGATCCGCGCCCCGAATTCAAGACAGCGACCTTCGCCGAGGGGATAGACGATATCAAGGACTTGAAACCAGGCATGACGCTGGAAGGCACGGTGACCAATGTCACCAATTTCGGCGCTTTCGTCGATATTGGTGTTCATCAGGACGGGCTTGTTCATATATCGCAATTGGCCGACCGCTTCGTGAAGGAGCCCAATGATCTGGTCAAGGCTGGTGATGTCGTAAAAGTGCGGGTCGTGGAAGTCGATGTGAAGCGCAAGCGCATCGCGCTTTCCATGCGAACACAGGAAGCCACACCCCAAAGCGCTCCTGCACGTGCCGGGCGTGGGAACAATCGGGAACAAGCGCGCCCGAAGGAGCAGTCGGCATCCTCTCATGGCGCGCTTGGTGCCGCCTTGGCTGAGGCTATGCGGCGGCGGTAATCGAAGGTATGAGCGATGCCAGCGGTCATTCTTTACGGCCGCTGGCGATCGAGCTGTCATTCTGGCCAGCGCCAATGACGGATCTCCGGCAAATCCTCGCCATGCGCCACGATATAGCGTTCGTGCTCGGCGAACTTGTCACGCAGCCATTGTTTGACATAGGCCGCCTTGGCGCCGAGCTTCGGTAGATGATCGACAACGTCGCCGACGAGATGAAAACGATCGAGCCGGTTGCGCACCACCATATCGAAGGGTGTCGTCGTTGAACCCTCTTCCTGATAGCCGTGGACGTGGAAATTGGAATGGTTGGTCCGCTTGTAGATCAGCCGATGGATGAGGGAAGGATAACCATGATAGGCGAAGATCACCGGTTTGTCCTTGGTGAACAGCGTATCAAAATCCTTATCGCTCCAGCCATGCGGATGGCGTGTTTGCGGCTCTAGCGCAAACAGATCAACGATATTGACGACACGGACTTTCACCTCCGGCAGATGTGTATGCAAGAAATCGGCTGCGGCGAGGGTTTCGAGCGTTGGCACGTCGCCGGCGCAGGCGAGGACCACATCGGGCTCGCTATCTTGATCATTGCTAGCGAAACTCCAGATGCCGAGACCGGCGCGGCAATGGCTGATCGCTTCCTCCATGTCGAGCCATTGCGGTTCCGGCTGTTTGCCGGCGACAATGACATTGATCCTGTTCCAGCTGCGCAGACAATGATCGGTGATATAGAGAAGGCAATTGGCATCCGGCGGTAGATAAACGCGCGCGATATCGGATTTCTTGTTGGCGATATGATCGATGAAACCGGGATCCTGATGGCTAAAGCCATTATGATCCTGGCGCCAGACATGAGACGTTAGAAGATAATTGAGCGAGGCGATGGGCCGACGCCATGGGACACCACGCGCCGTCTTGAGCCATTTGGCGTGCTGATTGACCATGGAATCAACAATATGAATGAAGGCCTCATAACAAGACATGAGGCCATGGCGCCCCGTGAGCAGATAGCCTTCAAGCCAGCCTTGGCATGTATGTTCGCTGAGGATTTCCATGACGCGGCCCGTCGGGTCGAGATGTTCATCCTCCGCGATGAAGGCGGCATTCCAGGTCTTGTCCGTGACGTCGTAGAGCGCCTGCAAACGGTTGGAGGCGGTTTCATCCGGCCCGAAGACGCGGAAATTCTTGTTTGTCTCATTGGCGCGCATGATGTCGCGCAGAAATTGCCCCATAACGAAAGTCGCCTCTGCCGTTCGTGCGCCGGGGTAATCGACATCGACGGCATGCAGGGTAAAATCCGGTATTTGCAACGGCCGTGGCAAGTTGCCGCCATTGGCCTGCGGATTGGCGCTCATTCGGCGCTCCCCGCTGGGGGCCAGGGAAGCAATCTCCGGCTTGAGGGCGCCGCTTTCCTCGAAAAGCTCCTCCGGTCGGTAGCTTTTCAGCCAGCTTTCGAGAAGCGAGAGATGTTCAGGCTTGTCGGCGATGGTGAATGGGACCTGATGGGCACGCCAAAATCCTTCCGTCTTCAACCCGTCAACCGTTTTGGGGCCGGTCCAGCCCTTGGGGCTGCGGAGCACCAGCATGGGCCAGCGTGGCCGCTCGATATGGCCCTCGACACGTGCGGCTCGCTGGATTTTGGCAATACCCGCAAAAGCGACATTTAGTGCTTCGGCCATGTGCCGATGCATAATGTCCGGGTCGTCGCCTTCGACGAAAAGGGGCGCATAGCCATAGCCTTGCAGCAGATTTTCCAATTCATCGGACGGGATGCGCCCGAGCACGGTGGGATTGGCGATTTTATAGCCGTTGAGATGAAGGATCGGCAGCACGGCGCCATCACGCGCGGCATCGAGAAATTTATTGGCATGCCATGACGTGGCGAGTGGGCCGGTTTCCGCCTCGCCGTCTCCGATCACGCAGGCCGCGATCAGGTCGGGGTTGTCAAAGACCGCGCCAAAGGCATGGGAGAGCGAATAGCCAAGCTCGCCGCCTTCATGGATGGAGCCGGGTGTTTCCGGCGCCGCATGGCTCGGGATGCCGACAGGGAATGAAAATTGGCGGCATAGCCGGGTCATGCCTTCGATATCTTGCGAAACAGCGGGATAGACCTCGCTATAGGTCTTTTCCAGCCAGCTATTGGCAATGAGCCCCGGCGCGCCATGCCCGGGGCCAGCAATGAACAGAATATCGAGATCGCGTTCCTTGATGATCCTGTTGAGATGCACATAGATGAAATTGAGCCCCGGTGTCGTGCCCCAATGGCCGAGCAGGCGCGGCTTGATATGATCCAGGGTGAGCTTTTGCCGCAACAGCGGATTGTCGAGAAGGTAGAGCTGCGCCACCGAGAGATAATTGGCGGCGCGCCACCAGGCATTGAGACGCTGCAACAGATCCGGCGAGAGAGGCTGACTGATTCCGGCCGGACCGTGCGCGCGATCATCCATTATTGCTCTCCGCTATCGCTGTTTACGTGAAGCATTCTGCTTTGCGTAAAAAAGCATTGGTCTTGGGCGTGGCTGACTCATGCGTCTCAACGATATGCGCGGATAATGGTTTCAGAACCATTTGCCGTTTGGACGCGGAATGCCCGTGGCGAAGGGTTTGAGGAATTCAGCGATCAGCAGATAAACGAGCACGAGGACAAAGATACTCGCGAGAATCGGCAGCGGCGGGACGACAAAGCCGAACCAGGCGCCGACCGGCGTGAAGGGGAGAATGACGGCAATGGCCAAAGCGGCGAAAGAGGAGAGTATGAGCGCCGGATGCGGCCGGTCGTCCCAGGGGCGGCCATTGGTGCGGATGATGAAGATCACGAGAATCTGCGTCACCATGGATTCGAGGAACCAGCTTGTTCGGAACAGGGCGGGGTCGGCCTTGAAAACGAACAGGAGCATGAGGAAAGTCAGGATATCGAATATCGAGGATAATGGACCCATGATCGCCGCGAAGCGGACGAGATTCCTTACGTCGAATATTTGTGGTCGTGCCGTGGATTCTGGGCGGACATGATCGAGTGGAATGCCGATCTCCGACCCGTCATAGAGCAGGTTGTTCAGGAGAATTTGAGTCGGCAGCATCGGCAGGAAGGATAATGTCGGCGAAGCAATAGCCATTGACAGCATATTGCCGAAATTGGAACTCGCTCCCATCCGTATATATTTGAGAATATTGGCGAATGTGCGCCGTCCTTCGACGACTCCATCGGCCACGACCGAAAGATCCGAGGCGAGCAGGATCATATCCGCCGCGGCCTGTGCCACGCCGCTCGCGCCCTCGACGGAAAGGCCGATATCGGCGGCTTTCAATCCCGGTGCGTCATTGATGCCATCGCCCATGAAACCGACAATGCTCTTGCGCGCCTGCAAGGCCCGGATGATGCGGACCTTCTGATCCGGCGTGAGACGGCCATAGGCATCGACATGCTGGACCTGATATTCCAGCGCCTCGTTGCTCATGGCGGCAACCTCGGCGCCAGTGAGAACCGCTCCCGTGCCGAGACCGACGAGACCGGCCAGCCTCTTGACGACGATTGGATCATCCCCTGAGAGAATTTTCAGCCGTATGCCTGATGCCTTCAAACGGTTAATGGCCGCTGCCGCCGTTGGCTTCGGCGGGTCGGCGAAAGCGCAAAGCCCCTCGAAAACGAGTTCTTTCTCGGCGGTTGAATCCATCTGATAGACGCCCTTCGCCCAGGGGCGCGTCGCGATGGCGATGGCGCGCAGTCCTTCACCGGACAAGGCATGGACGCGCTCCTCTGCCTGGTGATGGGCCTCCGCATCCATGGGCTTGGTGCCCTCGCCGTCGCGTTGCGCCGTGCAAAGGCCAATGATGGCATCCGGAGCGCCTTTGACGATGAGAACGAGGCCGTCTGGTCCCTCCGCGAGAATGGCGCCGCGCCGAGCATTGTAATCGAAGGCATGCCGGTCGCGTAATTGCCAATCCCGCGCCGCGTCGGGTGTGCTATCGATCAAGGCTTTGTCGAGCGCACCTCGGTCGCCCCCAAGTTCAGCGGCGATGGCCCCGAGCTTTGCCGGCCGTGACGTTTTGGTGCCATTAGGGTCGATGGCATAGGCCAGTGTGATGGAGGCCGAGGTCAAGGTGCCGGTCTTGTCCGTGCAGAGGACATTCATGGCGCCAAGATCATGGATGGAGGCGAGCCGTTTGACGATGACCTTGCGCTTCGCCATGCGCATGGCTCCGCGCGTCAATGTGACAGTCGTGATCATCGGCAAAAGTTCGGGCGTGAGCCCGACTGCGAGCGCGACGGAGAAAAGGAGTGAATCGAGAAGCGGACGGCCGGCGACGACACGAGCCATGAGAACCAGCAAGACGAGAGCCAGGGTCAATCGTGCGATGACGAGACCAAGATTATGCAGGTCGCGCTGGAAAGGGGAAATGATGGGTGCTTCCGCCAGCGCCAGGGCCGCTTCGCCAAACAAGGTCATCTTGCCTGTCGCGATAACCAAGGCTTGAGCCTCGCCTGTCAAGGCGACGGAGCCGCGAAAGATCGCATTGCTCGCCTCCGCCACGGTGAGGCTCTTGACCACCCCCGGCTTTTTCTCAATCGCATAGGGTTCACCGGTCAAGGCGGCTTCGTCGGTGGTGAAGGCGGTGCTTTCAAGCAGGATCGCATCGGCTGGGATAATGTCCCCCGCGCGCACGCGGATACAATCGCCGGGGACGACATTCCCGATCAGGATCGATTGGAAGCGTCCGTCACGCTTAACCTCGGCTTTGAGGGCGACCGAATGGCGTAGTTCCGCCGCGGCCTTGATTGCTTGGCCTTCCTGAAAGGTGTCGAGCCCGATCGACAGAATGAGAATGACGACGATGATACTCCCCCCGGTCGTGTCTCCCGTGATGAGGGAGACGACCGCCGCCAGCAGAAGGATCAGGGAGAGCGGTTCAAGCAGGCGTCGGAGGACCGCGCGCAAGGCGCTCTCGGTTTTGGGGGGCGCATCGCAATTGAGACCATATTGCTGCAGCCGTTGCTGCGCTTCCTCGCTGTTCAGGCCTTTGGCGGAACAGGACAATTGACCTAGGAGATCGTCAACGGAGTGAGTCCAGAATGGATTCAACTCCGGCTGTTGAGAATTAGCAGTCAAGAGTCACTCCGGAAATGACGGAGGACGGGGGCGGGGAGCTCCCATCCGCCTTGGAAAAGATCACGGCAAAGTTGCCTCAGTCTTGCGTCGCCAAACGGCGAGCTTAGCCAGTGTAAGTGAGGCGAGGCGGGTTTTCAGCGAATCCGAACGGCTCATGAGCGCGATTGGGACGCGCGCGCCGAGCACCAGGCCGGCGGCCTCAGCGCCTGCGAGATAGACTAATTGCTTTCCGAGCATATTGCCGGCTTCAAGATTGGGAACAATAAGGAGATCGGCCTGACCGGCGACGGGTGAACTAATATGTTTGATATGGGCCGCATCGAAACTGACCGCATTGTCAAAGGCGAGAGGGCCGTCGACTTTGGCGCCGCTGATCTGACCGCGTGTTGCCATGATGGTGAGGGCCGCGGCGTCGACCGTCGCCGGCATTTCGGGGTTGACGATTTCGACGGCGGCAAGCACCGCGACGAGCGGTTCGGCTATGCCCAACAGATGCAGAAAGTCCACCGCATTCTGGCAGATGTCGCGCTTTTGTTCGAGTGTTGGCGCGATATTGATGGCGACGTCGGAGATAAACAAAGGCTTTGGATAGGAAGGGACGTCGAGGGCGTAGACATGGCTGATGCGCCGGTCGGTTCGCAGGCCTGAATCACGGGCAACGACGGCCGCGAGCAATTCCTCCGTTTCCAGGCTACCTTTCATCAGGGCCGCGACCGTCCCGTTCGAGGCAAGCGCCACGGCGCGCTGGGCGGCGGCGTGACTATGTTCGACGGCTTCCAATTTAAAGCCGGCGATCGAAACGCCGGCGGCCTCCGCGGCGGCGGAAATTTTGGCTTGCGGCCCGACGAGCACGGGTTCGATCAGACCAGCCTCGCGGGCCTCGATGACCGCTTTGATGGCTTCCGGTGTCGTCGGCTGGACGATGGCGGTGACGATCGGCGCATAGGCACGTGCTTCATCCACGAAGCGGCTGAAATGATCATGGTGCTGAAGTGTCACTTCAGGCACAGCCATGCGCGGCAGAGTGAGCTTTTCCGTCGGAGCCATCACGGTCGCGGTACCGCTGAGCACGACCTTATCCTGCTGGTTGGTGCAGATCGTATCAAGCAGGACGATGTGTTTCTCGGCCTTTTTTTCCTTCACCGTGACGCGGGCCGTAATGGTATCGCCCGGCGCGACAGGTTTGCAGAAGTGCAAATTCTGGCCTAGATAGATCGTGCCTGGCCCCGGCAATTGCGTGCCGAGCAAGGTCGAGATCAGACTGGCCGTCCACATACCGTGAATGACAACATGACCGAATAAATCCGTTGCCGCGTAATGCGCGTCGAGATGCGCCGGATTGACATCGCCCGAGACAGCCGCGAACAATTGTATGTCCTCGGATGTCACGAGGCGGGTCAGGGACGCAGTGTCGCCGAGTATCAGTTCGTCGAAGGTGCGATTATGGAGCAGGGGATCGGTCATGAGCCTCTTGGTGCGTTGCAGCGTCTAATCCTGTCCCAAAAGATAAAACTTTTGGGGTCACGTCTCGAGGACATAGGAGCCTGGTGCATTGGCGAGTGGCGGATAGCCATCACGCGGCGCTCCCATGCTGGGGGGAGCGACGAAGACCTTGGCCGAATGATCGGTGAGCCAGGCTTCCCAGGCGATCCACCAGGAGCCCTGGCGTGGCCGTGCAGCAACTTCCCATTCCTCCTGGCTGAGGCAGGTATCGCCCACGCGCCTATGGCTGATCCTGAAAGAGCGGTCCTTGTGGCCTGGTTCGCTCACGATACCGGCATTATGACCGCCCTTGGTCAGCACGAAAGTAATGTCGCCATCATTGAGATAGTGAATCTTGTAGACTGATTTCCAGGGCGCGACATGATCACGTTCGGTGCCGACCGCGAAGATTGGCACGCGAATGTTCTGGATCGCGATCGTGCGGCCCTCGATCATGTAACGGCCAGAAGCGAGGTCGTTGTTGAGATAGAATTTGCGGAGATATTCGGAATGCATACGGTAGGGCATGCGGGTGGCGTCGGCATTCCAGGCCATGAGATCGAGCATTGGACGCCTCTCGCCGAGGAAATAATCCTGCACGATATGGGCATAGACGAGATCGTTGGGCCGCAGCAATTCAAAGGCCGTTGCCATTTGTGATGAATGGAGATTGCCTTGTTCCCACATCAGGCTTTCAAGCGAGTTGATTTCGTTCTCGTCGATGAAGACCTGCAGGGGGCCGGGTTCGGTGAAATCGGTCTGGGCCGCGAGCAGGGTGATGCTGGCGAGACGCTCATCGCCGATCTCGGCCATGGCGGCGGCGGCCAGCGACAGCAAGGTGCCACCGAGACAATAGCCGACCGCATGCACCAGACGACCTGGGACAATATGGTTGACGGCCTCAAGCGCCGCCATCACGCCCAGAAGGCGATAATCCTCAAGGGAAAGATTGCGATCATGCGAGGTGACATTATGCCAGGAGATACAAAAGACAGTATGTCCCTTGCCGACGAGATAGGCGATCAATGAATTATGGGGTGACAAATCGAGGATGTAATATTTCATGATCCAGGCCGGCACGATCAAAATCGGTTCGGCCTTCACATTCTCCGTCTCCGGCGCATATTGAATCAATTCGATGAGACGATTACGCAGTACCACTTTGCCCGGTGTGACGGCGACCGTCTCGCCAACTTTATAGGCCTCGGTACCGGCAGGCATTTGACCGGCGATAAGCCGGGTGATGTCCTCGACCAGATTGCGGCCGCCATCAAGGAAATTGCGGCCGCCCGTCTCGATGATTTTTTGAATGATCTCAGGATTGGTGACAAGGTTGTTGGCGGGTGAAAGCGCCACCAGCACCTGCTCGAGAACGAAGGTGACAATATCGCTGTGATGCGGCGAAAGGCCTGGGACGTCGGCGGCGGTTTGCCGCCACCAATCGCGTGACCGCAAATAGGTCTGCAACCAGAACCGATAGGGGAGATGGTTCCATGCAGGATCCTTGAACCTCTGTTCACCCGGCTCTGGTGTAAAGGCGAGAGGCGTTTTCGCATCCAATGCGGTTAAAACGATATCCAGAAAGAGACGCTCTGTATCACGACAAATGGTCAGTGCGAGATCGGCCTGTTTACCAGGGGCGCCGGCGAGATTGATCGCCCAATCACTCAAGGCGAGAAACAGGGACGTTGGTGAAACACCTTGTGTGGAGCGCGCCCTCAAACCGCCCACTAAACGGTCGAGCATGCGGAAATAGGGATGAGCCTTTGTGTCGCTGGGGCAGGTGCCCGGTGGTTGATTTGTGGCGCAAAGATCTGGAACTGCTTCCTGTGGCGCTAAAGCCTGAAGGGGGGACGCGGGGACGGAAACAGGCAATGCGGGCTCCAAAAATTGCTGGCTCGACTTGTCGGGCATAGCATGCTCCATGAGCACGAAAGAGGGCTTCACATATTTGAATTGATGCCGGTACTTTGACGAGTTCGTCCTGATTTTTCAGGATAGTCACGAATTATGTCGTGATGACTACGATAAAAGAAGCTGCGGCGCGATTTACGAAGGCTTTTTCACGGATTCTGAGCGATTGACCCGAAAGAACGCTTCCCTTTTAAGCGTAGCCTCAGCCATACTATGAAAGATGTTTTTCATCTTTGAAAAGACGGCATTTGCGCGCCCTGGTTCCTTCTTTCGTCTAGCTCCCAAGAGCACAAGGTTGTGATCATATGTGCTCGCCAAGCATGATGAAAAGAGGGCGGTGACAGGCACATGACGATTGTCGATCCGAAACAATCCGCGGCGGCGGGAGCAGCCTTGGAGAAGGAATGGCGCGCTCGGGTCGATAAGGTGCTGAAGGGCGCTGATTTCGAAGCGAGGCTTATAGCCCATAGTTTCGATGCGCTGCCGATCGGCCCGCTTTATCCGGCGGCCCATGTCGATGCTCCACGCGCGATTCGTGCACGGCATTCGTCCTGGAACATCGTGCAACGGATCGATCACGTCGAGCCTGCCTCCGCCCATGCGACGGCCCTGACCGATCTCGCTCATGGCGCGGACGGTCTGGCTCTGGTCGGCGCCAAGGCGCCGAATGCCTATGGATTTGGCCTTAAGGATTTTACGGTTTCGACGCTCGAGCAAGTCTTGGGCTCACTGTTCGCTCCTGGGCTCTCCTTGCGGATTGAAGCCGGCCCCGAGGGCTTGGCCGCAACGCGCGGGCTGCTTGACTTGGCCGCGCGCCAGGGCGTGAGTCTGGCGCGTCTCGATCTTCATCTGGGTCTTGATCCTATCGGTGGCGCCGCTTTCCATGCCAAGGACGCCGCGGCTTTGGCGGCACCCCTTGAGGCGGCTTTGGCTCTCTTGCCTGAGTTGGAGGCCGGGGCGTTTTCTGGCCGGGTGTTTCTGTGCGATGGGCGCCCGGCTCATGCCGCCGGTGCGTCTGAGGCCCAGGAACTCGCCTTTGTCCTCGCTAATGGCGTCGCACTTCTGCGGGCGATGGAGTCCAAGGGCCATGATCTCGAAAAAGCGAGGTCCTGGCTGGCCTTCGCCTTGGCCGCCGATGCCGATCTCACCTTGACGTTGGCGAAATTCAGGGCCCTGCGCCGGCTTTGGGCACGGGTGGAAGCGGCTTGCGGTCTTGGCCCGTCTACGCTTGACCTGCATGGCGAGACGGCTTGGCGTATGATGACGCGGCGTGATCCGTTCAATAACGTTCTGCGCGCCACGACCGCAACCTTGGCGGCGGGCTGCGGCGGAGCGGATTCGATCTCCATTCTGCCCTTCACACAGCCGCTCGGCCTGCCGGACGATTTCGCCCGGCGCATTGCGCGCAACACGCACTTGATCCTTTTGGAAGAGGCTCGGCTCGGCTGGGTCGATGATCCGGCTGCGGGTTCGGGGGCTTTCGAGAATCTGACCGAAGCTTTGTGCTCAGCCGCCTGGAGCTTGTTCCGTGCCATCGAGGAGGAGGGTGGTCTTGGTGCCGCCTTGGCCAAAGGGTCGGTTCAGGCTGCCATCGGCAAGACACGAAGCGAGCGGGGGCAGGCGGTTGCGCGTCGTCGTCTGCCGATCATTGGCACCAGCGCTTTCCCGAACCCTGGGGAACTGCCAGTAGCGGTCCTCGCGCCGGTTTCTGATCTCGATGGGGACCACGCTCAAGAGACATCGCTGTTGCCGGCCTCGAGAGTGTCGGCGCCGTTTGAGCGCTTATATGCCAAAGCCGATGAATTGACGGCGCAATTGGGCAAAAGGCCAGCCATTTTCCTTGCCAATTTCGGCTCGCGATCCGATTTCTCACCGCGTGCTGCTTTCGCCCAGAATTTCTTCGCGGCGGCCGGTTTCGACGTTCTGGAAAATGAAGGTTTCGAGAGCGAGGCGGCCTTGATCGCGGGATTTGCCGAAAGCGGCGCACTGGCGGCTTGTTTGTGTTCCTCGGATGTCCTGTATGCGGAACAGGCCGTTCCGCTGGCGGGCAAACTGGCTGAGGCCGGCTGCGCCCATCTTGTTCTGGCCGGCAAGCCGGGGCAGGCGGAGGAAACCTATCGCAGCGCCGGGATTGAGGCGTTCATCTTTACCGGCTGCGACGGGCTGGCCTATCCGACCGCTCTCCTGAAGGAAAAAGCATCTACTCTGGCGGAGGCGATCTAATGAGCAGAATTCCCGATTTCGCCGCTCCGGACCAGGCGTCATGGGCCGATGTCCATGCTGCGACGCAGCCCGTGGGTACGTCGCCACGGATGACGGCTGAGGGCATTGCTATCAAAAGCCTCTATACAGAGACAGACCGGCACACGCTCGCCTCGGTCGATACTTATCCGGGAATGCGGCCGTTTCTGCGTGGTCCCTATCCGACCATGTATGTCACACAGCCTTGGACGATCCGCCAATATGCTGGTTTCTCCACGGCGGAAGAATCGAATGCTTTCTACCGCCGTAATCTCGCCGCCGGCCAGAAGGGCTTGTCCATCGCCTTCGATCTTGCGACGCATCGCGGCTATGATTCCGATCATCCGCGTGTTGCGAGCGATGTCGGCATGGCGGGCGTGGCGATCGATTCGATCTATGACATGCGGACTTTGTTTCAGGGCATTCCCCTCGGTGACATCAGTGTCTCCATGACGATGAATGGCGCGGTTTTGCCGATTCTCGCGCTCTATATCGTCGCGGCCGAGGAACAGGGCGTGGCGCCCGAACGACTCGCGGGAACCATTCAGAACGATATTCTGAAAGAGTTCATGGTCCGCAATACCTACATTTATCCGCCCGAGGATTCGATGCGGATCGTCGCGGATATTTTCGCTTTCACGGCGAAACATATGCCGAAGTTCAATTCGATCTCGATCTCCGGCTATCATATGCAGGAAGCCGGCGCGACACAGGATCTGGAACTCGCCTATACACTCGCCGATGGCGTGGACTATATCCGCGCCGGCATCGCGGCGGGGCTCGGCATTGATCAATTCGCTCCACGCCTGTCCTTCTTCTTCGCGACAGGCATGAATTTCTTCATGGAAATCGCCAAGCTGCGGGCGGCGCGGCAGTTGTGGTGCGAGCTTGTCGAGCGGTTCGGCCCCAAGGATGAAAAATCCTTGATGCTGCGCACACATTGCCAGACTTCGGGCTGGTCGCTTGCTGCTCAGGATGTCTTCAACAATGTTGCGCGCACCTGCGTCGAGGCCATGGCCTCGACAGCGGGGCAGACGCAATCCCTGCATACAAACGCGCTCGATGAAGCGCTTGCCTTGCCAAGCGCATTTTCGGCCCGTATCGCCCGCAACACCCAGCTTCTTTTGCAACAGGAAACCGGCATTACGCGGATCATCGATGTCTGGGGTGGTTCCTATTATGTCGAAGCCTTGACGGCGGAACTCGCCGCCAAGGCGCGTGGTCACATTGCCGAAATTGAGGCGCTTGGCGGCATGGCCAAGGCAATTGGCAGCGGTTTGCCAAAATTGCGGATCGAACAGGCCGCCGCCCGCACACAGGGCCGGATAGACGCCGGGCTCGACCGCATTATCGGCGTCAATCATGTCAAGCCGATTGAGGAAAAGCCGATCGATATTTTGCAGATCGACAATTCGGCGGTGCGTTCGGTTCAGATTGAAAAGCTCGCCCGGCTGCGTGCTGAACGTGACAATCAGGAAGTTTTGCGGGCGCTCGCAGCTCTGACTGAGGCGGCGGCGGACCGAACCAAGGGGAATCTGCTGGCGTTGGCGGTTGCAGCAGCGCGCGCCAAGGCGACGGTTGGGGAAATGTCCGCGGCGCTCGAAACAGTTTTCGGCCGCCATCGTGCCACGATTGAGGTCACGAGCGGTGTTTACAAAGAGGCGATGAGCCACAAGGCGGAATCCATTCAGGAAGCCGTCACCGCTGTCGAGGATTTTACCCGAAACAGTGGCCATCTCCCCGCCGTGCTCGTTGCGAAAATGGGCCAGGATGGCCATGACCGTGGGCAGAAAGTGGTGGCTTCCGGCTTTGCCGATCTCGGCTTCAGGGTCGTGCTCGGTCCGCTCTTCGCCACGCCGGAGGAAACCGCGCGCCAGGCGATCGAGGAGGATGTCGATGTCATTGGCGTGTCGTCGCTCGCCGGTGGACATTTGAGCCTCGTGCCGGAATTGCGCGAGGAACTGGCCAAGCTTGGCCATCCCGAAATCATGATTGTTGTCGGTGGCGTCGTGCCGCCGCAAGATTACGCACAATTGCGTGATTCCGGTGCCGCCGCGATCTTTCCCCCGGGGACACCGCTTTTCTCGGCCGCTACGGAACTGCTTGAAACTCTCAGCGCGCATCAAGGTTTTGTCCAGAAGGACCCAGCCTTTTATCTTCGTTAAAAACAGCAAGAAGAGACAGCAAGAGCATGATCGGACGTTTGAACCATGTGGCGATCGCCGTGCCAGATCTCGCGGCGGCTTCGGCGCTTTACACCCAGGCTCTCGGCGCCGAAGTCTCCGAGCCTCAGGCGTTGCCTGAGCATGGGGTCAGTGTGGTATTCGTCGTTCTCCCCAATACGAAGATCGAATTGCTGACGCCTCTCGGCGGCCAATCACCGATTGCTGCGTTCCTCGAACGTAATCCATCGGGCGGCATTCATCATGTATGCTATGAAGTCGATGATCTGAAAGCCGCGCGCGATCGCCTGGTGACGAATGGCGCGCGTGTCCTGGGTGATGGCGAGCCCAAGATCGGAGCCCATGGCCTGCCGGTCTTGTTTCTCCATCCGAAGGATTTCAACGGTGCCCTGATCGAATTGGAACAGTGCGCAGCCTAGAGCATCAGACCCAAAAGTGGCTCCCACTTTTTGGGTCCAATCTGATGCGTTTTCAAAAAAAATAGAGCGCAGGCGCTACACCTCTTCCAAAGATCCAAGCATAGACACTGGCTGATACCAGGAACCAAGGTCACTCTCCGCGACCCTTGGTATCAGTCTCTTTTCGTAAAGACTGAAACGAGCCGGCAAGCCGAACCCGTAGCTTTGTTATCACGACTGGGTGAGATATTTACTTCCCATTCGTCCGGATCCAGGCGGCAATGCCGGGCCAGGCTTGCTTCAATGTATGCGTTCCCATGAACAGGCCGATATGGCCGCCTGGAACGAGCTGTTTCTGAATCTGGTCCTTCGGTGTGCCGAGATATTTGTCGGCATCAAACACCTGTTCCTTGGTGGTGATATCGTCCGTTTCACCGGCGAGCAGATAGACCGGGCAGGTGACGTTTTTCAGGTTCAGGGTCTCGCCCAGCGCGACAAACGTGCCTTTGGCGAAGCGATTTTCCTTGAAGAGCTGCGTGATGGCTTGAAGATACCAGCGTCCGGGCAGGTCGATCGGATGCTCGTACCAGCTCGCGAAGGTTTCTTCCTTGGAGATGTAATTCGGATCGTCGATATGTTCGTAAAGATCGATATAGTTCTGGAAATAATGAGCTTCCGGATGCATGTTCTTCCAGCCGGCCAGCATGAATTTACCACGCATGAGCCCCTCGCCCATTTGCACCAGCTCCTGATAGAAGGAAAGCGGATAGGTGTGCGCCATCTGCTTGATCGGCCCATTGCCGGCGTCCGTATCGATTGGTGAGCCGGCGAGGACCAGGCTTGCGACCTTGTGGGGAAAACGCGCCGCATACATGGCGGACATCCAGCCGCCCTGGCATAGACCAATGAGATTGACCCTTCCGCCGACATCGTCGACGCAGACATTGATCTCGGCGAGATATTGATCGATCTCGAGATCCTTCATATCAAGCGTCGCTGATTTCCAGTCGAACAGATAGAGATTGTCGATGCCATTGGCGGCCAAGGTTTCCATCAAGCTCTGGCCTTTGTGATAATCGGCAATCATGGCCGAATGACCAGCGAAGGGAGCGTCGACGATCGTGGGTATGCCCGTGGCGTCAGGCTTCGAATAATCGCGAAAGCGCACGGTGCGCAGATCAAGCTTGATCGTATTCGGGGTTGCAAGATGCGGCTCCAGGCCGTGTTTGAACTTTTGTTCCTCGGCCAAAAACTCAAGATTCTTCTTGAGGAGGGTGAGACCTTCCTCGGTCATGTTGGTCACGTTCTTGAACGGCCAGAAGAAGGGCAGGTCGAGATAGGATTCGGGTTTCTGCGGAGCGGAAAGAGTCTGTTCCATAGGACCTCTGGAATTCAAGTGATGAGAACGCGGCGGACACTGAAAGCGGCAAGCGTCAATAATGTGAAGGTGATCGCCGCCATGACCACGGCAGTCAGAGTGCGTTTCGCTTGCGTGGCTTGAAAGGCGGTTTGCGGGTCCACGAACACCTATAGGAAGGCGTAATCACTGCGTGCGAGTGTCTGCTGCCGCTGGGGGACTGCAGCAGCATGGGTTTGCTCGGCTTCCTCGGGTCGTATTCCGGCGAGCAGGTGGTCGAGCTGCGGACGCGCGGTGTCGCGACCTTGATTCTATTGTTGCTGAGATACGTACCGAAGGGTACGGAAAAAGTGAACCTTCGTCTCATCGAGATCGATCACAAGCTTGTGATCAGTGCTTCGAGCTGGAGATTCGACTTGGAGGTTCGGCATGGAAAAGGGTGGGGCTCGGTTGAGCAGGGTGCCGGCCATTGCGCGATGATTGGCCAAGAGGGAATGCCCCTCGGCCAGTCACCCATTCGGTGTTCAGCCTTCGATCGAATTGAACAAGGCGTCGGCGAATATATCGGCTGGTTGCAGACCGATAATGTCCTCCTTGCCCGCAAAGGTGAAACGCGGCACTTGGCTGACGCCGGCGTGACGAATATCGGACATTTCCTTTTCCAGGAGCTCGATATCTGCGCCTTGTGCGAAAAAGGCTTCGACGGCGGCTGGATCAAGGCGCGATTTCGCTGCGAGCGCGATGAGTACGGCACGATCGCCGATATCGAGGCCTTGGAGGAAAAAGGCCTGAAACAGGCGCTCGACGATCTGTGTTTGAACGCCGAAACCATAGGCAAAGCGGATCAGCCGGTGAGCAAGGAATGTGTTGGGTTGATGTGTAATACGGTCAAGCGCAAGTTCGAGGCCGAATTCGCGGGCGCTTTCGGCTTCTTGCGCCAACACGGCTTCGACCTGATCGGCACCATAGGTTTGCGCGAGATAGGCCGCGCGGTCCATGCCCTCAGGCGGGAGATCGGGTGCGATCTGGAACGGATACCATCGGATATCGACGGCAAGCCCAGGCACGGAACTGACCACGGCATTGACCAGCCGCAGCCCCAGGAAACAGGGAACGGAGACGATATCTCCGACAATGTCGATCGGCACGGGGCCGGGATCTTCTTCACTCACGGGAAAGGCTCATGCACTGAAGGGAAACGAAAGGGCCACCAAAGCGGAACGGCTTGATTATACGATGGCTTGGCATTCGAGCGAAGAGGCAGGAACCAGGCCAAGAGCGTTTCTGGTCGCAAGCGTCCGGGCACGTTCCGTTTTACGGCCGCATCCACCAGGTTTCCAAGGTCGCGCTGCCGCTCGGCGCGCCATAGCGGGGCAGGACATCGGGCCGGCCGAGCCGTGTCGTTCCGGCGATCCATTGTGTCGGCGAATGAAACAGCGGCACGACGTAAAAGCCTGAAAGCAGAACACGATCATAGGCCCGTACGGCTGTGACGAAATCGTCATGCGTTCGTGCGGCGAGGAGATGATTGATCATCGCATCCACGGCGGGTGATTTGACACCGGCAAGATTGAACGAGGCTTCCTGATCGGCGCTTTTCGAGCCCCAGCGTGACCGCTGCTCATTGCCGGGCGAGGCGGAGGCTATCCAACTGCCGATCATCATGTCGAAATCGAATTTTTGGCGCCGCCGCTGATACTGAACTTCATCGACCAGGCGGACATGGGCATCGACGCCGATCCGGGTCAGCGAACGGGCATAATCAAGCGCCAGCCTCTCTCGATTACGATCCGTGACCATGATCTCGAAGGAGAGCGGCTTACCCTCCTTGGAGAGGAGGCCGTCCTTCAAATCATAACCTGCCTCGTGCAGGAGCCCGAGAGCATGGCGAGGTTGGGTGCGATCCTGCCCTGAGCCGTCGGTCTGCGGTGGATGCCAGCGCCCTTCCAAAATATCCTCACGCACCGCGCCGGGAAACGGCGCGAGCAGGCGCCGTTCGGCCTCGCTCGCCGGGCGGCCGGTGGAGGCTAATTCCGATTCGTCGAAGAAACTCTGTGTGCGGCGGTACAGGCCACCATAAAGATTGGTGTTGATCCATTCGAAATCGAAGAGGGAGGCGAGCGCCTCGCGAACCTTGATATCCGTGAAGAGGGGGCGCCGCAGATTGAAGACGAATCCCTCCATGCCCTTGGGGCCGCCGATGGGCAAAGCTTCCTTGAAGATCCGGCCCTCGGTGAGAGCTGGAAAATCATAAGCCTTCATCCAGCGTGCGGGGCTGGTCTCCTCGCGGAAATCGATGAGGCCCGCCCGGAAAGCTTCGAACAGGCTGTTGGCGTCGCGAAAATAGTCAATGGTGATCGTCTCGAAATTGAACAGGCCGCGCCGTGTCGACAGATCGGCCGCCCAATAATGGGGATCTCGATGCAGGATGAGACGCTCGCCCGGTTTGACTTCCGTGAGGATATAGGGGCCCGATCCGGTCGGCGGATTGAGCGTCGCTTCATCGAAGGTCGCTGGATTGACGAGATGTTTGGGCAGAACGGGCATCAAGGCGAGCATCAGGGGCATTTCCCGGTCTTGCCCGGAATTGAGATCATAGCGGACAGTCAGGGGATCGGGAGCAGTGGCTGATTTCACCATGCCATAGGAGACGCGATGCTGTGGCCGCCCATGGGTTTTCAACAGGTTGAAACTGAAGAGGACATCGTCTGCCGTGATGGGTGTGCCGTCGGAAAAATGCGCCTTGGGGTTGAGATGAAAAATGACGAACTCGCGTGAGTCATCGGTCTCGATCGACTCGGCGATCAATCCGTAGAGCGTGAAAGGCTCGTCGAGCGAGCGCGTCATGAGGGGTTCGAAAATATTGCCGTTGAGACCTTGGGCGGTCGAACCGGCTTTGAGATTGAATGGATTGAGACTGTCGAATGTCCCTTGAAAACCAAGACGCAGAGTGCCGCCCTGCGATGCATTGGGATTGGCGTAGGGAAAATGGGGAAAATCCGCTGAGAGAGCCGGCTCGCCATGCATGGCGATCGCATGCGCGGCTTCTGCGGCCCTTCCAAGCGATGCGAATCCAAAGGATGTCTGCCAAAGCAAGAGGAGGAGGAAAACAGGTTTGAAACAGGAGCAAGGCATCGAGGAAACCGGCGCAGCGGGGGATGTGGGACGAAGATAAGGAGACAAAGGAAAGATAAAGATTAAGCATTGGGCACTAAGCCAGAAAAGAGGAGATAATTTTGTCAGGTCCTGTGTCCGGGCACTATTTTTTCAGATTTTCCTGCTCAAAGGCTGGCTTGTGTTTCCGTCCTGCGAGCGTTGGCGAAAATTTCCACAAGCACGGGCTTCTCGGGCTTGCCAAGCGCCTTTCCTGTGCTTAACCCCATGCGGCGTGATCATTTTGCCGTCGCAGCCCCGGCGGGATGAACTGGACCGGCGCCGATCTCCGCGGGGGTGGAGCGGTTGACGCGTCTGATATCGTAGAGCCCGATATCGCAGCCAGATTGACTGAAAGGAAATTGGATGCCTTATTCGTTAAAGCGCATGGCTTTGGCGTGCGCCGCCGGGTGGCTCCTGGCCGACGCCCTGACCATGCAATCGGCCATGGCACAGGCGCGTAAGCCGGCCGCGCCAGCTCCGCAACCGGCGGTACCGGCTCCCGCGCAAGGCCAGCAGGCCCCGCAACAACCGCAAGGCCCGATACGGCTCGATCTCATCGCCACGCAAAATGATTGGACCAAGGTTTGCGGTCACGATCCGGCCAGCGGTAAGGAAATCTGCTATACGACCAGGGATTTCGGTTCCCAGGCCGATCAGCCGCCGGTCCTCGCTCTGGCAGTCTATGACATCAAGGGTGAGGATACACGCGTTGTTCGCCTGTTGATGCCGGTCGGTTTGCTGCTGCGCCCGGGCTTGCGTTTCTCGGTCGATAAAAATCCGACCATTGAAGGCGCTTTTGAGCTCTGCTTCCCGAATGGCTGTTTCGCCGAGGCCAGGGTGAAAGGCACGACGATCGACCAGATGAAAAAAGGCTCGGTCTTCAACGTCGCCGTCAAGAATCAGGTCAATAATGAGGTGACCTTCGCTGTGCCCTTGACAGGTTTTGGCAAGGCTTTCGACGGTCCGCCGATCGATCCTAAAGTGCTCGAAGAGCAGCAGAAGAAATTGCAGGCGGAATTGCAGAAGCGGGCCGAGGAGGAACGCAAGAAGCTCGAAGCGGCGCAGCCCGCGCCCGCAGGTGGAGCTCCAGCCGCTGCACCGGCTCCGGCGGGAAAATAAGCACCTTCAAAGGCTTTGTCGCAAAAGCGGAAGTCATAAACATGAAGCGGCCGGAAACAGGGACCTTCCGGCCGGGACCCCAGCCACAGAGCGTTCAGTTCAGGCGGGCGCTCTTGACCTGATAGGCGCCTTCCGGAGAGCGGATGAACACCTCCTCGACCTGCGGATGGCGCAGCGGATCGCCGGATGTATCGAGCAGGAGATTTTGCTCCGAGACATAGGCGACATATTCGGTCTCCGCATTTTCCGCGAAGAGATGATAAAATGGCTGGTCCTTATTGGGACGGACTTCCTCGGGAATCGCCTGCCACCATTCTTCCGTATTCGCAAACACCGGATCGACATCGTAAATAACGCCACGGAAGGGATATTTCCGATGCCGAACCACTTGGCCTATGCCGAATTTGGCGGTGCGTGATTTCATGAACAGTGTTTCACGAAAAGGGCTTCAACCCAAAAGTCACGATGCGAAACGCAAGCAGGGCCGGAGGAATCCGGCGTGCTTGCCGCGGCACCAGACCCACAAGCAGAAGCTGTTTGGGGAAAAGGCCGATGCATTTTCTACAGTTTGAGACATGATATCGTAAATCTTTGGCGGGATCATGCCCAAACCAGGAAAGGCAAGGGGTTCTTCATATTCCTCTCCCTTCCGAGCGTCAATGAAAGGACCCAGGTCCTTCAGCCATCATCCTTTCCCTGATCCACACTGGATCAGGGATCAGCTCTTTCCTCGTTTTCGTCAATCGCCGGCATGATGCCTGATCCCATTGGGAGCGTCATAAGGCAAAGCTCACCCGTTATTTCTGGCCCGTCCCATGTCCCAAGCGCTCCCCCTCGAACTTCTCAGCAATGCGGAAACGGCCGAGGCCGACAGATTGACGATCAACTCCGGCGTGCCCGGATCTTTCCTGATGGAGCAGGCGGGCGCTGGCGTGGCGCGCGAGGCTCTGCGTCTGTTGCCCGATGAAGGCTGTATCGTCGTATTGTGCGGGCCGGGTAATAATGGCGGCGACGGTTTCGTCGCCGCTCGCCTTTTGTCCGTGCATGGTTTCGATGTCCGGCTTGGTCTCTTGGCCGCGCGCGATGCCCTGCATGGTGATGCCGATAGTGCCGCGCGTGCGTGGAACGGGCCGATTACTGCGGCACATGAAATCAATCTGGAGCACGCGGATCTCGTCATTGATGCTTTGTTCGGTGCTGGCCTTTCGAGGCCGCTCGAGGGAGCCGCGCGGGATCTCGTGTTGCGTGTCAATGAATGGAGTGAAAAAACCGGCAAACCGGTCCTTGCCGTCGATCTTCCCTCGGGCATCAATGGGACAAGTGGCCAGATCCTGGGTGTCGCGATCAAGGCGCGACGCTCGGTCACATTTTTTCGTCGTAAGCCCGGACATGTTCTTTTGCCGGGACGCATACATTGTGGTGAAACCGTTGTCGTCGGCATCGGCATTGCCGAATCCGTTCTGGCTGAAATCAAGCCCCAGACCTTCTTGAACCGGCCAGCCGCCTGGGAGCGGGATTTTCCGGTGCCGCGCATCGAGGGCCATAAATATTCACGAGGTCATGCGGTCGTCGTTTCCGGCCCGGTAGCACAGACCGGCGCTGCGCGGCTCGCAGCGCGCGGAGCCTTGCGTGCAGGAGCGGGTCTGGTTACGGTCGCGACCTCCAGCGAGGCCTTATTGGTCCATGCGTCCGCGCTGACCGCGATCATGACGCGTGTCTGCGACAGTCCGGCTGATCTGCGCAAGCTGCTCGAGGATCATCGCAAGAATGTGGTGGTGATCGGCCCCGGATTGGGGGTCGGTGAGGAGAGCCGCCTATTGGTCGAAACGATCCTGCAAGCCAGTGGCCCGGCTGCCGGAACGCATGCGGGATCGCCACGGGCCTTCGTTCTTGACGCTGATGCCTTGACCAGTTTCGCTCAGGAAAGGCAGCGGCTTGCCAAAGCGATTGCGGCTTCCGGGGCGCCGGTCGTTCTGACGCCGCATGAGGGCGAGTTCGGCAATCTTTTCGCCGATCGGGGTGATTTCGCCGGGCGCTCGAAGCCTGATCGTGCGCGGGCGGCGGCGCAGGCCATGGGGTGTGTGATCCTGTTGAAGGGGCCGGATACTGTTGTCGCCGAGCCGCACGGGCGCGCGACGATTGCTGATAACGCGCCACCGTGGCTCGCGACGGCGGGCTCCGGCGATGTGCTTTCCGGGATGATCGGCGGTCTGCTCGCGCAGGGCATGCCGGCCTTCGAGGCGGCTTCCGCAGCCGTCTGGTTGCATGGCGTGAGTGCCACCCGTTTCGGACCCGGTCTCATCGCCGAGGATTTGCCCGAAATGTTGCCTACGGTGCTGCGTGACTTGATGGAGCCGAGTCGCGAGGATGAAATGACTTTATAAGTGCTAACATAATATCATCGGCTACAAAGCGGGCGCTGATATTATATAAAGTCGAAAACCTCCTCTGGCATGAGGCCCGGTTCCGAGTGAACCTTTCCCGCCGCGGAGTGGTGAAAGCGCGAAGGACGGCTGGAGGATCGATGCGCGCCGCCAATGAGATCGATTTCTGGCGCGGTTTCGCGCTCGTGACTATTTTCATCAATCATATTCCCGGCCTGACCTTTGAACGGTTCACCTTCCGCAATATTTCCCTGTCCGATTCCGCCGAGCTCTTCGTATTTCTCGCAGGTTGGGCGATGCGGCTGTTGGTCCAAGGTTCAGCGGGCAGCTTATCGCCCTTTCTCCTTGTCATGCGTCTGGGCAGCCGGGGCCTGTCCATCTATGCCGCACAGACCGTCCTGACCGAACTCGCTATTGCCATGCTGGCCGGTTGCTCGATCTTGCTCGATGCGCCTTTTCTCCTCGACTGGCATAATGCCTCGGCAGTTTTTCTCGATCCAATCCGAGCGCATGTCGGACTGGTGCTGCTCACCTATCAGCTTGGATATTTCAATATTCTACCGCTCTATGTCGTCCTGACCTTTTTGGCGCCCGGCATTGTCCTTCTGCACCGCATACAGCCGCGCCTGGTGTTGCCGCTGTCGGTGAGTATTTATCTCGTGGTTCTGATCTGGGGCCTGAATGTGCCGACCTGGCCCGATGAAGGCACATGGTTCTTCAATCCTTTCGCTTGGCAATTGCTGTATGTGCTGGGTTTCCTCCTTGCCGGGCAGGACGGGGTCGGCGCCTGGGCGCGGCGGCATCGCCGTCTGTTGCGTCTCCTCGCGGTACCGATCGTTCTCATCGGCATTCCCGTGGCTTTGATCGACTATGCGCCCGATCCGATCGCCGTGCCCGAGCCAAAGCTCTTTTTCATGTTCGACAAGACCTTTCTTTCGCCAGTGCCGCTCCTGCACAGCCTTGCGCTCGTG